>JBKJNW010000023.1:0-58540 GCA_046593335.1 Chthoniobacterales bacterium | reverse complement strand
CCGATCTGGTCGACCAGGTAGTTCTTCGAGTAGTTGTGCTTTTCGTCGGTCGGGAGCGACATCGTCAGGCCGAGCGCCATGCCGCGCGGAACGATCGTCACCTTGTGCAGGGGATCGGCGTAGGGCAGCAGGATGCCGAGCATCGCGTGACCGGCTTCGTGAATCGCCGTGACCTTCTTCTCGTCTTCGGTGACGATCATCGAGCGCCGTTCGGCGCCCATCAGCACTTTGTCCTTGGCGTACTCGAAGTGATACATCGAGACGAGTTTCTTGTTGTCGCGCGCCGCGTTGAGCGCCGCTTCGTTCACCAGGTTCGCGAGGTCCGCGCCGGTAAAGCCGACGGTGCCGCGCGCCAGGATCTTGATGTCGACATCGTCGGCCATCGGAATCTTGCGCGTGTGCACGGCGAGGATGCCTTCGCGGCCGCGCACGTCGGGGCGGTTGACGATCACCCGGCGATCGAAACGGCCGGGACGCAACAGCGCCGGATCGAGCACGTCGGGCCGGTTGGTCGCGGCCATCAAGATGACCCCTTCGTTTGATTCGAAGCCGTCCATTTCGACGAGCAGCTGGTTCAACGTCTGTTCACGTTCGTCGTGACCACCGCCGAGCCCGGCGCCGCGATGACGTCCGACCGCGTCAATTTCGTCGATGAAAATAATGCAGGGCGCGGACTTCTTGCCCTGCTCAAACATGTCGCGCACGCGACTGGCGCCGACGCCGACAAACATTTCCACGAAATCCGAGCCGCTGATGGAGAAGAACGGCACGTCCGCTTCGCCGGCAATGGCGCGCGCGAGAAGGGTTTTGCCCGTTCCCGGAGGGCCGACGAGGAGCACACCTTTTGGGATGCGGCCGCCGAGTTTCTGAAATTTCTTCGGGTCACGCAAGAACTCGACCAGCTCCTGCACTTCGTCTTTCGCTTCTTCGACCCCGGCGACGTCCTTGAAGGTGATCTTGTTCTTGTCCCGCGCCAGCATGCGCGCCTTTGACTTGCCGAAGTTGAGCGCGCCCTTGCCCGCCATCCGGATCTGTTGCCGGAAAAGGAAATAAAGAATGAGGAGGAAAAGTGCGATCGGGACGAAGCCGATCACAGCTTGTGCGAGGACGTTCGACTCGGTCCGGATTGCGATCGGGACGCCGGCCTTATCCAGTTTTTCCTGGAGATCGGTGGTGAAATTCAGGTAGATCGTGGTCCGAAACGGAACCTGCTGCGCCGGGGCGCTGCCCACGCCGGGGCGGGAATAGACGCCGCGAATAGTCTGCGTCGGGCGGCCTTCCTCGACCACGAGACGGAGCGGTAACTTCGGATCATTAACGATCTGCTTATGCTCGATGAGCTCGAGAAAGCGATTGTAAGGCACATCCTCCTCAGTCCCATAGCCAGTGCCGCCCCGGAATAAAACCGCCAACCCGATAAGGGCGAAGGCGATGGCAAAAAGGATGACGCCGCGCCAATTAAAGTTCGGGTCGCCACCACGTTTGCTATCTTTTTGCGAATTGCGATCGGGCTGAGCCATAGAAAATGCTACGCTAGGAGAGGCGTGAGCGCGAAAATTATCATAAAGCCTCTGGCAATGCAAAAGCAGGAGCTGCGCCGCCTCATTGCACCATTCGGAGCCCAGACCTATCGTGGCCGTTAAGCAGCATGTCGGAACCGGTGCCTAGTTTTGCGGATAAAATCGATCGGGCGGTTCAGCTCGTCACGCCTCTGGCATATCGCTGGCGGCGGCGCGGCCGGCGCTGGATGCGGCGGGCGATGCGCAAACCGCGCAGCGTGGCCGAGGGGCCGAACCTCCTTCCGCTCCTGATTCAGGTGCTGGCCAGCTTTTCCAAGGCCGACGGCGTTCTGCTCGAGGAAGAGATCGATTCCAGCCTCGGTTTCCTGCGTCACGACTACCCGGAAGCGGTTTACTCAGAGCTACGGATGCTCTTCCGCCAAGCGCTCTACGAGCAGCAGGATCTCTCCGCCATGGCGCAAAAGCTCGCCGCTTCGCTCAGCGCGGATCGCAAGATCATGCTCGGGGTCCAGCTTTACGACCTGATTTCCCAAGCCGGCTTGAAACAGGATCAGGTCGTCGCTTTCTATTCCTTCATGTCGCAGCTCGGGATGGCGGCACAGGCGATCGACATTGTTTACCAGCTCAATGCTTCGGAGGATTCCGACCAGCAGGTTTACCAGCGCGGCGCTTCTCCGCTCGAGGCGATTTCCTTTGGGGCCAATGGCGAGGCCGATATCACGATCAAAAGTCTGAGCGGAACGGAGCGGCTCCTCGCTTTTCGTTATCACGACTTGATCCTGCTCAAGAACTACAGCGCGCAGGCCGTATCCGTCCGCGGTCGCCCGCTCGCCCGGGGCGGGTTCTGCCGCATCTATCCCGGGCAACGCATCCTCATCGGCGACTACGTTCTCTCTTTCCAGGACCTCGCGACTTATTTTAACGCCAAGAAAAACGTCTCGCTTCCGCAAATTTTCGTCCGGGTAAACAAGGACTCCGATGAGGTGGAATTGGAGCGCTCGCGCACGCGCGAAAGTTCGCTCGAAGTGACCTTCGGGCTCAAAGTTCAGGTCAAGGCCCTGCGCGATGTACGGGCCAAGCTCAACGGCGTCCGGCTCATGGCCAACACCCAGGTCGAGGCGTCGCTCGATGACCGGATCGTTTTCTACAACGACACCGAGATGGATCTCTCCGATCTGCGCCGGCGCGCGCGTGCCCTTGGCGGACGTTTCCAGCTCAAGGCCTCGAAATCGGAATACCTCGTCTCGAACAACCCCAGCCTGCTCGAGGAAGACGACATTCTCCTTTCGCCCGGCACCGCGGGCGACGTGCTCCTGAAGATTTCCTGTGATTACGACAAGCGCGTCGGCCTCCTCGAGGTGCTAGAAGCTGATCGCCCGATCATGGTTGGCGACCTCGCCGTCCGCACGACCGCGCCGCTCTCCGACGGCGACACCATTCGAATCGATGTTGGCCAATTTCTGCGCTGCGACTTTTCCGAGCGAATCATCGAGGAAGAACGCAACATCATCCGCACCCTCGAGGTGGTGGATGGCAACCATCGCTTCAGCAATAGCGACATCGCGCTGGAAGGGATCAGCTTTGCTCTTAACCGAGGCGAGATGGTCTGCGTCATGGGCGCGAGCGGCTCGGGCAAAAGCACGCTCATGCGCGTGCTCGGCGGTCAATTGCAGCCGACCCGGGGCGAGGTGCTGCTCAACGGCCAGCCGCTCTACGACAACCTCGACGCGCTGAAACGCTACGTCAGTTACATCCCGCAGGACGACGCTTTCGATGAGCACCTCACGATCGGGGAAAATCTCCAGTTCGCCGCCGCCATTCGGTCTCCGCACCTCTCGCGGCGCGATCGCACCCGGCGCCTGGAAGGCAAACTGATCGAACTCGGCTTGAGCGAACGGCGCGACAGCATCGTCGGCAGCCCGGTGAAAAAAACGCTCAGCGGCGGCGAACGCAAGCGGCTCAACATCGGTCTCGACATGATCGGCTCGGCCGACGTTTATCTCTTCGACGAGCCGACCTCCGGCCTCTCTTCCAAGGACTCCGAGCACGTGATCGAGATCATCCGCGGGATGGCGCACAACAAGATCATCGTCGTCACCATTCACCAGCCGAGCTCGAAAATTTTCCAGATGTTTCACAAGGCCATCCTGCTCGACAAGGGCGGGCGGCTCGTCTTCTTCGGCACCCCGACCGACATGCTGCGCTATTTTGCGGAAGCGGAACATCAGCACCAATTCGGCGCCGACCTCGGCGCTTGCGCGGCCTGCGGCACGACCCGGCCGGAGTTTATCTTCGACGTCCTCGAGACGCCCCTGCGCGACCTGAGTGGCGACATTATTTACGAAGAAAACAATCGCGGCCAGCTCATGCCGGCGCGGCGTTACTCGCCCGAATTCTGGCGTGATAAATACGAGGCTTTCCGTCTCATCCAGGACGTCAAACAGATCCCGCTCCGGCGCGACCCGGTCCTGCCGCTCCCGCCCGCCCCGCCGCAACGAATCCGCGAACCAATTCGCTGGCACGATGAGTGGACGCAACTGCGCACGCTCCTGCGCCGCGCTTTCACGAGCAAGTTGCGCAACCGCGCCAACCTCGTGATCACGATCGGCGTCGCGCCTCTGCTCGCCCTCCTTATCGCCACCATCCTGCGTTATTCCGACAGCGGCGGTTACGATTTCGCCTCGGCCTATCACATTCCGACCTATCTCTTTCTCACCTTGATCGTCGCCATGTTCCTTGGCCTAACGAACAGCGCTGATGACATCATCCGCGACCGCGCCGTCCTGCAACGGGAACGGAATCTGAACGTGCGTCTCTCCTACTACGTTTTTGCCAAGACGATTTCGTTAGGCGTGTTCGCCTTCGTCCAGACCATCCTCTTTGTTTTGATTGGCAACTACATTCTCGAGATCCGCGGGATGTTCTGGTACGACCTCGCGATCGTCTTCATGACCGCGATGAGCGGGGTGTCGTTAGGCCTGGTCATTTCCTCGCTCGTGGCCGACCCCAAGACGGCCGCCAACATCGTCCCGCTCGTCCTCATTCCGCAGATCATCATGGGCGGCGCGATGATCAAGTACGAGGACATGAACCGGAATCTCGGACTGGTTTACACCTTTTCGCGCTGGTTCCACGAACATCCCAACAGCGACGAGACGACCAAGATGGACAGCCGGCTCCAGGTCCCTTTCATCTGCGAATTTGTCGCCATGCGCTGGTCTTACGAAGAACTGGTCGTGGCCCAGGCCAAGCTCAATCCCCTAACGAAAAGACAGGAGGACGCGCAGCAGCAGATCGACACCATTGTGGCCCGGCACGAATCGAACCCGGGCGATCCAAAGCGGCTCGACGATCTCAAAGAAACGCTCGCCGTTCTTTCCGGTCTGGAAGCGGGCACCGCGCGCGAGGTCAAGCAGTACCTGCGCGTGATCGATCGCGTGCTGAGCGGAAAAATGTCTTTCTACCGCGCCGCCTTCAAGAAAGCGAACGGCCCGGTCACGGCCGAACAGCTTTTCGTGAACCAGAAAATTTCCGACCTGATCGCGAACGCCGAGATGGAGCAAAACGATTATCGCCGGGGCGGAAAGCCGAACGTCTTTTTTGGCGCGAAGAAGCGTTACTTCAACACCCCCGTCAGTGTCTTCGCTTTCAACACCGGGATCCTGGTCGGTTCGAGCCTGATTCTTCTCTGGCTGCTCCACGGGATCTTGCGTCGGCAGTTGGTCGTGCGAAGGAATTAGAATGAAGAAAGCCAAAGACCAGACCCGCCTCATCGTGGCCGCGAGCGAGAGCGATGCCGACATGCTTTACGCCACCCGTTTTTTTGCCCCCGATCCATTTATTTTCCTCGAACAAAACGGCAAGCGGACTCTGGTCCTGAGCGATCTCGAGATCGATCGCGGCCGCAAACAGGCGGAAGCGGACGAGTTTGTGGCCTACAGCACTTTTGAAAAAGAAGTGCAGGGAAAGAGCAAGAAGGCACCTCCCTACGAGAAGGTGCTGGCTCATTTCCTGAGCAAGAGAAGAGTGCGCTCGGCCATCGTGCCGGCGAATTTCCCGCTCGGTTACGCGCGCGAATTGGAGTCGAAAAAAATCCGACTCCAGCCGACCAACGGTCTTTTCTGGCCAGCCCGGGAAGCGAAGTCGGAGAGTGAGCTGCGCCTGATGCGAAAGGCGCTCGAGATTACCGAAGCCGGCATGGCGCGCGGCATTGAGGTGCTCAAACGCTCGAAGCCGGGGAAAGGCCAGAAGCTGGAATGGTCGGGCCAGGTCCTGACCTCCGAACTGCTCCGGGCCGAGATCGACACTGCGGTTTTGCGCGCGGGCGGCCTGCCCGCAAACACGATCGTGGCCGGGGGCGATCAGGCCTGCGATCCGCACGAGCGCGGCCACGGCCCGCTGAAAGGAAACAGCCTCATCATCCTCGATATTTTCCCGCGCGCTGCCGGGACCGGCTACTACGGCGACCTTACGCGAACCGTCGTGCGCGGCCGGGCGAGCGATGAGCAGCGCCGGCTTTGGGAAACGGTCAACGCCGGTCAGGCGCTTGCGCTGGAGAAAATGAAGCCGGGCGTGGACGGGCTGAAATTGCACAAGGAGGTGCAGAATTTTTTCGCGGACCAGGGTTACCCAACCGAGTTGCGCAACGGCCGCCAGACCGGCTTTTTCCACGGCACCGGTCACGGGCTCGGCTTGGAAATTCACGAACATCCCCGTTTCCAAAAGACGGTTTTTAAAATTGGCCAAGTGATCACGGTCGAGCCCGGTCTTTACTATCCGGGACTCGGCGGGGTTCGAACCGAAGACGTGGTCGCGATCACCAAAAGCGGCATCCGCATGCTCTCGCGCTTCGAGAACCATCTCGAACTGTAGACGTCGCCCTCTGGGCGACGCGGGTGGGCGGGTGTTGTCGCGTCGGAACCCCCGCGCTTCGTAGAGCGAAGCGTCTACACATCGCGAAACAAATGAACGCTAACCCGCTTTGAGCGTCTAATCCGAGGACCAGCTTTAACTACGACATGTTTCAACCTTACGGTTACGGGATGTTTTTCTCTTCTTATTATCTAGTCCTCGTCGGGATTCCGCTCCTCATTGGTTTGTGGGCGCAGTTCCGCGTCAAAGGCGCTTTCAAGAAGTGGGGCGAGGTCCGCGCGAGTTCCAACATCACCGGTGCGGAAGCGGCCCGTGAAATTTTGCAGGCGGCGAACATCAACGACGTCGAGGTCCTGGAGATCAACGATTACCTCGGCGACCACTACGATCCGACAAAGAAGCGGCTTTGCCTTTCGAGCAACGTTTACAACACGCCGTCGGTCGCAGCGCTCGGCATCGCGGCCCACGAAACCGGCCACGCCATCCAGCACGCGAAAGCTTACGCGCCGCTCAAAGCGCGCATGGCAGTGGTGCCGATCACCGGCATCGCGACCCGAATCCTGCCGTTTGCCATCCTCGGCGGACTTTTTTTCCACATTACCGGCCTCATCACCATCGGCATCTACTGCTACCTCGCGTTGCTTGTTTTCCAATTGATCACACTCCCGGTGGAGTTCGACGCCTCGCGCCGGGCCAAGATCATTGTGCAGCAGATGGGAATCATTCAGCCGGGCGAAGAAGCGATCGGCGTGAACAAAGTCCTGAACGCGGCCGCCTGGACTTACGTCGCGGCCTTCATCGCTACTCTGGGCAACCTGCTCTGGCTCCTTTCGGTTCGTGATCGCCGCTAAACGATGACGCCCGCTGTCGCGCTCCCGGCCCCCCGCCGCCTAACCGATTTGCTATCGTCGGGTGTTCCCGCGCGTGCTAAACGTAGTCGGGAGCCCATGGATCAACCGCGAATCGACGAAGACAAACCGCTCGTCGCGCGCGCCCAGGCGGGCGAGGCGGCGGCTTTCGATGATTTAGTCGTGAAATATTCACCCCGGCTTTACGGCCTGGTCTATAACATGACCTCGAACCACGAGGACACGAACGACATGCTGCAGGATGTCTTCGCCAAGGCTTACCGCGCGATCAACGGTTTCCGCGGCAAATCGTCGTTTTATACTTGGATCCACACCATCGCGGTCAACATGACGCTCAACTTCCTGAAGAAGCGCGGCCGCCGTTATCACCTCAGCCTGGACGACGTCGATGCCAGCATCCAGAACGACAAAGAGTTCATCGAGCTCACTTCGACGACCAGTCCGGTGCGGGAAGCGGACCTCGGCGAGCTCCAGCGAAGATTGAACGAGGCGATGATGAAGCTGTCTGATGAACACAGGGCCGTCGTCACCATGTTTCATATTCAAGGAATGCCACACGCAGAGATCAGTAAAATCCTTGGCGTTTCCGAGGGAACAGTGCGATCAAGGCTCTTCTACGCGAATCGCCAACTGCAAAATTATCTGGACGAATTCCGCAAAAACCCCGTTGGTTAGAACTCGCAGCACGCATGGACAACTTCGACGAAAACGACATCGGAACATTGCTTCGCTTGAAAAAGTATGAGCAGCCCCCTCCGAGTTACTTCGAAGATTTCCTCCACGAATTCCATCGCCGTCAGCGCGACGAACTGTTGCGCCAGCCGATCTGGAGCGTGCTCTGGCAGCGGCTCTCCGATTCGCTTTTCCGCCTGAACATCCCGTCGCTTACTTCCTATCCGGCGGCCGTCGCCGCGGTCCTGGTTTGTGCCGCCGTCGTGTCGCTCAAGGTTTACCAGGCGCCGCAATCCTCCGGGATTGCAATGGCGGAATCCGCCGCACTCACCTCTCATCAGAGTGTGATCGAGCAAATGTCTGCTGAACGGGTGGCGGATGTCTTCACCCTCAGTTCGCCTCTTTCCTCCCGCAGTCTCGGGCCAGAACTTTCCCGTCAGGTAAATGAAAGCGCCTATACTCACCGAGCCTCGACGCCGCCGCGTTATGTGCTTGATCGGTTGCCCGTGAGTTATGAGCCGTCTTTCAAGTTTTAGCGGGTCCCGGCGCTCGACCTCCCCACGCGGGCGCATCGCGGGATTCGTTAGTCTGATCGCTCTCGTTAGTCTTCCTCTCCTCCAAGCCCAGGAGGACACGGCCGGCGCCATCAGCCGCGAGGTCAAAGCCATCTTCGAGCGCTGCGGGAATGCCGTGGTCAAAATCCACGCCGTCGACGAGCACAGCGAGCTTTCCGGGACCGGCTTTTTTGTCGATCCCACCGGCACCATTTACACCTCCTATTCCGTTGGCGGGGAAGCGAACAACTTCACCGTCCAGTTCGGAGGAAAAAAATACCGAGCCATCCAGCTGATGGCCGATCTGCGCAGCGGTATCGCCCTGCTCAAGATTGACGCCGCGACTCCCTTTCTGCCCATCGGCAAATCGGCCGAGCTCGCCCTGGCGACGCCGGTCGTGGCCATCGGTTTTCCGCTCGATCTCCCGGTCTCGCCCAGCTTCGGCATGGTCGCCGGGTTCGATCGCAAATATCTCGGTCGCTATTTTTCGACCACCCATCTGCGCGTCAACGTCCCGACGCAGCGCGGAGAAGCGGGCGCGCCGCTGCTTAATTTCAAAGGCGAAGTCGTCGGCATCCTCGTCAGCAGCGTGGACAGCGGGTCGGCCTGCTACGCACTGCCGATCGATGCCGCGGAAAAAATTCGGCGCGATTATGTCCGTTTCGGCGACGCCCGCCACGGCTGGATCGGGATCGATGTCCAGGAAGCTTCGAAACCGGTCGAAGGCTCGAGCGCGGAGATGACGCAAATTCGCGAGAACACACCCGCTTCCGGATCCGGATTGCAGCCGGGCGATATCCTCCTCCAGGTCGGCAACGTCCAGGTTCACCAGCCGGAGGACGTGATCGACGCCTCGTTTTTCATCAGTGCCGGCGATTCCGTGCCCATCACGGTGCAGCGCGGCGATCAAAAGCTGACCGTGAAAGTCCAGGCCGCTTCGAGCAAACCGGAAGCGATGGCGTTAGGGCCGAGTAAAAAATCGGTCGTCCCGCTGCGCCTCGACGCGCCACGCAAGTAACTGTAGCCGGTCTCCGGCTGGGAGAAGCCGGGTATGCGCCCTGCCCGGAGCGAACTTTCCCCTGCGCTTCGCAGAGCGACGCGTCTACAACATCTCCCGAAACGCAGCCTCGTCGATGACGCGAATGCCCAGTTTTTTTGCTTTCTCCAGTTTGCTCCCGGCTTCTTCGCCTGCGAGGACGAAGCTGGTTTTCTTGCTCACGCTTCCGCTCACTTTCCCGCCTTGCGCCACGATTTGCTCCGCGATCTCCTCCCGCGACTGACTCAGGGTGCCGGTGATGACCCACGTCGTTCCCTTGATCTTGGATCCTTCCGGCGCGGCCTTCTTCGGCTCGCTCGTTAGGCGAAATCCGGCCGCGCGCAGCTTTTCGATCATCTCGCGGTTGCCCGGCTCGCGGAAAAATTGCGCGATGCTCGCCCCCACCGCTTCACCGACGTCGGGGATGCGCTGCAATTCCTCTTCGGTCGCCTCCATCAGCGCGTCGAGATTCGGGAAGTGGTAGGCCAGGGCGCGAGCCGCGCTGACTCCGACGTGCAGGATTCCGATGCCAAAGAGGAGCCGCCAGAGCGGCTGCTTTTTGCTCCGTTCAATCGCGGCCAGCAGCTTGGCCACACTCTTCTCGCCCATCCGCTCCAGGCCGGAGAGCTGCTCGCTCGTTAGGCGATAAATGTCGCTCACTTCGCGGACCAATTCCTGGCCGACGAGCTGTTCGACCATCGCTTCGCCCAGCCCTTCGATGTCCATCGCCCCGCGCGAGGCGAAATGTTCCACCCGGCGTTTCAACTGCGCCGGGCACTGCGCGTTCACGCAGCGCACCGCGACCTGCCCTTCGTCCTTCACCACCGCGCTTCCGCAGACCGGGCACTTCTTCGGCATGCGAAACTTTTTCTCCGAACCGGCGCGCAGATCGGTCCGCACGCTGACTACGGCCGGAATCACTTCGCCGGCTTTTTCGATCACGACCGTATCGCCGATCCGGATGTCTTTGCGTTCGATTTCGTCTTCGTTATGAAGAGTGGCGCGGGCCACGGTGCTGCCGGAAACGACCACCGGCTCAAGCGCGGCCACCGGGGTAAGGACGCCGGTCCGGCCGACCTGGATAAGGATATCGAGCAGCTTCGTCTCCACTCGCTCGGCTTCATATTTGAACGCCATCGCCCAGCGCGGCGACTTCGCGGTCATGCCTAACGACTCGCGCTGGAGAAAAGAATCGACCTTCACCACCGCGCCATCCGTTTCGTACACGAAATCGTGTCGCACCTTCTCCAGCTCGCGAATCGCGCCCAGGATTTCCTCGAGCGACTCCGCCGTCCACCAGCGTTCGCTGCAGGGCAACCCGAGCTTTTTCAGGAGCGCAAAAAGCTTCGCGTGATGCGTCAGTTCAATCCCCTCGACCGCGCCGGTCCCGTAAAAGATCACGCCTAACGGACGTTGCGCCGTGATCGCCGGGTCGAGCTGTTTCAGCGAACCCGCCGCGGAATTTCGCGGATTAGCAAAAACGGGCACCCCGGCCTCGCTCCGCTCCGCGTTCAATTTCGCAAAACCTTCCTTCGTCATGAAGACTTCGCCCCGGACCTCGAATATCCGTGGGGCGTCGCCTTTCAACTGCTTCGGCACGGAGCGGATGGTGCGAATGTTTTGCGTGATATCATCGCCGACGGTCCCGTCGCCGCGGGTCGCGGCATATTTCAGGCGACCCTCTTCATAAAGGAGCGAGACGGCCACGCCATCAACCTTCGGTTCCACCACGACCGGGATCTTCTCGTTAGGCAAAAGTCTCTCCATCCGCCGATAAAAAGCGCCCACCTCCTCCTCCGAATAGGTGTTGTCGAGACTCAGCATCGGAGCGCGATGCGTCACCTGGGAAAAGGCCTTGAGCGGAGCACCGCCCACCCGGCGGGTCGGCGAATCCGAGCTCACGAGCTGCGGATGGCGCGCCTCGAGGTCGAGCAGCTCGCGGTAGAGGCGATCGTATTCGCGGTCCGAGATCGTCGGCGCGGCCTCCTCGTAGTAGCGGCGATTGTGTTCTCCAATCTCCGCGCGCAAGGCTGCGACACGTTTCACTGCTGTCGCTTCGGTTTCCGCCATGAGCGATCATACAAATCGCCGCACAATCGGCAATCTCCGGTGGCCGCTCAGGCAAAGCAGCAGCAAAGTGGCGGGTTCCATGGAACAAGCGACGGAAAGAGTCCTCGGGATCGAAGGCGGCGGGACGCGCACCTCCTGGGCGCTTTTCGAAAGCCGCGGCGAAACGCTTCGCCCGCTCCGCGCCAGCCAGCTCCCCGCGACGAATTTTCGCCTAACGAGCCGGGAACGAATCCTCGAGCTTTGGCGAGAAATGCCGAGGCCGGTGGAGCGGGTCGGCGCCTTCCTCGCCGGCTGCGGCACCCCGGCCGATCGCGCCGACCTCGCGCAGGTCTGTGCCGAAGTCTGGCCTGAAGCCATTATCGTCACCGGAAGCGATCGCGAGTCCGGCTTCGCCGCGGCTTTCGGCGCGGGCAATGGGATTGCGGTCAACGCCGGGACCGGTTCCTCAGTCACCGGACGGCGCGACGACCGGATCGAACGGGCCGGCGGCTGGGGCCACATCCTGGGCGACGCCGGGGGCGGATATGACCTTTCGGTCCAGTCCCTGCGCGCGGTTCTGCGCGATTACGATCTCCATCGCCGAGGCAGCGACCTCGCAATCGAAATCCTGCGCGCCCTTTGCCTGAACAATCTGAACGAGCTGGTGCGTTGGGCACAGACCGCAGGCAAAATGGAGATCGCCAGCCTGACCCCGGTGGTTTTTTCCGCCGCGGCCACCGGGCAGGAAACGGTGCAGGAGGTCCTGCGCTCCGGTGCCCGCGTTCTCGCCTGCTACACCGCCGCCGTCGCGCAGCGCCTGGACTTCCCGTCGCCGCCGGTGGCTCTGCTTGGCGGCCTTTTTCGCGGCCACTCGATTTACGTCGCGACCTTCGATCGGGAACTGGCGGAAGTCCTGCCCACCGCCAAGGTCTTCGTCGAAGAAAAATCGTCGTCGTTAGGCGCAGCCTGGCTTGCGCTCGGTCGCGCTCCGATGCTGCTCGCGGCCGCGGAAACACCGGCCGTGGAAATCGCCGCCCTAACGACGGAAGAAATTCACCCGCAATCGACTCAGCTCGACCGGCTGACGCCGCGGGAAGTGGTCGACCTGTTTGTCGGCGAAGAAAGATCGGTCGAGGAAGCCTTGCGCGCTGCCGCGCCGCAACTGGCGCAAGGAATCGACTTGATCGCGCACGCCCTGAAGAACAGCGGCCGCCTTTTCTACGTCGGGGCGGGGACGAGCGGGCGTCTTGGGGTTCTCGACGCGAGCGAGATTCCGCCGACTTTCGGCGCGCCGCCTGAACTCGTGCAGGGAATCATGGCCGGCGGGGCTAACGCGCTGCATCGCGGCGTAGAAGGCGCGGAGGACGACGTCGCGGCCGGCGCACGGGCGATGGGCGAACGCGGAATCACGGCGAAGGATGTAATTTGCGGGATTTCGGCCAGCGGCCGCACGCCTTTTGTTCGTGGCGCAATCGAGCGGGCGCGGACGATCGGTGCGCGGACCATTCTCCTTTCCTGCCAGGTGCCGAAGGCTGATCTGCCTAACGACTGCGACCTCAGAATCGATTTGCCGACCGGGCCGGAGCTGCTCGCCGGCTCGACGCGATTGAAGGCCGGCACTGCGACCAAGGTCGCGCTCAATATTCTCTCGACTGGGGCGATGGTGCAGCTCGGCCGGGTCAGCGGCAACCTGATGATTGATCTCCGGGCAACGAACGACAAGCTTCGCGACCGCGCCGCGCGCATGCTGGCGCAGCTCGCGGGCTGCGACTACACGAGCGCGCGGGAGCGGCTCGAGCGGCATCGCTGGAGTGTGCGGGAAGCGCTGGCCGCAACGAAAACGGAAAACTAAAAACCTTCCGTCTCGGGCCGCATTTCGCGTGGGAAATTTTCGCTCGCCAATCGATTCTTGGATTCGACTTCAGCCAGGACATCCACGAGGGACTCCGTTTTCGCGGGTGCCGCTGCGGCAGGATTCTCAGTCGGAGTGCCACTAGTCGCGGCGGCAAGGCGGACGCCTTTGGCTGGCGTTTGCTTCACCAACTTGGTCTGCTCGTCGAAGGCATCGCCAATCTGATAGGCGAGATAGATTTCCTTGGTCACCATCTGGCGGCGGACTTTTTTATCCGCGCCCCGCAATTCGAGCCGATAAATACCGTCCACACCGAGAGAGTGGGAAAGAGGCGTCGGTCGGAAGGTCTTGTTTACCACCATGCCCCGGGCAGCCCAACTGCCGAAGGGACCGGCGTAAGCGATGGAAGAGGTCAAGAGAGCGATAACGAGAAACGGGAGAAGTCTTTTCGTGCGCATGATTTGCGCAACTGCCACTGCAAGTTCCACGCCCGGCGGGCGTAAATTTCGCAATCCGCGTAAAGGCCCTCAAAAAAACATTTTCCAAAACAAGCGCGCCTGAGCGCCCGCGCACGAAGGAAGGGAAACCTAAACCGGAGGAAAGTTATGTTGTGGACAATATTCGTTATTCTGTTGGTGCTGTGGCTTCTCGGATTGGTCGGGGGCTATGCGTTCGGCGGCTTCATTCACATCCTGCTTGTGATCGCCATCGTCGTTCTGATCATTAATCTCGTCTCCGGCCGGCGCGGAGTTTAGAGACCCCTATGAAACCAGCTGGCATCATCGGCATCATCCTTATAGTCGTCGGCATTATTGCCCTCGCCTATGGAGGATTTAGCTTCAAGGAGCACAAAAAGGACGTGGACATTGGTCCCGTGCAGATCGGGCATACCGAGACGCATTCGGTTCCTTTCCCGCCTATTCTCGGTGGCCTCGCCATCGCCGGCGGAATTGTGCTCGTGATCGTCGGCAGTCGAAAATAGCGCGCACGGCCCGTCGGCCGCGGCAATCGAGCCGGGGGCAGGTGCCCCCGGCACTCGCTAAATATGAATGGCGTGGCCGAAGGCTTGGCCAGCCGCTTCATGCACTGACTCGCTTAAGGTCGGGTGCGCATGGATCGTCGCCTCGATCTCTTCGTAGGTCGCCTCCAGCGTCATCGCCAAGCCCAGTTCGGCGATCATCTCGGTTGCTTCCGGACCGATAATATGGGCGCCCAGAATCTCGCCGTGCGGCTCGCCGATGATTAATTTCACGAAACCATCAGTCTCGCCGATGGCGCGCGCTTTACCGCTGGCGCTGAAGGGAAATTTGCCGATCCGGAATTTCTTGCCCGATTCTTTCGCGGCGCGCTCCGTCAACCCGATGCTTGCCACCTGCGGGTGGCAATAGGTGCATCCCGGAAATTCCCGGATCTTGCGCGGCTCGATCTCGTCGAACATTCCTTCGACCGCCTGGATCGCTTCCCAGCTCGCGACGTGCGCCAGCCAGGGCGGTCCGATGATGTCGCCCGCGGCGAAGACACCCTTCGCGCTTGTTTCATAGCGATCGTCGGTCTTGATGTAGCCGCGCTCGGTCAACTCGAGTTTCACTTTTCCACCAGGCAGAAGCGGAGTGACTCCGATCGCCACCAGGCAGACATCGGCCTCGATCGTCTCCGAGGTTTTGCCCTCGACCGTGACCCGAACGCCCGTTTTGGTTGTCTCGATTTTCGTCGTCTTCGTGTTCGTTAGGATCTTGATCCCCTGTTTGCTCAACGCTTTCTCCAGCGTTTGCGAGACCTCCGTATCCTCGACCGGCAAGACGTTAGGCAACATCTCGATCAACGTCACCTTAGTGGCAAAGGCATTGTAGAAATACGCGAACTCGACCCCGATCGCGCCCGCCCCAATGATCACCATCCTCTTCGGCTGCGGCTCCAGGATCATCGCCTCGCGACTGCCGATAATGGTTTTGCCGTTGAAGGGAAGAGCCGGCAGCGGTCGTGAGACGACACCGGTCGAGACCAGGATTCGTTCTGCGGTGTGCTTCTCGGTTTTTCCGTCGGCCAGTTTGACGACGACCTCTCCCGCTTTGTCGATCGAGGCCTCGCCGCGGATATAATCGACTTTGTTCTTCTTGAAGAGGAACTCGATCCCTCCCGCATTCTTGTCCGAGACATCGCGCGAACGCTTGATCACCTTGCTCCAGTCGTAGGAGAGCCCCTCGATCTTGAAACCAAAGTCGCCGGCCCGATACTTTATCAGGTGGTAGAGCTCGGCGTTGCGCAGGAGTGACTTGGTCGGGATGCAACCCCAGTTCAGGCAGGTGCCGCCGGCTCGTTCTTTTTCCACACAGGCGACTTTTTTCCCCAGTTGTGCGGCGCGAATCGCGCCGACATAGCCGGCGGGTCCGCCGCCGATGACGATCAGGTCGTAGTTCATGGCGGACGAAATTTACCCAACGAAACCGCGGTAGCGAATCGTTAGGGGCGCTTCTCGTATTTCGCCAGCAGCTTCTGGAATTCCGACTCCGAGCGCAGCCCTTCCCAGATGGGGTCGAGCCGGACCAGATTAGCCGAGAGATCGCTCGGTCGCGCGAGCAAAACGGCGAGAAGGTCGATCGCCTTCGCTTTCTCGCCCGTGACGGCGTAAACCTCCGCCAGGTCAACCGCGATCCCCGGCCCTTGGAAGGCGTCAACCGAGAGGGACCGTAACTCCGTCGCGCGGGTTGCCTCCTCGATGGCAGCCTCTTTCTCGCCCCTGTAGGCCAGGGCCCGGCCGAGGGCGGCATGACGGTCCGGCTCGTTAGGCGCGTCTCGCAGCTCATTTTCCGCCAACTTCTTCGCATCCTGAAATGCAGCCTGCGCTTCCGCGGTCTGGCCTAGTTTCAGGTGGGCTATGCCGGCCAGGATGTGGGCGTTCACCAGCCCGTGAATCTTGTTCCCCGGGGTCTCCGCCGGCAGCTCGCGCAAGGCCGCCAGGGCTGCCTGGTAATTGCCCTGGAACATCGCGACGTTGGCGTTCGCCATCGCTATCTCGAACAGCATCTCGGGCGTCGCGTTTTTCAATTCGCCGCGCGCCTTGCGCTGCGCGAGCTCGGCCAGCCTTCTTTCCGCGAGGCTGAAATCGCCGCTCTCCTCCACCTCCAACTTCGCCTTCATCCCCCAGAAGCTGAAGGAATCCGGCTGGAGGGCGAGTGCGCGATCGATCACCCGCCGCGCATTCTTGGCATCACGCTGAAACGCGTAGTTGAAGAAAAGATTTTGCAGCGGCCAGGTATCGTTAGGGCTAAGGCTGACGGCTTTCTCGAGATTGGCGGTCGATTCCGCCCACTTACCCTGGCGGCGCTGGATCGCGCCGATCACGAGATAGACCTGGCCATTGTTAGGCAAACCGCGCTGCGCGATCGCAAACTCGCGCAAGGCGCCCTCGTAATCGGTCTTTCCGTAGTAGAGCGAATAACCAAGCGCGAGATGGGCTTCGGGCGAATCCGGGTTGAGCGCGAGCGCACGCTCCGCGTATTGCCGGGCGAGATCGCGCTCGCTCTCGGTCGGCTCGAATTGATGAAAAATCCAGCTGTGCAGAATCGAAAGACTGGCAACCGCCATGGTGAATTTCGGGTCGAGCTGAATGGCGCGCTCGTAAAGTTGCTGCGCCTGTTTCAACTTGCCGAGGTCTTCGACCGACGCGTGCAGGTTGTGGGCCTCGACGAAGGCGAGATACGCCTCGCCGTTCTCGGTCGGCTTGCGCGTCATCGAGACCTGCTCGCTCGGCGACAATTGTGCCTGCAATTCGTGCACGATTTTTTGGGCGAGGTCGGTTTGAATGGCAAAGACGTCGGTCAGCTCGCGATCGTAATCTTCCGCCCAGAGATGCTGATCGTTTCCGGCGTTGATCAACTGCACGTTGACTCGTACCCGGTTGCCTTCACGCCGTACGCTGCCCTCGAGGATCGCGGAGACGCCCAGCTCCTTCCCGATCTGGCGCACGTTTTTCTGTTTGCCGCGATATCCCATCACGGAGGTGCGCGAGATCACCTTCAGGTCGCCTATCTTGGAGAGATTGGTCAGGATGTCGTCCTGGATGCCGTCGGCAAAAAAGGCGTTCTCCGGTTTGTCGCTAAAATTTTCGAAAGGCAGGACGGCAATCGATTTCTCCATCCGGTTCGCATCCGCTCGTGGGAGAAGAAAAAATCCCGCCACCGCCGAGACAAGCAGACCGAGGCTAACGAGCAGGGAAATATTGCGTCGGCGATGGCTCTGCGCGATCTCAGGCGAGGCGCTGGGCGCGAGCGCAGGCGTGGTCCGGATGCCCTCGGGCGTCACGTCGAAAGCCCAGGCCAAGAGAAGCGCGAGCGGAAAACCAACCAGCAGCAACACAATCGTTAGGCGAAGCGTCCAGCTGGGCAATTCCCAGGCCGGAAAAACGGCGGAGGCGAGCTGGATGATACCGCCCGCAGCGACGACGTAAGCCACCGCGACGCGGTAAACTTTGCGCCTTTTCAGCTCGTCGAAAAAATTGCTCACTGCGATAACTATTTAGAGCAGCGCAAACGATGGCAAGCTCACCGTCGCCTCTCGCAAGCGCTACTTCAGCCCGAACGCATAAACGGTTTGGAAATGCGGGGGCTCTTTTTCGCGTGAAACGACCGTGACTTCGATCTGGCTGAAGCCTGCGGCCTCGAGCCACTGATGGAGCTGCACTTCGCTGAAGCCGAGCCAGTGATCGGCGTAAAGTTCGCGCGCCTTCTCGAAACGGTGGCTGAGCAAATCGAGGACGACGACGCGGCCGCCTTTTTTCAAAATGCGATGCGCCGCAGCGATGGCGCGCTCAGGATGGATCGCGTGGTGCAAGGCCTGGCTGAAGATCGCGAGGTCGATGGAATTTTTGTCGATCGGCGGATCCTCAATGTCGCCGAGGCGATATTCGAGATTCTTAAAGCCGTGTTTTTTCGCTAACTCAGAGCCGAACTCAACCATCTTGGGCGCGTTATCGACCGCGATGACCTTGCGCGAGTTCTTCGCCAGCAACTGCGAGAGCGTCCCCTCGCCTGCGCCGAGGTCGGCCACGGTGATCGGCGGAAGGAGCGCGATCATGGTATGAGCGAGCGCCTGCCAGGAGCGACCCGGGCAATAGCTGCGGCCGAAGCGCCCGGCCAGTTGGTCAAAATACTCGCGCGCTTTGTCCTGCCGCTTGCGCAACGCCACCTGCAGGGCGGTTTGGTCGCGCTTCGTTTCGGGCATTTCGCGCGCCAGCGCACGCGTCAGCTCGCTCACCTTGGCACGCTGCGGATCGAGCTTTTGCCCATTCGTTAGGCCGTAATAAACGTTCTTGCCGGCGCGCCGATCCTCGACCACCCCGGCGCGCTTGAGCTGCGCGAGATGGCTCGAGATGCGGGACTGGCCCATCCCGAGAATGTCCTGCAACTCCGCGACCGAAAGCTCTTCTTCTTCCAGCAAAAGAAGCAGGCGGAGCCGGGTCGGATCGGCGAGAAGGCGGAGGAAATTTATGGTTGACGCCATGGGCTTGGGACACGATATATCGACGTATCATGATTGGTCAATATGTTCAGTCATGATCCTTGCCGTCTCTTAACACTCCACTCTTAACCTCTTCCGCCATGCTCCGTCGTTTCATTTTTGCTTCCGAATCCGTTGGTGAAGGTCACCCGGATAAAGTCTGCGACACCATCTCCGACGCCGTTCTCGACGCCTGCCTGACGCAGGATCCGAAGAGTCGCGTCGCCTGCGAGACTTTCGCCAAAAGTCACACCGTGATCGTGGGCGGCGAGATCACGATTCCAAATCTCCCGGCCAACAAGTCGCTCGAGTCCGTCGTGCCGATCGACGAGATCGTGCGCGCCGCCGTGCGCGAGATCGGTTACGTGAACGACGACGACGTTTTTCACGCCGATAAGATCGACATTCAAAACATCATCACCCGGCAGAGCCTGGACATCGCGCAGGGCGTCGATGCCAGCGAGGCCGAGGGCAAAGGCCACGCCGAGCAGGGCGCGGGCGATCAGGGTTTGATGTTCGGTTTTGCCTGTGACGAGACGGCGGAATTGATGCCGGCGCCGATCATGTTTGCGCATCGGCTCGGCCGCGAGCTGACCCGCATCCGCAAGAGCGGCAAAGCGCGCTGGCTGCGCCCGGACGCGAAGTCGCAGGTGTCAGTGATCTATGATGGCGGCAAACCGGTTGGCATTTCCAATGTCGTCGTTTCGACCCAGCACGCGAAGGACGTCAAGCAATCCGAGATTCGCAGCTTCATCATCGAAGAGGTGATCAAGAAAATCTTGCCTAACGAGATGTTGAACGACGACACACAATTTTTGATCAACCCGACCGGCAGCTTCGTCACCGGCGGTCCGGAAGGGGACACCGGCCTGACCGGACGCAAGATCATCGTGGACAGTTACGGCGGCTGGGGCCGGCACGGCGGCGGCGCCTTCTCAGGGAAGGATCCGAGCAAAGTCGATCGCAGCGCGGCCTACATGGCGCGCTGGGTGGCGAAGAACGTGGTTGCGGCCGGCCTGGCCAAGCGCTGCGAAATCCAGTTCGCCTACGCCATCGGTTATCCCAATCCGGTGAGCATGAACATCAACACTTTCGACACCAATGCGGTCCCGGAAGAAGCAATCGAAGATGCGGTCAACCGCATCTTCTCCTTCAAGCCGGCCGAGATCATTCAGCAGCTCGATCTGCTCCGCCCGATCTATTCCAAAACGACCAACTACGGTCACTTCGGCAAAGACGACCCGGATATCACATGGGAAAAAACCGACAAAGCCGACGAACTGAAAAAACTCGCCAAGTAATTTTTAAAAAAACATGAGCACACAAACGATCAGCAAAACGCAGACTAACGACTATAAAGTCGCCGATATTTCCCTGGCCGATTACGGCCGGCGCGAAATCGAGATCGCCGAGCAGGAAATGCCCGGCCTGATGTCGATCCGCAAAAAGCACGCCGCCTCCAAGCCGCTCCAGGACGTCCGCATCACCGGCTCGCTCCACATGACGATCCAGACTGCGGTCTTGATCGAAACGCTGGTCGACCTCGGCGCCGATGTGCGCTGGGCGAGCTGCAACATTTTCTCCACCCAAGACCACGCTGCCGCCGCGATCGCCAAGGCCGGCGTGCCCGTCTTCGCCTGGAAAGGCGAATCGCTGGAAGAATACTGGTGGTGCACCAACCAGGCGCTCTCCTTCCCCGGCGGCAAAGGCCCGCAGATGGTGGTCGACGACGGCGGCGACGTCACCCTTTTCATCCACAAAGGCTACGAGCTCGAAGAAGGCAGCAATTGGATCGAGAGCGAATCCTCGAACCACGAAGAGAAAGTCATCAAAGACACGCTCCGCGAAATCAAAAACGAGAACCCTTTCCGCTGGCACGAAGTGGTGAAGGAATGGCGCGGCGTCTCGGAAGAGACCACCACCGGCGTCCATCGCCTCTATCACATGTTGAAGCAGGGCAAGCTCCTCGTCCCCGCGATCAACGTGAACGACACCGCCACCAAGTCGAAGTTCGACAACCTCTACGGCTGCCGTCACTCGCTCGTCGACGCGCTTAACCGCGCCCTCGACGTCATGATCTCCGGTAAAGTCGCGGTCGTCTGCGGCTACGGCGACGTCGGTAAAGGCAGCGCCCAATCCCTCCGTGGCCAGGGCGCCCGCGTCATCGTGACCGAGATCGACCCGATCAACGCCCTCCAGGCCGCGATGGAAGGTTTCGAAGTCACCACGATCGAAGACACGTTAGGCCGCGGCGACATCTACGTCACCACCACCGGCAACGTCGACATCATCACCTTCGAGCACATGTCTAAGATGAAAAACCAGGCCGTCGTTTGTAACATCGGCCACTTCGACAACGAGATTCAGGTCGACAAGCTGAACACCACCAAAGGCGTGAAGCGGACCAACATCAAGCCGCAGGTCGACAAGTACACCTTCGAGAACGGCAGCGAGATCTTCATGCTCGCGGAAGGCCGCCTCGTGAACCTCGGTTGCGCCACCGGCCATCCGTCGTTTGTCATGTCGAACAGCTTCAGCAACCAGGTCCTCGCGCAGCTCGACCTCTGGGCGAACAAGGACAAATACAAGCCCGGCGTTTACATCCTGCCGAAAATCCTCGACGAAGAAGTAGCCCGCCTGCACCTCGAGAAAATCGGCGTCAAGCTGACCCAGCTGAGCGCGAAGCAGAGCGAATACCTCGGCGTCCCGGTCGAAGGCCCCTACAAGTCCGAGCACTACCGCTACTAGAGCAAAAAAGTTTAGAAATTTTCGCGCGCGCAATCGTTAGTCAGCGAGCATTTTGCGTAGGCTCGCGAGTGTCGAACCGTGCGCGGATATTTGGAGATGTCGCGATCCCTCGTAGCTTTTTCGATGAAGAAATTTCTAATCACACTTTCGCTCGGTCTCGCCTCTGCTGTGCTCATTAGCAGCTGCGCCACTCAGCCGACCACGACGACTACGACCACCACAACTTCCGAGCATCGGCAGTTGAGCGGGACGCTGCACTAGCCGGTTTCGCGCCGGCTCGTTAATTCTCTCGTTGCGGGGGACGGAGGTGTTTTTTCTACCTCATTCTCCGCACGGGAGGGTCGTGCCTTAGGCGCGATAAATTCTTCCTGTGGCTCGCTCGTCGTGCCCTTGGTGACGTGCTTCTCTTCTTTCGGGCGATCGGATTCTTCCATGCTATAAGAACGTCGCCGCGGGCGGATTCGGTTGCTCCTAGAGTGGATGCAGCGCGGGCAGGAAAAAGAAGAGCACCGCGATAATGACGTAAACCGAAAGGAGCTGCGCCCCCTCGAGCCAGTTACTTTCGCCATCCCCGCTGATCTGTCCCACGATCCAAACCGAGAGAACGATGCTGGCGATTTCCGGCAGGGAAAACTCCAACGTCATCGGCTTGCCGAAGGCATAAGAAGCGAAGACCAGCACCGGCGTGACGAAAAGCGCCATCTGCAGGCTCGAACCGGTCGCGATGCTCAGGCTCAGGTCCATCTTGTTTTTCCAGGCGGCCCAAACCGCGGTCGAATGTTCGGCCGCATTCCCAACGAGCGCGATCACCACGACGCCGACGAAGATCTCGGTCAGGCCAAGGGCATGGCGAGCGGACTCGATCGAGCCGACGAGAAATTCGCTTAGCCAGGCAATGAATGCGGTCGCCACCGCAAGGGACGTGATCGATTGCCAGAGCGGCCAGTGCGTTTTCGCCTGGTCGCTCTCATCCTTCGGCCCGGCGAAGAGCTCCCGATGCGTCACGAGATGAAAGAGGAGCGAACAGAAATAGGTCAGAAACAATACGATCACGATCGCGAGCGAGAGCTTTTGTTCGGCCTCAACCGTCCAGCCGCCGGGACGGGAGGCGGCGGCGCGATGAAAAACGGTCGGGATGAGGAGCGCGATCGCGCCCAGGCCTAACGACGTCGCCGAAATGCGCGCGGCGGTTTGATTGAAGGTCTGTCTGCGGTAACGAATCCCGCCGACGAGGATGGAGGCGCCGAGCACGAGCAGGAGGTTGCCGATAATCGATCCAGTAATCGAAGCTTTGACTACACCGGTCAGGCCCTTACTTAACGCTACCAGTGCGATGATCAGTTCCGCCGCATTTCCAAAGGTCGCATTCAGGAATCCGCCGATACCGGCACCGGCCCGCGCCGCCAGTTGCTCCGTCGCCCGGCCCATCCAACCGGCCAGCGGCACGATGGCGATGGACGAGACGATGAAAAGAACCGATCCGCTGCCCCACCCCGGCACATATCGGAGAGCAATCGCAGCCGGCACCGCCAGCAGCAAAACGTCCAGAATCGTAAACGACCACCCGGTGTTTTTTTCCCGCGCCATTCCTCAAAGGAGCGTCGCCTCCGCTTCTCCTCAAGTAACTTCCTCCCTCCGTTTACGGTGAAGGCCGCATGACCGCGCTTCTGATTTTTGCCATCGCGCTCTTCATCGCGCTTCTTGTCTCCGATCTGGCGGACCGCAGCGTTCTTTCCACCGCTGTCCTCTTCCTTGCCGCCGGATTCTTCGTCGGGCCCGGGATGCTGAATTTCCTCCACCTGACGCACGCCGACCCGATCGTGAAGAATCTGGCGGAACTGGCGTTATTCAGCGTGCTCTTCACCGATGGCATGCGGGCCGGCATTCGCGACCTGGCGAACGCCTGGCAGTTGCCGGGGCGCGCCCTTCTTTTGGGAATGCCGCTCACGCTGGTTGCGACCGCGCTGCTGGCTTATTTCCTCGCCGGCGTCTCGTGGATCGAAGCGTTACTGATCGGCGCGATCCTCAGCCCGACCGACCCGGTCTTTGCCGCCGCGATTATCGGACGCAAGGAAATCCCCGGCCGCTTGAAGCACCTCCTGAATGTGGAGAGCGGCGTGAACGATGGCCTCGCCCTGCCCTTCGTTCTCATTTGCCTGAGCGTGATCGGTCATTACGAGGCGGGCTATGCCGGGCTCGCCCTGGAATTACTCGAAGGAATCGCGATCGGCGTCGTCGTGCCGTGGGTGGCTTGCTGGCTGCGCACTTCCCGCTTCTTCGGAGTCGCGAAACCATTTGAGCCGCTCTTCGCGGTCGCCATTGGCCTGCTCGTGCTCGCGACCGCGTCGCTCACTCACGCCAATATTTTCCTCGCCGCCTTCGCCGCCGGGGTCACGGTCGCCAGCACTCGGCCCGCTCTGCGGGAGGAATTCCATCGTTTCGGCGAATTAATCACCGAACTTCTGAAGCTGGCGACCCTGCTCGTTTTCGGCGCCCTCATGTCGCCGCATCTTTTTGGGCAATTGCGCACGGCAGATTATCTCTTCGCCGTTCTCGCCCTTCTCCTGGCCCGGCCCGCCGCCATGCTCCTTGCGCTTTGGCGCAGCGAACTCGATTGGCGGGAACGGCTCACCGCCGGCTGGTTCGGCCCGAAGGGCTTCGCTTCGGTCGTTTACGGACTCCTCCTCTTCCAACGCGACGTCCCCAACGCCGACCGGCTCTTCCGTCTCATTGCCCTCGTCATCGCCGGGTCGATCATCGCCCATTCCTCGACCGACGTGCTCCTCGCGCGCTGGTTCCATTGCGACCGCGAGCACGAGCCCGAAGAATCTCCAGTTCTGGATTAACTACGGTATAAACTTGTAGACTGTGCCGTCGCCAGTATCGCCGCCGTGCACGGTGGCGCCGAAGAAACTCCCGGAGCCATCCCCGGCCATTCCAGCGTATGGGAATGCTCCGTCGGGCGAGCCCTGGAAGCTGTGCGGAATGCTCTCGATCCAGGTCTCGTTAGGGCCGGGACTAAGCTCAAAAATGGTTCCGCTGCCCAATCCACCTTCACTCGTTGTTCCGTAAAGATTTCCCGCCGGGTCGGAAACAAGATTACTGATCGAACTGTTTCCATCATTCCCAGCCTGGAAGCTGTAGATCACGGTTTCGTCCCATTCGCCAGAGAGAGTGGGAGAAAGTTTGTAAACCGCGCCCAAGCCATTCGTCCCGCCGTAATAGGTCGTCCCGTAAATATTACCGGCTGCATCAAAAAGCAGGGCTCCATAGGGAAAAACTCCGTCCGGCGCGCCGGCAAAAGAATACAAGGTCTTGAAATCCCATTCGCCCGTCTGCGTCGGAGTCAGTTGAAAAACCGTTCCACTCCCATGATTTCCACCCGTCGTGGCCGCGCCGAAAATCCGCCCTCCGCGCAGCACTAACTTGCCCGCGGAGCCGGATGAGCCATCCGATGCACCAGTGAAAGTGTGAATGACTCGCAACGCATATCCGGCGCTCGACCGCGGACGCAGAAGATAGATAACCCCCAGACCATTCGCACCACCGGTCGGAGTCATGCCATAAACATTGCCGCGCTTATCGACTGCGACCCGCGAGCCCGGTCCCGATCCGTCGGCTCCGCCGGTAAAGGCATGAATGACCCGCTGCGTCCATGTGTCTCCGGACTTGGTCAACTTATAGGTGACTCCGCAGCCGCCCTCGCAGCTTCCCGAGCCACCCGTCACCGCGGTCCCATAGAGATTGCCCGCGCCGTCGAGAGTCACACCTTTGTAGGGCTCGCCACCATCCGCGCCTCCGGTAAGATTGTAGAGCACGGTATGCACCCAGCCTCCGCCGACAGGCGACAATTGCCAGACGGTGCCACCACCGAACTCGCCGCCCAAGACCGACGTGCCATAGAGATTGCCGGCCCGGTCGACCGCAATATCGGTATCGGTGTATTCGCCGTCGTCCTCTCCGGCAAAGGAATAGATAACTTCCGTCGTCGCCCCTTTGCTCGTCGCTCCCGCGCCCCAAACCGCGACGAGCACCAAAGCGCCCGCCGCCCAACAAACCATCTTCCTTGCCCGCCTAACGAATAGACTCGTCAGGGTCAGTTTCTCCGCCGTTGCAGTCGCAGTTTTCCCACGACTTAATTGTTGCGTCGCAGTCATGGCCTCGGCTGTAACAAAAGAAACAGCCGGTGCCCAGACAAAAAAGCGGCAGTCGCGAGCCCGGTAGCAGGCCTCAATAGATATATGGCTCGGAAAGCTGAAAAGCATTGCGGACGAGCTCGATCCTCGGCTCCCGGCCCTCCGCGATCGTCACTTCCACGATGTCGAAACGAAAATAGATATCGGGATTGCCCAGCAATCGCAGCCAGGCCAGGGCGCCTAACGAAATGCGACGTTGCTTGGCCGCGTTGACCGCCTCGAGCGGGCGGCCGAAATCCTCCCGCGTCCGCGTTTTCACCTCAACGAAAACAAGTGTTTCGCGGTCGCGGCAGACGAGGTCGATCTCGCCTCCCTGCCGGCCGCGGAAGTTGCGATAAAGGATTTTGCAGCCTTGCCGCCGCAGATGGCGCGCGGCCAATTTCTCGCCCCGCACACCGAGGCGGAGGTGGGTCGGCCTAGAAGGCAAAAACCGGCTGCGCCACCGGCTCAAACGAGCGGCGGTGAATCGGGCAAGGGCCGTGTTCATGGAGTCTCTGGAGATGCAGCTCGGTGCCGTAGCCCTTGTGCTGGCTGAAACAATACTGCGGGAACCGCGCGCAAAACTCACGCATCAAAGTGTCGCGCGTCACTTTCGCGATCACGCTCGCGGCCGCGATGCTCAGGCTCAGGCAATCGCCCTCGATGATCGCGGTTTGCGGGAGCGGGAAAGGGAGGACCGGGAGCCCGTCGATCAGGACATGCTCCGGCGAAATCGTCAGGCCAGCGACCGCGATCCGCATCGCCTCGTGCGAAGCGCGCAGGATGTTGATCCGATCGATCTCGAGATTATCGACCACCCCGACCGCCCAGGCGATTTCGGAGTGACTCGTCAGGTAGGCGAAAATCTTTTCCCGCAGATCGGCCGAGAGCTGCTTGGAATCCTTCAGTTTGCGATGCCGAAAACGCTCCGGAAGAATTGCCGCCGCCGCCACCACCGGGCCGGCCAGGGCACCGCGGCCGGCTTCGTCAATCCCAGCGATGCGGATCACGCCTAACGAAGCTCGTACTCTCTTTTCGTGCCGAAATCCGCAACGCGCCATCGCCGGATTCTATCCGCCGCAGCGCAGATTGCGCGCAGATTTTTCAGCAGCGCGCCGCCGCGGCCGGGGAGCGCGATTCGCGTCGCCGCTGGCCGTAGACGCCTTCATCTGCGAAATCTGCGGAGGAAAAAATCTATTCCCGGACCGCAGTCGCTTCCTTACCCTTGCGCTCGCGCAGGTAATTGAGCTTGGCGCGGCGGGCTTTGCCCTGCTTTTCCACTTCAACCTTCGCGATGCGCGGGGAATGGATCGGGAAGACACGCTCCACGCCTTCGCCGTAGGAGATGCGGCGGACGGTGAAAGTCTGGTTAATCCCGGTACCTTTGCGGCCGATGCAGATGCCGGAGAAAATCTGGATCCGTTCCTTGTCGCCTTCCTTCACGCGGGTGTGCACGCGGAGGCCATCGCCCACTTTGAATTTCGTGACGTCGGTCTTCTGCTGCTCCTTGGCGAGGGTGTCGATAATGTTCATAAGAGTCGCTTTCTGCCCCGGAAACGGGGTGGAATACCTAGCGCGAGTTCGACGCGATGTAAAGGACGAGCCGCTGTCGGGCGGGCGCTCCGTCTGCCACCACCCTCCCCGCGGCAAGCGAGGCGCTTGCCCTACATTTTCCCTATCCAAGCGCCCACCTCCTGCCGGAGAGCAGATTTTGCTCGTCACTCCCCGGGCGGTCGTTACAATCCGCGATCTCCCCTCCCCTCGAGAGGTTGCGGCAAATCGTTCCTATGAAAAAACTCATCCTTTCACTGGCTCTTCTTTTTCTCATTCCGTCTTCACGCGCGCACGCGCAATGGAGCGCCGATCCCATGGTCAACCTGGGCGTCGCGGTCAAGGACGGCGACCAGGTCCAGCCGAAGATTCGGCCCACCCCGGACGGCGGTTGCTACATCAGCTGGTTCGATAACGACCCGAACGGCCACCCGCCCTTTGGCTACGACGTTTACATGCAGCGGCTCGACGCGGCCGGCGTCGCGCAATGGGCCGACGGCGGCATCCGATTCGCCGATCTCGGGATGAGTTCGACCCAGGATTACGGGCTCGACGTCGACGCTGATGGCAACGCACTCCTCGGTTTCCTCGACGATCGGCGGCCCAGCACCACGGTGACGACGATGAAAGTTGACCAGAGCGGAACCCAGCGCTGGGGACGCAAGGGATTGCAGGTCTCGAAAGGACCCGACTTCCTCGGCAATCCGAAAATCACCGCGACGACCGACGGCGCCGCCGTCGCCGGCTGGATCGAAGGCAATAACATAAAATTCCAGCGCATCACCCCAACCGGCAAAAGGCTCTGGGGGCCGAGCGGCATCACCATCACCGCACCGGTCGGGCTCAGTTACTCGCTGGCCGATCTCCACGCGGGCGAGGACGGAAGCGTCATCGCTTCCTGGGTTTCCGCGGCGGGGTTCCTCGGTTCGAAACATCTCCTGGCCAACAAAATCGCGCCCGACGGCAGCCTGCTTTGGGGCGCGGGGCACGTCATCGTTTTCGACGGCGGCTCGCTCCAGTTCGGCAACTTCCCGCCCTTCGTCACCGACGGCGCGGGCGGCGCGGTCTTCGGTTGGTATCAGGTGAGCCCGCTGCAATCGCTCGCCCAGCACATCCTGGCCGACGGCACGGAAGCCTTCCCGCACAACGGCGTCCCGGGCTCGACCAACACCGCGCACGACCAGGTCAACCCGAGCGTCTCCTACGATCCGGCCACCGGCTCGATCTATCTCTTCTGGGACGAAATCCTGGAAGACCCCCTAACGAATGAAGGAATTTCCGGCCAGAAATTCAACTCGGCCGGCGTGCGGCAATGGGGCGACGGCGGGCTCACCGTTCAACCGCTCGGCGCCTCCGCCGTCATTAACGTTGCCAGCATTTTCACCGCCGCGGGGTCGCTCGTCGTTTGGTCCTCCGAGCCCTCCTATTCCCAGAGCGCGATTTACGGCGCGAAAGTGGACCCGAGCGGCGCTATTATCTGCCCGCCCTTCTTTGTCTCATCGATCCTTGCCTCCAAGTCGCGGCTCGATATGAGACTTTCTCCGGAAGGGCTGGCCCTGGCCGCGTGGAGCGACGGTCGCAATGACAACGGCGATATCTACGCCCAGGATATCAAACCTGATTGCAGCCTCGGTTAGTAATCCGCAGACCCATGTCTCTACCCAACGGGAGGAGGCCGGCGGCATTTCATTCTCGACACCTGACCATGCCGCCGGGTAAAAAAGGCGTCCGCCCGGACCGCATCAACCATGGAATGCCGATATGAAAAATCCTTCCCACTTCCCTCGTCCTGCCCTCAAGACTCTGGTTACCGTTATGCTTTCCGGCCTGCTTCTCTCGCTCGCGCCGGCGACGTGCCTGGCCGGCAGCGCCACCTGGAAAGCAAGTCCTCTTTCCGGCCTGTGGAATTCTGTAGATAACTGGAGTCCTGCGACTATCCCCAACGACGTCGCAGATACCGCGACCTTTGCCCAGAGTAGCCAGACCTCGATCTCCTTTTCCGACCCGATCACGGTCGGCGCCATCATCTTCAACTCCGGCGCCAACACTTATGATTTCACCGTAGGACCGAGCATCACTCTCGATCTCACCGGCGCCGGCCTAACGAACAATGCCCTGGTCACACAAAACTTCACCGCCGCGACCGACACGCTCGGAAACTTTGGCACGATCAGTTTCTCCGAAAACGCGACGGTCGGCGTTCGCAACGCATTCACGACCAGGTCGGGAATGTTTAATGACGCTCCCGGCGGCTTCCTCCAATTCACGAATCAGGCGAGCGCCGGCAGCGGCATTTTTGACAACGAGGGTGCATTCGAAGCGGGTGCTAACGGAGGCGAAACCGACTTCTTCGAGAACGCTCAGGCGGGTGCGAGCACCCTCAACGCCCATGCCGGCGTAAACTTCAGTACGGCAGGCGGCACGGTCGCATTCTTTGGTAACTCCACCGCTGCCACCGCGACCATTATCGCCGACGGCGGCGCCATCGCGGGCGCATTTGGCGGGTCGATCTATTTCCGGGGAAATTCTTCCGCCGCTCAGTCCCACATTACCGCCATCGGCGGGAGCACATGGACCTCGACCGGCAGCAATCTCTATTTTGAGGAAACCGCTAGCGCGGGCAGCGCCTTCATTGGCGTCAACGGCGGCCAAGGCAGCGGAGCGATCAACGGCGCCACGCTTAGTTTCCTGGGTTCATCCACGGCCGGCAGCGCGTCGATTTTCTTGTATAACGGCTCCGCGGATGACGCGCAGGTCGGCCGCCTCTTCTTCTACGAAGATTCGTCCGGCGGCACCGCGCGGGTCGAGCTTTTCGGCGGCGAAGTTGATTTCAGCCTGCATAATCCCGGCACCATCACGGTCGGTTCAGTCGAGTTTGACGGCGCCGTCTACCTTGGCTCGATCAACCTCGAGATCGGCGGGAACAACTTCGCGGATTTGTTCCAGGGCTCGATGCGGGACGGAGGCGCGGGCGGCGGCTCTGGCGCTTCACTGACGAAGGTCGGCAACAACGCGCTCGTTCTCACGAGCCCGAATTACTACACCGGCGGGACCACGATCAACAGCGGCTCGATTAATCTGCAAGCCCGGAAAGGTTCCGCCACCGGACCAGGTCCGGTGCAGGTAAATGCAGGCGGCACTCTGAGCGGCTTCGGTACCGTCGCCGGCCCGGTCACGATCGGACCTGACGGGGCGCTTTCACCGGGCAACCTCGGGACCGGCCGCCTAACGACCAAAAGGCTCCTGACCTTCGACTCCGGCTCAAATTACATCTGGGAATGCAACGTCTTCCATCGGGCGGCTGATGTGGTGGGCGGCCAGGAGGTCACCATTTCTGGCGATGCCAAGTTCCGCCCCAGCCGGCAGGGAGGAGGAAAATTTCCGATCGGCCAGGTCATTGTCGTCGTCGAGAACGACGGGCCCGATCCGATCAACGGAACGTTCTCAAACCTGCCCGACGGCAGCATAACAAGGATCGGCGGGAACAACTTCCAAGCGAACTACGAAGGCCGCGACGGCAACGACCTCACACTCACGGTAGTCCCATAGCACTCGTCGCTATTTGACACCATTGAAGGAGCCGAAAAGCACGAAGGTGGCCCTGTGTCGACTCTGATCCTTATCCTCGACGACCGTTCGCTCGGAGTCTGATTTTTAGCGGCGACCCTGTCCCAGTTCCGCCGTAGGCACAATACGACCGGTTCCGTCTGCTCCCCCCGCCACAAGGACCGTGCCGTCTTGCGGCAACGTCGCCGTGTGCAAATAACGTGCGGTCTTGAGGCTGGTCGTGACACTCCAGCGCCCGTTCGCGGGATTGTAAAGTTCCGCGCTGGCGGATGCAGTACCTCCTTCAATAAGGCTCCCCGCAACGAGGACCGTGCCGTCTTGCAGTAACGTCGCTGAATGATAAACCCGGGTGGTGCGGAGGCTGCCGGTAGAAGTCCACATCCCGCTCGCCGGTTCGTACAATTCGGCGCGCGCGGTTTGATTCCCGAAAATATCGCTTCCAGCTGCAACCAGGACTATGCCGTTTTGGAGCAATGTCGCCGTATGATAATAACGTGCGGTGTTAAGGCTGCCGGTGGATGTCCACGTCCCGCTGGCTGGATCGTACAGTTCGGCGCTCGCGGAACTGGCGCTTTGAAACCCCCCTGCAACTAGGACCATCCCGTTTTCGAGCGACGTCGCGGTATGATAATAACGGGCGATGTTGAGGCTGCCGGTGGCAGTCCAGGTCCCGGTCGCTGGGTCATACAGTTCGGCAGTCGGGGTCACATCGTCGGTGAAAGTGCCGTCAACTCCCCCTACCACCAGGACCTTGCCGTCTTGTAGCAACGCCGCCGCATGAACGGACCGTGGCAGGTTGAGGCTACCGGTGGCGGTCCAGGTCCCGGTCGCCGGGTCGTAGAGTTCGGCGCTCGCCAGGATATTAAAGCTGGCGTCACGTCCCCCCGCGACCAAGACCATGCCGTTTTGGAGCAGCGTTGCGGTGTGGTTTTCGCGCGCGGTGATGAGGTTGCCCGTGGTCGTCCAGATCCGGTTCGCCGGGTTGTAGAGTTGGGCGCTCGCGGAAATACTGGGATCGTCTCCCCCTGCGATAAGGACCATGCCGCTTTGGAGCAACGTCGCCCTGTGCTGATAAAGCGCGGGGCGGAGGCGCCCTGCTCCCCTCCAGATCAGATCCGACGCAGCGTTGTCAGAGCCCGCATCCTGCGGCAGATCGAGCGCGAGAGCGGTTGAGATGCAAGTGAGCGCGGCGAGAAGAATGGACTGGGTCGTTTTCATGAACACGGTTGTCTCAAGTGAAGAAGTTCGTGACCAGTCAAAACAGCCGCGGCGAGGGTCCGACAAGGGTCATGCCTCGCCGTTTGTGATTTATCCCGCGGCCATTATACTGCCGACCGCTGCACCCGTAGCTCAACTGGATAGAGTGACGGCCTCCGAAGCCGTAGGTTGCGCGTTCGAGCCGCGCCGGGTGCAAGATCCTGCCGCCCCTAGAGCGGAAGTTGCAGGCGCAAATTTCCTATTTCGCTTAGCGCCTCTTCGAGTTCCGCCACCCGCTCGGCGAGCGCGATGTGTAGCTGAATGATGCGCGCCCCAACTCGCAACCGCGCGCGCAGTTCCTGTTTGTCGAAGGGTTTGGTCAGATAATCGTCGGCGCCGGCTTCGAGACCTTCCACCACTCGCTCGGTTCCTCCCCGGGCGGTCAGCATGATGATATAAATGACCTTGTCGGCCTCGCGCACGCGGCGGCAGATCTCGATTCCATCCAGTCCCGGCATCATCCAGTCGATCACAGCAAGGGCCGGACTGGTTTGCGCGCGGATCATTTCCATCGCTTCGCGTCCATCGCGCGTCGCGATGACGCGGTAGCCGAAATTCTCAAGGACGGCGATCAATACTTCGCGCGAGACCGGATCGTCCTCGGCGATGATGACCGGCAGGGAGGAGTTCGGGCTGACCGGGGGCTCAGGCGTCGGCGGGAGCGAGCGCTCCGGCGGAGCTTGATTCCCAGTCTCCCAATCGGGACGAAATGGTATCGACTTCATGATTTAGAACCTTCGTTAACTTCCGCGCGCGCGCCAAATCTCCCGCTCGCGCGGCTTCGCCCAGATCGGCTGCAACCTGGGCGGCGCTGAGCGCGCGCAGGTTCCCGAGCGAACCGGAGAGTTGATGGGCGAGACGCGCCACGGCAGCGTGATCTTCGCGTTCCAAGGCTTCCGCGGTTTGGCGCAGCATCTGGGGTGTGTGCTCGGCAAATAGACTCACGAGTTTGTGCAAGAGCTTTTCGTTTCCATCCAAATGCGCGAGAAGATTTGCGACAGCGAAGGGCGCGCCCGACGAAGGCCGCCCATTGTCCGTCACCTCCCTGGCCAGGAGAGTGGTGGTGATGCTCTCAATCAACTCCGCTTTTTCCATCGGCTTGGAGAGATATCCGTCCATCCCGGCGGCGAGACAGCGCTCGCGATCGCCTTCCATCGCATGCGCGGTCATGGCAATGATCGGCGTGTGCCTCCCTTTGACTTCTTCCTGCTCGCGGATGAGCCGGGTCGCTTCGAAGCCGTCCATCTCCGGCATTTGGACGTCCATCAAAATGAAGTCGAACTCTTCTCGCTCCCAGGCGGCGACCGCTTCGCGACCGTTGGCGGCGTGCACAATGCTGTGGGGAAATTTAGACAACATCGCGGTCGCGACCGCGCAGTTAATCGGATTATCCTCGGCCAAAAGAATCCGCAGGCGCTGCGGGGCCGCGCTCAAATTGTTCGTCCGAGCGGGCGCCGCTGCATCGCTGGTCTTCTCGCCTGCTGGCTTGGCCCCCGCACTGGCGATTGGCGAACCCTCGGAAAGCCCCAGTCGCACGGTGAAATGAAAGGTCGCGCCCTTCCCCATCTCGCTTTCAACCCAGATGCGCCCCTCCATTTGGCGAACGATTTGTGAGGCGATGGTCAGGCCCAGACCGGTGCCGCCGAAGTCTCGCGTGGTGGAGCCATCGGCCTGCGCGAACGCTTCGAAAATCAGCGACTGTTTGGCCGCAGGAATGCCGATCCCAGTGTCGCAGATGGAGAAATGGAGAACGATTTCCCCATCGGCCACACGCTGCTGTGCCACCCGGACGGTGATCTCGCCGCATTGCGTAAACTTAATCGCGTTGTCGACCAGATTGATCAGCACCTGGCGCAGGCGCATGGGATCGCCTAACAAGTAATCAGGCAACTCCACCGGCACGATCGGGATCAACTCGATCGCTTTTTGCTCTGCCCGAATGGCCAGCGGCCGGAGCGTGCCGTTGATGCAGTCGCGCAGGCTGAAGCCGATGGTTTCCAGGACCATTTTCCCAGCCTCGATCTTGGAGAAATCGAGGATGTCGTTGATCAACCGGAGGAGCGAGTGCGCCGAACTCTTCACCATCCCGAGATACTCGCGCTGCTCGTGATTCAGCTTGGTCTCGAGCGTCAGGTCGGTCATCCCGATGATGCCGTTCATCGGGGTGCGAATCTCGTGGCTCATATTGGCGAGGAATTCGCTCTTGGCCCGGTTTGCCAGCTCGGCCGCTTCCTTGGCCCGCTCCAATTCTTCACGGGACTTGCGCCGTTCCGTGATGTCGAGCGCGATCCCAAGAAAGCCATTAATCTCGCCGTTGGCGTTGTGCGTGGCGGTGACGACCAGAGCGACCGCGAGGTGCGAGCCGTCTTTGCGCACATAGGTCCATTCCCGCTCTTCCGGTTCGCCTAACCGGGGGATTTCAACAAAGACATCGAACCCGCCAATCGGCCGGTCGAGGATTTCGCTCAACTCGGCGCCGCGCGCCTCGACTTCAGTCGGGAGGTGCAAAATTGCGGGCGTTTGCCGGCCGATCATCTCTTCCGCGGTGTAACCCAACATCGCCTCCGAGCCCGAATTGAAGAGCGTGATCGTCCCCGCCGGATCAGTCGCAATCACCGAGACGCCGGTGGCAGCGTCGAGGACGGATTGCAACTGCGCTTTCGCTTGTGCGAGTTCGTTGGTTCGTTTTGCCACCCGCGCCTCGAGGCTGGCCCGCGAACGCTTTTGCTCATCAATGTCGGTGCAGGTACCGACCCATTGCACAATCTCGTCCTCGTCGTTGCGCATGGCGAGGGCGCGCCCCAGATGCCAACGGTAAACGCCATCGGAAGCGCGCTTGAAGCGATACTCGATCTCGTACGGTTCTCCCGTGGTAAAAGATTTCGTCCAGCGATCGATGCAAAGCTGGAGATCATCCGGATGCAAGACCGGCGCCCAACCCCAGTCCTTGGTCTGGTCGAGCGTCATGCCGGTGTAGTCGAACCACGCCTTGTTGTAGTAATCGAGTCCACCGTCGGGGCGCGCCGTCCAGACGATAAGCGGCATCGTATCGGCGAGAAAAGCGTAGCGCTCTTCGCCCTCCCGGCGGGTCGCTTCCAGTTCGAGGCCCAGAGCAGCCTCCTTGGCCTCCTTCAGAGCGCGCTCGACGGCTCGCCGGTCCATCTCTCCACCGATCCACTGGGCAAGGAGCCGGACGAATTCTGTTTCGGCGGCGCTGAACTTTTGGGAGCGTGGCCGGGTATCGGTGAAGCAGATGACTCCAAATGTCCCGTCCAAGACGGGCACCAGGACCCCGAGATAACTCTCGACCGGGAAATTCTTGTAAGCGGGATGCTTCTTCCATTCCCCAGCCTGCTCAAAAGCCAAGGGCTCGTTTCGCCGCAGTGCTTCCTGGCAAATCGTCTCACCGAGTGAGCAGACAAATCCGGGCGGCGGCGTCCCGTGGCGCGGAACGGCTTCTCGAATCGTGTATTGATCCCCTTCTACCTGGGCCAACATTCCGCATTCGAGATCGAGTTCGCGACGGGTCATCTCGAGCAATTCGCGGATCTTGGATTCGAGGTTCAAGTCCACTCGTGAGGTGATGTCGTAGAGCGCGTGCAAGCGGTCGACGTTGGCCTGCAACTCTGCCTGCGCCGCCTTGTAGGCTGTGACGTCGTGCATCGCCACGACCGCGCCCAGCTTTTTGCCGTGGGCATCGAAGAAGGATTGACCGCTGGCCAGGAGCCGCCGCTTCGGCAGGCCGTTCCTGGGCGCGACCACCATTTCGACATCCCGCACCGTTTCACCGGCTAGTGCCCGAACGAGAGGAATCTCCTCCTTCTTCATCAGCGTCTGGCCATCGGGCAGGTAAAGGTCGAAATGAGAGGCCCATTCCCTGGCTGCGATGCGCTCCGGCGGCAGCCCATGAATGGTGCGGGTGGCGCGATTGAAAATAGCGAGTTCTCCCTCGGCGTCGCAGGAAACAATGCCGTCGGCCACATTCTCGAGCACCGCGGCCAGGACTTCGCGCTCCCTTTGCAAGCGTTCCTCCGCTTGCTTGCGCTCCGTGATGTCCTGCATCGTGCCGACCAGGCGCACCACCTTGCCCTCGGCGTCCAAATCCGCGCTCCCGCGACGCTGCACCACCGTCATGCGCCCGTCCGGCTGAACGACGCGGAGATCGATCACGGAAGGCTCTTCGGTCGCAATCAGTCGATCGGTCGCAAGGTGGAAGGCCTCCCGGTCATCCGGATGGATGCAGCTTACGAGACGTTCGAAATTCGGCTCTTCCTCTCCCGGGACGAGCCCGAGGAGGCGGTAGAATTGATCTGACCAAATCGGTGTTTTCGTGGCCAGATCGAGTTCCCAGCTGCCGATGCGCGCGATCTCCTGCGCTTCGGCGAGGCGCGCTTCGCTCCGCTTCAACTCTTCACTGGCGCGCGCCCGTTCCGTGATGTCGCGCAGGATGCCGGTATAAAAAGTTTTCTGGCCTGATGTCCAGCTCGAGAGGGTGAGTTCGAGTGGAAATTCACGGCCGCTCTTGTGCAGGCCAAAGAGTTCCACCGTGCGCCCCAGGACGCGCGCTTCGCCGCCTGCCTGCACTCGGGCCATACCCGCAGAGTGCATGGCCCGAAACCGTTCCGGCATGATCGCCGTCAGTGGCTGGCCCAGCATTTCGGCCTCGCGATAACCGAAGATATTTTCGGCTCCCGAATTCCAAAGAATAATCCTGCCGGCCTGGTCCGACGATACGATGCCGTCGCCGACTGATTGCGTAACGGAGCGAAATTTCTCCTCCGAGGAACGGACTTGCTCCTGCGCAGCGGCACGGGCGGCGAATTCGAGATTTAATTTTTGGTGGGCCAACCGCAGCTCCATCAGGTCGATGACGGTGGCCGCGAGATCGATCAGGGCCGCGCGTTCCATTTCGGAGCAGGCGCGTGGCTGCATGTCGATGATACAGAGCGATCCGAGATTATGACCATCGGAAGTCCGCAGTGGAGCGCCGGCATAGAAACGAATTCCAGGGATGCCGGTCACGAGCGGGTTGGCTTGAAAACGCGGATCCCGCGTCGCGTCCTCCACGATCAAGGGTTCACGCTCCATGATGGTATGAGCGCAAAAAGCGGTCTCACGCGACGTTTCACAAACGTCCAGGCCGCAGGTCGATTTCATCCACTGCCGATTTTTATCGACCAGCGAAACGAGCGAAACAGGGGCGTTGAATAGCTTCGCCGCCGTGCGCGTGATCCGATCGAAGGCGGCTTCCGGGAGCGTATCGAGAATGTCGTAACGCCGGAGCGCTTCCAGTCGCTCTTCTTCGTTGTGCGGGATGGGGAATGTTGGCATCAGCGAAAAAGACCGGGAGCTGAAGACGCCGCCGCCTTCGGCAAGATGATTTTCGTTGCGCCGCTCCAGACCACGCCGCTTGCAAAGCAGAAATCGGGCTGTCCTCCGGACTTTCTTTGTGACCGCCGGGGAACTTTCCGGCCGGGCGCGGCCCCAGCGCGCGACGCGCTACGGATTCTCTCGCGCCACCTGCAGCCCGTTGAAGAAGACGTCGTTCTTCTCGCTGTTCCGGTTAAAGATGACCAGGCCGCCGATTGGCCCCGCAGCCTTGAATTTTCGCCCCGGCAATTTCCTGAGCCTTTTGTCGCTTATGTTCTGAATCTCCAAGTCGTAGCTGTCGGCGCCGGTCACAGTGACGGTGACGATCACTCCCGTGTCGCTGAAGACGACGCCGGTATCGGCTTTGTCGCTGCCGTCGTGGACTTGGTAGTTCGGTTGTCCTTCGTCATGCCCAAACTCGAAAACGGTATCCTTGTTGTAATCGCCCGGGGCGTCGGACGCGACGTGGGACGGACGCAAGGTGAGACCGGCCGCGCCGCCGCCCTCGTCGCCCTCGGATTTCTTCTCGAACGGGCCGGTCTCGAGCATGAAGGAAAAGGAATCGCCGACCGCCAGCGGAGTCGTTAGGGCACGAAACGCCACAGCCTGTTCGAAGCCGGTGCCGTTGGCGTAGAGACCCCAGGCTTTGCCGTTCTGCGCGATGCCGGTGAGGTCTTTGTTGTGCTCGTTCGTGGCAATGAAAAAGCCGGCGTGCCGGTTCGCGTCGTTCCCGCCGGTCGCCATTTTCCAGGGGCCGAATCCGCTCCCTCCATTTTTCCCGCTCTCGAAGCCGCTCTTGTAGGCTTCCTGGCTGGCGTCGTCCTCGGCCAGGTTGATCTGGTCTGCCCTAACGACTGCGGAACCGAGGACAAGGACGAGAAGGAAGCGGAATATTTTCACCGAAACAAACCCGCAGCTTCAACCTTTGACCGCGCCCGAACTCAAGCCGGAGATGAGGAAACGGCTGAGGACGAGAAAAAGAAGCACGACCGGAATGGAGACAAGGAGGGCGCCGGCGGCGTAGAGGCCCCATTGCGTGCTCATGTTGGATTGAAACATCTTCAGGCCGAGGGGGAGGGTGAAGATCTCCACATCCTGCAGGACGATCGCGGCGACGACGTATTCGTTCCAGGCGGTCATGAAGGAGAAAAGCGCGGTGATGACTAGCGCGGGCGCGGAAAGCGGGAGCACAATGAGGCGAAAAGATTGCCAGCGGGTGCAGCCGTCGATCCCAGCCGCTTCCTCGAGCGAGAGCGGAATGGTGTCGTAGTAGCCTTTGAGTTGCCAGATGCAGAACGGGAGTGCGGTCGCGGTGTAGATGACGATGACGCCGAGGTAGGAATTGATCAGGCTGAGCTTGATCAAGATGAGGTAGAGCGGGAGGAGGAGCATCGTGGCCGGGAACATTTGGGTCACGAGGAGGCCTTTGAGGGTGGCGCTGCGCCCCAGAAAGCGATAACGCGAAAGGGCGTAACCAGCGGTGGAAGCGAGCGCGACGCCGGTGACGGTAACAGCGAGCGCGATGAGGGAGGAATTCCCGAGCCAGCGCAGAAACGGCGTCTCGCAAAGCAGGATGCGGAAGTTGGCCAGGGTCGCGCCACGCGGGATGAGCGCGAGCGACGAGGAGAGCAATTGATCACCCGGTCGCAGCGCGATCGTGACGATGCGGCTGATCGGATAAAGGGCGAAAGCGGTGAAAAAAAAAAGCGCGAAATAACTCAGCGCCATCCGCGTGGTGCGCGAAACCGACGGGCGCGACTCGGCGGCGAGGTCGGGCGAGCGACGCGACATCAGGCGGCCACTTCCTTAACCACGACCCGCATCCCGTCTGTCGAGACGATCGCAACCGGCGTCTGCGCGGAGATGAATTCACCTTCCGTCACCACATCGACGACGTGGTTCTCGAATTCCGCTTTGCCGCTTGGCCGCAGGATGGTGAGGGCGCGCCCCTGCAACCCGGGCGCGAGCGGCAGCGCGGTGGCAAACGAGCGCGGCAAGCCGGCGAGCGACGGCCCGGGCGGGTTTGTCGTCGAAAGGACGAAACGGCGATAAATGCTCGTCTGCGGCAGGTAACGCGCGAGGATCGCGATGAGGAAGGCGGCGCCAATGAAGGTGAGGAGCATATTGAGCAACGGGATTCTTAACATCTGGCCGGTAGGCCAGAAATTCTGCCCCGGGTAACGATCAATCATCGCCCAAACAAAGGAAGCGAACATGAACAAAACGCCGAGAACGCCAACGATGATGGTGGAGTGGCCAAAAACGAAAACCTCCAGGATGACGAGGACAAGCCCGAGAACAAAGAGGGCCATCGCTTCCCAGCCCGCGAGCCCGGCAAAGTAGTGCCCGAGAAAAAAGAGCGCGAAACAGGTAATCGAGAGGATTCCGGCAAGACCAAATCCCGGAATCTTGAACTCGATGTAAGCGCCCAGAACTCCGCCTAACAAAAGCAAAGGCGCAAGCCGTGTCAGCCAAAAGGCGAGCTGCTCAAATCCGCTCGGCTCGAAGCGCACGATCTCACCTTTGAGACCGGCTTTCTTCACCAGGTCTTCGATCGATTCCGCCGTCCCGTCCGCCAGCACCGGCTTCCCATTAATCTTCTCTGTCGCTTCCTGGGCGCTGAGCGTGAGGAGCGTCCCCTTCGGATGCAGAACGCGATTGCCGAGTTTCACCTCCTTCTCCTTGTTCATGAACGCCTCGCCCACGTCGGGATTGTGGCCGTTGCGCACGGCATTACTGCGCACGAGCGCGGACCAGAACGAAACGGTTTTCTCCTTCTGCGTCGGCGGCAGATCCTCCCCGGTCGAGAGGATGGGAGCGGCCGCGCCGATCGCGCTCACCGGCGCCATGTAAATGTGTTTGGTGGCGAGCGCGATCAGCGCCCCGGCGGAGCCGGCATTGGTGTTGATGTAGGTGTAGGTCGGAATGGTGGCGTGATTGAGGATGCCGGTGATCTTCTCCGCCGAATCGAGCCGCCCGCCGTAGGTATCCATGTCGAAGATGATGGCGGAGGCACCGGCGCTCTCCGCTTCCTTCTGCGCGCGCCGGAGAAAAAGGACGAGCGAAGGCGCCACTTCGCCCTGGAGTGGAATGACCACGATATCGCCCCGGCGCACTACCTCGCGCGCCTCCGCCACGCCTAACGACGCCCCGCCAAGGAAGAGAGAGGTCAAAAAGCGAATCGCGAACCGGGTCATAACATGATCATTTGGACGCCCGCGGGCGTTGCATTAATCTGCCAGCGTACCGCCGTCGTCACGAGGAAAAACATGGGCACCATCCCGACCCACATCATCGAGCAAGTCGCCTCCGCGAATGACATCGTGGAAGTGATCGGCTCCTATTTTCCGCTGAAGCGCGCCGGCTCGACCTGGAAGGCGCTCTGCCCCTTTCACCAGGAGAAATCGCCTTCCTTCACGGTCAATCCGCAGCGGCAGATCTTTAAATGCTTCGGCTGCGGCGAGGGCGGCGGGGTTTTCAAATTCGTCGGGCTTTACGAACACATCAGCTTTCCCGAGGCGGTAAAAAAGCTCGCGACCCGCGCGGGTATCCCGGTGATCGAAGAGCAAGGCGGCAACAGCGAAGACGATCGCCAGCACGAAGCGCGGCGCACGCTGCTGCGCTTGCATGCGGAAGCGGCGGAGTGGTTTCACGAAAATCTGATGAAGCGCGAGCTGGCCAAACCGGCCCGTGAGTACCTGAAGAAGCGCGGCCTAACGAACGAGGTGGCGAAATCGTGGCAGTTCGGTTTCGCGCCGGATAGCTGGGACGCATGCCTGAAATGGGCGCTCGACCACGGCTATAAGCGCAGAGCAATTCTACAGAGCGGGCTGGTCAAGCTGCGCGATGAAGAGCGGCCGGAGAGCGAAGTTTACGACCGCTTCCGCGGGCGGCTCATGTTCCCGATCTGCAACGACGTCGGCGAAGTCATCGCTTTCAGCGGCCGCATCCTGACGAGCGAGACGGAGACGGCGAAATACCTGAACTCGCCCGAGACGCCGCTCTTTCGCAAGGGCAGCGTCCTCTTCGGGCTGCAAAAAACCAAGCGCGGCCTGATCGAGGCCGATTGCGCCATCGTCTGCGAAGGTCAGCTCGATCTCATTACCCTCTTCGAAGCTGGCCTAACGAACGTGGTCGCGCCGCAGGGGACCGCCTTTACCGAAGGCCAGGCGCGAATTTTGAAGCGCTACGTAAGCGAGGTCGTGCTCTGTTTCGATGCTGATGCCGCCGGCCAAAAAGCGGCCGAGCGCTCGCTCGAGCCGCTCCTGGAAAACAATCTCGTCGTCCGCGTCGCAGAGATGCCGGCGGGCGAAGATCCCGACTCATTAGTCCGAAAGGAAGGGGCGAAGAAATTCAGCGAGCGGATCGCAGCGGCGCGAGATTTTTTTGACTACTGGATCGAGCGCCAGGTTTCGCCGACCGATCTCGCGAACTTGAACTCGAAGATGCAGGTCGCGCGGGAGTTGGCCGAGACGGTCTCGCGCGTGCACGACCCGCTCATGCGCAACGAGGTGATCAGCAAAGTTTCCGCCCGCCTCGGGGTGTCCTCGGCGGATTTCGCCGGTTTGCTTCCCAAACCGCAGCGCGGCCGCACCTCGCCGAGCGCGCCGCCGCGGACGGTGGCCCCGGCGCCGCGGCACGAGATCGCGATGCTCTGTCTTCTCGCCCTGCGCGACGCCGACGCGCGCAATTTTCTCCTCAGCCAAGAGTGGCCCGAAGTGATGGAGGAAACGCCCGGAGCTGAAATGCTGGCCAGCATCCTCTCGAGCGATTTGCGGCCGGATGATCCGGCTTCGCTTAATCTTTTCCTCTCCACCCTGACGGCGGCGGAGGAGTCGTTAGTCTCGGCCTGGCTCCTGCAACGAGTCCCGCCTAAAGCCGAGGCAGTGGCGCGAGATTGGTGGCAGGGATTGCGCCAACCCGCGCTGCGCCGCCGCCTCCAGGCAGCGGAGAGCCGCCTGAAGTTGCCCCGGCTGAACCCGGGCGAAGTCGCCGCCCTCCAGAAACAGGTGGTTGACCTGCGCCAGCAACTCGACGACTTTTCACGGTTTTCGCCGGTCCGCGCTCTGGAGTCTTAACTACGGGCGAGCGAGCGGCTAGCGCGGATCCTGCTTTTTCGTCGATCGCTCAACCTTAAATCGTTTTGGCAAAGAAACCGAAAACCTCCACTCGCGGAAAAAAGCCGGTGAAAAGCACGGCAAAAAAGTCAGCTAAACGCGGCCGTCCGCCAAAAACAAAGGCCCCGAAGAAAGCGCAAAAACCGAAGCCCGCGGCCAAGGTGAAGCGCCCGCGCGGCCGTCCCCGTAAAGTGGAGACCCCCGCCGCCGCAACCCGCGGTCGCGGCCGGCCGCCGGGGAAAAAAGCGGCCACCAAACCTGCGGGCGATGAACCGGCCGGCCACCATAATGGGAGTGTGCCAGCGACAAATGGGGATATGCCATCCGCCTTGACCGGCAATACCCAGGCCCGCATCCGCGACCTGATTAAACTGGCCAAGGAGCAGGGCTACCTCACTTTCGACGATCTGAACGAGGCGCTGCCGCCCGAGCTGACGGATGCGGACGAGCTCGATCTCATCCTCATGCGCCTGCGCAAACTCGAGATCGACATCATCGAGGCCTCCGAAGTCGATCGTTACAAGGACGTCAAAAAAGATTCGGAAGAAGAGGAGGAAAAACCCGAGCCAAAACTCGACATCCTCGATGACCCGGTGCGGATGTATCTCAAGCAGATGGGCCAGGTGCCGTTGCTGACCCGGGAGCAGGAAGTGGAAATTTCCAAGCGGATCGAGGAAGCGGAGGAACGGGTTGCCGTTCACGTCCACCGGTTCGGATTTGTCGCCGCCGCGCACCTCGAGCTGGCGGCCAAGCTGGTGGAAGGCGGCGAGCGTTTCGACCGCGTCATTCTCGACAAAAAGATCGAAAGCCGGGAGCGCTATATGAAGCTGCTCCCGCGGCTCTGCAAAAAGGTGCAGCTGATGAGCGTCGAACTTGCGCGAGACTATGAGCACCTCACCCGCTCCAGCCGAGTCGACGCCGCGAAGAAAAAGAAATTTGAGAAGGAGGTCGTCAAACTCCAAAGCCTCTACCCGCAGTTCTTCTTCAAACAGCGCGTGACGGAAGAGTTCGTGCACCTGGCCGACGAATATTACGCGCGGCTGCGCACGGTGCAGGAGGAGATGACGAAACGCGGCAAACACCAGCGCGGGCCAAACCCGCTGACGAAACGGCTGCGCGAAATCGAAGTCACCCTCTGGCTTTCAACCGGCGAATTTGGCGAAAGTTACCAGGAACTTCGGGGCTGGCTGCGAAAAGCGCTCCGCGCCAAAACTGAAATGATCGAGGCCAACCTGCGCCTCGTCATTTCGATCGCGAAGAAATATACCAATCGCGGCCTCTCCTTCCTCGACCTGATCCAGGAAGGCAACATGGGTCTGATGAAGGCGGTGGAAAAATTCGAGTATCGCCGCGGCTACAAATTCTCGACCTACGCGACGTGGTGGATCCGGCAAGCGATCACCCGCTCGATTGCCGACCAGGCCCGCACCATCCGCATCCCGGTGCACATGATCGAGACGATCAACAAGCTGATGCGGGTGCAAAAGCAGCTTCTCCAGGAATACGGCCGCGAACCGACCCCGGAAGAAGTGGCCGAGGAAATTCTCCTTCCGGTCGATCGCGTGCGCGCTGTTTTGAAGATGGCGCAACAGCCGATTTCATTGCAGGCGCCCGTTGGAGAAAGCGAAGAGACCAATTTCGGCGATTTCATCGAGGACAAGAGCGCCGAAAATCCGAGCGACATGACCGCGATCGCTCTCTTGAAAGAGAAGATCAAAGACGTCCTCGAGACCTTGACCGATCGCGAGCGTCAGGTGCTTGAGCAACGTTTCGGCCTGGTCGACGGCTTCAGCCGCACGCTCGAGGAAGTGGGCCGGCAATTCCGCGTGACGCGCGAGCGCATCCGCCAGATCGAGGCGAAAGCGCTGCGCAAGATGCGTCACCCGACGAGAATTCGGCAGCTCGAGGGCTTCCTCGAAGCTGCCGATCTCAAAGCGGTGGTCCCGAACGGGCCGGCCCCGCTCGCCTAACGAGGGCGATGCCGGATCGGCCGGTGCCCGCGATTGCGATAAACCACCGGCGCCGAATAGACGACCGGGCGACGGTAAACCCGAGGGGCATAACCATACGAGGCGTAGTAACCCGAATATCCATAGGGGTATCCGTAAGGATAGCCGTAGGCATAAGGGTAGTAGCCGCCGTAGGGATAGCCGCAGGAATAACCAAAGCCGACCGGGAAACCGATCCCGATCCCAACCCGCACGCGAGCCTCGGATTTCGGCGCAGCCGCAAAAGTAAACGCGCCCGCCACCGCCGCGATCAAAAGAAGCTTCTTCCAGTTCATTTTGCTCACCTCCTTTCCAATAATTAGCGTAAATTCAGACGAGTGCGGCAGCAAACTATTCAACCGTTGTTTCGCCCCACCTCGGATAACCGGTGACGATCAGGTCCGGACCGATTTTTTCAAAACGCGGCCGAGTGAGCCGGGCCCCCTCCAGCGTCGAACCGGCGCCCTTTCCCGGCACAGCGATGACCGGTCCTCCGGTCAACAAAGGCGCAAGATAAAACTGCACCCGGTCCACCAGCCGCGCGTCGAAAGCCTGGCCGAGCGTGTTCCCGCCGCCTTCGATCAGGACGCTGGTAATCTCGCGCCGGCCCAGATCTTCCAGGACCTGGCGCAGCGTTTTCTTGCGAAAGACCAGAGTGCGTTCGGCAAATCGATCGCAAAAAAGATGCGCCGTCGGCGGAAGCTTGCCGGAGCGGGAAAGCACCACCCGCCACGGCTGGCGCGTGCTGCGGGCGCGAGTCGTTAGGCGGGGATCGTCCCGGCGCAAAGTTTCCGCGCCGATCAGGATCGCGTCCACCTCCGCCCGCAGTTCGCGCGCGTGCCGGCGGGCAGCCGGGCTGGTGAGCCATTGTCCCTCGTTAGGCAAACGAGTCAGGCGGCCATCCAGGCTCATCCCGCACTTCGCGATCACGAACGGTTTGCCGGTCACGATCCATTTGTTGAAACTCTCGTTCAAACGGGTGCATTCCGCGTCCAGCACGCCGGAGGTGACATTAACCCCGGCTGCTCGCAGCTCCTCGATGCCGCGTCCGCCATGCAACGGGTTGGGATCCGTCGCCCCAATGACCACCCGGCCCACCCCCGCGCGCAGAATCGCCTCGGTGCAGGGCGGCGTCCGACCGACGGTCGAGCAAGGCTCGAGAGTGATATAAAGCGAGGCCGAGCGGAGCGAGCCGCCCGGAGCCGTGGCCAGGCATTCGATTTCTGCATGAGGAAAGCCCGTCGCCCGATGAAAGCCGCTCGAAACAACCTGCTTCTTCTGCACGAGGACCGCTCCCACCGCCGGATTCGGGCTCACGTTCCCAAGCCCGCGACGCGCTTCGGCAAGCGCCGCCCACATAAAAGTTTCGTCGACCGAAGTCGCCATTCCCGGACCCTACCCAACGTGGCGAATTGCTGCAAAGAAAACCCTTTCGCGCCTCGGAAACCGGCCAAATTAACAAGGCACTTGAGGTCGACCCCTCGTCGACGACGGAAAGATCAGTGAGCGGATCAACCAGGGCATCGTACCTTCTCGCTTCCCAAAGCGGAGGAAGTGAGGCCGCGCAAATTCACGGTCTCGTAACGACCAATATCCGTTTCACCGAAAACGCCGCGGGCCGTCGTGTCCGCAGCGTTTTCTTTGTCGGCCAGCGCCGCCTTTTTCGCGGGGCGGCCGCTTTTCTGCTTGGCGACCGGAGCGGCCCGACGTAGCTAAAGAAACTCTCCTATGGCCACCAAAACTGAAGAAAAAACCTCCGAGGACAAACTCGTCGCCGCCCGCAACAAGAACCTCGATCTCGCCCTCCAGCAGATCGCAAAAGATTATGGCGACGGCGCCATCATGCGCCTGGGCGACGACAAAATTGTCGACATCGACGTCATCCCCACCGGCAATATTTTGATCGACCGCGCCCTCGGCGTCGGCGGCTTCCCTCGCGGACGCGTGGTCGAAGTTTACGGCCCGGAATCATCGGGTAAAACGACGCTCACCCTCACCGTGATCGCGCAGGCCCAGAAGCGCGGCGGACTCGCCGCCTTCATCGACGTAGAGCACGCGCTCGACCCGCAATACGCCCGCCGCCTCGGTGTCGACATGGATGACTTGCTCGTCTCGCAGCCGAGTTCTGGCGAGGAAGCGCTCCGGATTGTGGAAACGCTCGTCCGCTCGAACGCTCTCGACGTCATTGTCCTCGATTCCGTCGCCGCCCTTGTCACTAAGCAGGAACTCGAGGGAGAAATCGGCGACACGACCGTTGGCGCGCAGGCGCGTTTGATGAGCGCCGCGCTGCGCAAACTCACCGCGCTCATCTCCAAAGCGCGCACCTGCTGCATTTTCACCAATCAGATCCGCGAAAAAATCGGTGTCATGTTCGGCAACCCCGAGACCACCCCCGGTGGCAAAGCGCTCAAATTCTACGCCAGCGTCCGGATCGACATCCGCCGCATCGGCGCGATCAAGCAGACCGATGGCGTCGTCACGGGCAACCGCACCCGCGTGAAAGTGGTAAAGAACAAAGTCGCGCCGCCTTTTACCGAAGCCGAGTTCGACATCATGTATAACGAGGGCATTTCCTCGACTGGCGCGCTCCTCGATCTCGCGCTCGAGAAGCAAATCGTGGAGAAGCGCGGCTCCTGGATGAGCTACAAAGGCGCTCAACTCGCGCAGGGCCGCGACGCGGCAAAGGAAGTGCTGAAAAACGACCCCGCGCTCTACGCAGAGATCGAGACCGCGGTCAAAGCGAAGCTCGACGAAGAGAAAAAATAGTTCGTTAAGCGTGCCCTCCGCTTTGGGTAGCGCACCCGTCCCGGGTGCTGGCGACGGTGTTCCACCGTCGCGAACTTTTCCTGGCGTAACTGACCTGCTTGGCGTCAACCCGATGAGAAAGTTCGTCGCGGCAAGATGTCACGACCAGCACGCGAGACGTGTGCGCTACCCAGATGATATCGTCGCGCTCGTGAAAATCCCGACATCCACGCTAGACTCCACCCGATGACTTCCGCTGAAATTCGGCAATCCTTTCTCGATTTCTTCCGCGAGAAACTGCACACCATCGTGCCGTCATCTTCCCTCCTGCCCGACGCGCCCAACCTCCTTTTCACCAACGCCGGCATGAACCAGTTCGTGCCGCTCTTTCTCGGCCAGCAGAAGCCGTCCTCCGATCCGCCGCGCGCGGCCGACACCCAGAAATGCATCCGCGCCGGGGGCAAGCATAACGACCTCGACGACGTCGGGCTCGACACCTATCACCACACCTTTTTCGAGATGCTCGGGAACTGGAGCTTCGGCGATTACTTCAAAAAAGAAGCGATCGAGTGGGCCTGGGAACTGGTCGTTAGGCGCTGGAAACTCCCGCCAGAACGTCTCTACGCCACCGTTTACCAGCCCGGCCCTAACGAGCCGTCTGAGTTCGACCAGGAAGCGCACGACCACTGGAAAGTGCTTTTCGAAAAAGCCGGGCTCGATCCCGCCGTCCACATCGTCAACGGCAACAAGAAGGATAACTTCTGGATGATGGGCGACACCGGCCCGTGCGGCCCCTGCTCCGAGTTGCACGTCGATCTCACCCCCGCCGGCGACACCCGCGGTTCGCTGGTCAACGCTGGCGACGCGCGTTGCATCGAGATTTGGAACCTCGTTTTCATCCAGTTCAACGCCAACCCGGACGGCACCTTCTCTCCCCTCCCCGCCCGCCACGTCGATACCGGCATGGGTTTCGAACGCGTGACCGCGATGATCCAGGGCACGAAAAATTTCACCGATTTCACCGGCATCATCTCGAACTACGAGACCGACGTTTTCCGGCCGATCTTCGACGAGATCGAAAAACTAAGCGGCAAGCGCTACGGCTCGACCTTGCCCAATTCCGGCAGCACCGGCGAAAGCGAGCAGGAAAAAATCGACGTCGCTTTTCGAGTCGTGGCCGACCACATCCGCACCCTGAGCTTCGCCATTGCCGACGGCATCCAACCGAGCAACGAAGGCCGCGGCTACGTTCTGCGCCGCATCCTGCGCCGCGCCGTCCGCTACGGGCGCACACTCGGCTTTCACGACCCGTTTTTCTACCAACTGGTCGACGTGCTTGTCGGCGCCATGGGCGAGGTGTTTTCCGAGCTGCAAACCCGTCAAAAAGAGATGCAGGAAACGATCAAGCGTGAGGAAGAATCATTCAATCGCACCCTTGATAAAGGGATCGCGCTTTTCGAAAACGAGGTGGCCGGAAAGGTGACGGAGATTCCAGCCGAGTTCGCGTTTCGACTCTACGATGAGCAGGGATTTCCGCTTGATCTCACCCAGCTCATGGCGCGCGAGCGCGGGCTCAAGGTCAACGTCGCCGGTTTCGAGAAATTGATGGAAGCGCAGCGTGCGCGCGGACGCTCGGCGCAGAAAAAAGAAGTGGTCGCGGTCTCCAATCTTGGGACGGATGAGCCGACCAATTTCCTTGGCTACGAGCACGATCATACCGGCGCGGATGTCCAGGCCATCGTCGATCTCGGAGAAAAACGCGGCGTAATTTTGAACAACTCCGTGCTCTACGCCGAGATGGGTGGGCAGGTGGCTGACCGCGGCGAGATGATGGGCGAGACCGGTTCCTGGAAAATCTCCGATACGCGCAAATCGGGAGACACCTGGATCCACATTATCGAAGGCGAATCGACCCCCGCCATCGGCGAGCACGTCACTTTGCGGGTGGAGCGCACCCGTCGTTCCGCAATCGAGCGACACCATACGGTGACGCACCTGCTGCACTGGGCGCTGCATGAAGTCGTGAGCCGGGAGGCGACGCAGAAAGGCAGCTACGTCGGGCCGGAGAAACTGACCTTCGATTTTGCGAGCGCCGCCCTGACCAAGCCGCAGGTGCGCGAGGTTGAAAAACTGGTGAACGACAAGATCGCCGAGAACGCCCCGGTTTCTTGGAAGGAAATTCCGTATGCCGAGGCGAAGGAGCGCTCCGAGATCATGCAGTTCTTCGGCGATAAATACGGCGACCGCGTCCGGGTCGTGCAAATCGGCGGCACGCCTAACCAGTTGCAGGGTTACTCGATGGAACTTTGCGGCGGCACCCATGTGCGCACGACCGGCGATATCGGTTCTTTCCGAATTCTGAGCGAAAGTGCGATCGCGGCGGGGATCCGCCGCATCGAAGCGGTCTCTGGAACGGCTCTTGAAGCATGGGCCGAAAGCGAGGCCGCCCGCCAAGAGGAGAAGGTTGCCGTTCTGAGCAAGAAAAAGCCGGGCCTTTCTCAACTGCCACCATTTGAGCCAAAAAGTGCCGCTAGCATCGGCGAGCGCGCGGCCCGGCTCGAGCAACTTGAAGTCGAAGTGCGCGATTGGGAGAAACAGGAGGCGAAAGCGGCCGGCGCGGAATTGCAAACACGCGCGGGCGCGATCGCGAACGACCTGCTCACGAAACACGCGGGCGAAAACTTTCTCGCCGCCCAGGTGAACGGTGCAGATGGCAATCTGCTCCAGGCAGTGGTCGACCTGTTGAAGGGCCGCTTCGAAGGTCCTGTCTTCCTGATCGGATCGAGGAATGGTCGCGTCGACCTGGTCGCCGCTGTACCGCCGGCACTGACAAAGAAGCTCCAAGCCGGGAATCTGATTCGCCAAATTGCGGTAACCGTAGGCGGCAAGGGGGGTGGCCGGCCGGAAAACGCGCGCGGCGCCGGTTCCATGACCGAAAAAATTCCCGACGCCCTTTCCCAAGCCCGCGCCCTGCTTGAAATGGTCTGACTCTCGGGAGGCACGACAACAAGAGAAAGGACTGTTCCCGATGACACGCCTTGTTCGGTCCGCCTTGGTCTGGCTCTGCGCGCTGTTCGCATTCGCCCTGGTTTGCGCCGTCGTTAGCCGCCTGTTTCCAGAAAGGATCAGTGTCATTTCGCTCAAGGAAGAGCGCTTTCGGGAGCAGAGAAAAAAAATCGACGTTCTCTTCGGGGGGTCTAGCCGGGTCTTTCACGGGTTTTCACCACAGGTTTTTGATCGCACCCTGCACGAGGCTGGGCGGCCCTGGCATTCCTTTAACGCCGCCATGGACGGAATGAATCCGGCCGAGGAATTCGCCCTCGTGCGCAGATTGCTCGCGACCCGACCATCGCATTTGAGATACATCTTCCTCGAATTCCAATCAGATCCCGCGGCCGGCACACCCATTCGAGACGACCAAGTCCGGGAGCGGGATGTTTACTGGCGAGATTGGAGGTCCGTCGCAGCGGGTTTTCGCAAATTTGCAATCGGCCTTAGTTCGCGACTGCCTTCAACGATCGGGAGTCCTTATTCACTCGACCGGCTCAATTATTTCGGCCCGTTGCTTGCCGCCGACATACGTCTTTGGGTGCGCAACGCGACTCACCTCGGAGACGGGTTTACCCTGCTCGCCTCTGCGTTTGGCCAGCCAAAAAAATTGGCCGATGAGCCGGACTTTCCCCGGAACTGGGATGGCTTTTTCCCCATGGACCAACCGATGACGGGAAAGATTCTTGCGGAATATCGCAAATCCTACCGGGGACTGCGGGAACATCCCGTCCGGCGGCCGCCGGAACCGGTCATGCGCAGCCAGTTGCGCCGTTTTGCAAACGAAATGGCAGCGAAAAACATCCAAGTGGTCCTTCTTCTGCCGCCGGCAGTCATCGGCAATACTGGCGATGAGATCAACGCGCCCGCCGGCGTCACGCTCCTCGCTTACGACGACCCGATTCGTTACCCACAGTTCTACGTCGAAGAGAACCGCCTCGACTGACAGCATCTCAACGCCCGGGGCGCCGAGCTTTTTTCTGAGACGCTAGCCCGCGATTTCCTTAAGACCCTGACTTCGCCGGATCGTTAGGCAAGTAATGGGAAACGCATGTTGCTAAGCCACAAAATAGGTGATACTGCCGCAATCGCGATGAATCCCTTTCGGCGATTTCTCTTCCTCAGCCTGGGATTTATCTTCCTCGTCGCCGGCACCCGCCTGGGCGCTGCCCAGGAGCTCGATCGGATCGCGCGAAAACTCCGTTGGTGCGAGGCGCACAAGGGCAGTTTCGATATCGTCTTCATCGGTTCTAGCCGAGTGTTTCACGGACTCTCCCCTCGCATCTTCGACGACATCATGGAAAAAAATGGCCACCATTGGCGGTCATTCAACTTGGGCATGGACAAGATGGGCATGGCTCAATCCATGACCGTGGCAAGGGAGTTCGTCGCCACTCATCCCCAACGGCTCAAGTATATCTTTTTCGAGCTGGAGCCAGGGACAACGAGGCTCACCGGCGGCGCGAAACGAGCAGGTAAAACCGAAGGGCCCATCCCTCCGGGCAATGGTCTCGGGCCGGAAGGCGACGGTTTCTATCCGATGGACCGGCCGATGACTCCCGAAGTCGAAGCCTTCTATCGGCATCGACTCGCCGTGACAAAGGCTAATCCAGCACCGCTTTCCCCTAACGAATCCGCCCGGACGGAACTGCAAAGTTTCGTGCCGGAGATGGCCAGGCGAAATATCCAGGTCATTTTCCTCGTCGCACCTTCGCTGCGGGCGGCACATGGCTCCGGGTGTAAACGCTCCCCCCGGCAGTCCGCTCTTTTCCTACGACGATCTCGAGCGCTACGCCCCTCTCTATGACTTGAGCAGCCGGATGGACGCGGAGCATTTGAACTCTCGCGGAGCGACAATCTTCTCCCGTACTCTCGCCCAGGAATTTTTGGCCAAGACAGCGAAGACTCCGTAGCTGGCGGTCGCAGATTCACGCATCGTGCTTTTCGTCGAGGCCCGTTTTTTCCTCTTTTTTGCGCTCGTCTTCGCCGTCGCCTGGACGCTTCGCTCGAACACCGCCCGGAAGGCCTTCCTGCTCCTCTGCAGCTACTTCTTCTATGCCTGCTTCTTCGTTGGCGATCCGTTTACCTTTTTCGCTCACCTCCGTGCGGAGGAATGGGCCAGTCTGCCGCCGGGCTGGTGGTTTCCTTTTGTCCTACTCGGTTCCACCTGCATGGACTACCTGGTGGGACTCAAGATCGAGGATTCCAGCACTGCCTGGCGCCGCAAATGTTTCTTACTCGTTAGTCTCACGATTAATCTCGGCACGCTTTGTACCTTCAAGTATCTCAATTTCTTCATCGGATCGGCCCATCAATTTCTCGCTTCGATTGGCCTCGAAACTTCCATCCACACCCTGCGCATCGTCCTCCCTTATGGAGTCAGTTTTTATACCTTCCAATCGATCAGCTACACGATCGAAGTTTATCGCCGGCATCTCAAGGCCGAACGCAGTTTTCTGGACCTGGCTTTCTTTATTGGCTTTTTTCCACCGCTGGTGGCCGGTCCAATCGTGCGGGCAATGCACTTCCTTCCGCAGGCCAAGACCCGCCCGCTTTGGTCGCAGGTCGACGTGCGCGGCGCGCTCGTTCTTTTTCTCGTTGGCTTCGTCAAAAAAGCGTGCGTGGCGGACGGCGTCGCGCCTTTCGTCGATCAATTCTTTGCGCATCCGCAAAACTACGGCGTCGGGAGCAGCTGGATCGGAGTCTTGCTTTATGCGGTGCAGATTTACGGTGACTTCTCCGGTTACACCGACATGGCCATCGCGGTGGCGGGATTGCTCGGTTATTCCCTGACGATCAACTTTAACTTTCCTTATTTCGCTTCTTCCATCACCGATTTCTGGCGGCGCTGGCACATCAGTCTCTCCACCTGGCTCCGAGACTACCTCTATATCTCGTTAGGCGGAAATCGCGGCCCGACCCTTTTCACTTATCGCAACATCCTCCTTACCATGCTGCTCGGAGGTTTGTGGCATGGGGCTTCCTGGGTTTTTGTCCTCTGGGGCGGCCTGCATGGCGCAGGACTGATCGCACATCGCCTCTGGACGCGGGCGCGGGAGTCGTCCGCGGGTGCGGTGGCGAAAGTGCCGCGCCTGAGCGCCGCTCTCGGGCATGTCTTCGCAGTCTGTCTCACTTTCTATTTCGTCTGCCTTTGTTGGATCTTCTTCAGGGCGGTCGATCTGTCGAAAGCGTTGGTCGTCGTTCGCAGTTTTGTCTTTTTCCAGAAGAACGGCGCGGAGACCCTTAATCCACAGCTCTGGTGGCTGCTCGGCGGGCTGGCCTTCGTTCATTGGTTGAACTACAAACGCATCTTCGCCACGTGGTGGCGCCGCCTTCCGGAGCCTCTCTTCGCCACGAGCTACGGAGCTGGCTGGGCAGTCGTGCTCCTCTTCACTCCCGCGCACTACGTGCCGTTTATCTATTTCCAGTTCTAGCGGCGAACCTCCGCGTCAGGGCAGCGCGATCGTGGCGAAAGCCGTGATCGCCAACGCGAGGGCGATGACGAAGAGGTAGACGAAGCCGCCGAAGAAGAACTTGAACGAGGTCATGAGCCAGCTCTGGCGATAGACCTGGCGAATGGAAATGAAGACCTGCGCCACGATGGCCAGGATGAAGATCCAGATCACAGCGCCTTGCAAGGTCGGCGCCCACCATTTTGCGGCAACCGCGCTGAAAACGGTGAGCAAAACCGCGATGTAAAAGAAGGAGTGGATGTGCAGCGCGTAGACGAGGTGTTCGATGTAGAAGCGGTGTTGGCGCAGGTAGAGAATCTTCAGAACGAAGGCAAAGAGCGGGATGCAAAAAAGCATCATGGTCGAGATGTTGTTCCGCAGGGTGTCGGCAAAGAGCTGGGTCTTGGTGCCATCCTCGCCAACCTTGTCTTTTACTCGTTTCTCGAGCCACTTCCCCAAGCGGCCTTCCGCGCCATTTCCCCCGCCGTCGATTTGGATGATCGGCGAGATATTTTCCTTCGCGGCTGCCTCTTTCCTGGCCGCAGATTTCTTCTCCTCCTCGCGCAACGCTTTGCTCACCTCCGCGCGCACATCCGCCGGCAGGGCCGGAATCTTGTTGATCGATTTCTCGACCTCGGCGCGAGTCTGCGGGGTGAAGTCCGCGCTTGGCCGCGCTGCGGGACTGATGGGCAGAAACCGCGCGCAGAGAAAGAAAGCCACGCTCACCAGCAGATAGACTCGCAACGGATGAAGATAACGGGTGCGGCGACCCGCCGTGAATTGATTCGTGAGCCAGCCGGGACGGATCATGAGCTGCCCAAGCGTCTTGGTAAACTTCGAGTCCCAATTCAGGAACGACTCCGCCACGTCGGCCATGACGTAACGAAAAGAACGCCGATAATCGACCGCGATCTGCCCGCACTCTGAGCAGTAGTGGCCGTGCAGTTTCGCGCCGCAATCTTCGCACTGCGTCGGCGGCGGCGGCGGCTTCGCGCGATCGCGTTTCTTCCGATCAAAAAGGCGACGGCCCTGTCCCGGTCGTTCAAACGAGGAAGCGACCGCATCACCGACGATTGCTTCGCTGACCTCGTCGGACATTGGCCTAACGAATCGCCGCCCAGACCCGGTGGACGTCGTCGTGATCCTCGAGCGTTTGCAGAAATTCGCCGACCTGGATTCGGTCCTCCTCGTTCAATTCGGGATAATTCTTGGCCATGTAACCGAGTTCGCTCGTCACCACCGTCCAGCCATTTTGCGCGAGCCATTGCGAGACCGCGTGCAAATCGACCGCTGCGGTCGTTAAACGCGCTCCGGTTGTTCCTTCAGGGATGTCATCGTTCTGGCCGGAAGCGAGCGGCTCCACTTCCTGCGCCCCGGCTTCGATCGCGGCCGCTTCGATATCGGCGGCCGGGTCGGCGTGATGCGCTTCGACCAGGCCGACGTGATCGAAAAGGAACTTGTTGCTCCCGGGCGCGCCAAGCTGGCCGCGTTTGAAGAGAACGCGGATTTCGGGCGCGGTCCGGTTTTTATTATCGGTCTGCACTTCGACGATCACCGGCACTTTGTTCGGCGCGTAACCTTCGAAGACGACATGCTCGAGCTCGAGTTTTTCGCCCCCGATGCCGGCGCCCTTTTTGATCGCGCGCTCGATCACGTCGCGCGAGACGCTGGCCCGGCGCGCCTTTTCCACGACGGCGAAGAGACGCGCGTTGCCGGCCGGGTCAGCTCCGCCCAGCTTGGCCGCGACCATGATTTCCTTGACCAGTTTCCCGGTGACCTGGCCTTTTTTCAGTCCCGCCACTTCCCGCTTTGCGTGTAACCACTGACGTCCCATTCCGTTGATCTACCCGGCGAGCGATTGTAGGGCAAGCGCTCCGCTTGCCGGAATGCGGGCAGGCCATTCGTTTCCAGCCTGAGAACATCCCCGCCTAACGACGTCTCAACTCAGGGGAGGAGGAGGGTGACGAAAGCCGTCACGCCAAAAGCGATGCTCAGGAGCATGGCGTAAATCAGGCTGCCAAGGGCGAATTTGAAGAGCGTGGCAAACCAGCTCTGGCGATAAACCCGGCGGATCGCGGCCAGCAGTTGGACGAGGACGGCGGTACCGAGGATGGAGCATGCGATCGCGGTCAGCACGGGTGATTTCAAGGCCAGAAGAAAACCAAGCCCAATAATGATGACCGTGCTGAGAAAGACAAAAGCGTGGGTGTGGAGGGCAAAGATGAGGTGCTCGATGTAAAAACGCCGTTTGAAGATGTAGAGGATCTTCAGCACGAGGGCGAAGAGCGGAATACAGCAGAGCACCATGGGCGCGAGATTTTGGATGAGTGTCCTCAGGAAAAGGTCGCCCCGATTGCCGGTCGGGCCGAGCTTGTCTTTCGCCCGGGCCTCGACCCAGCGACCGAATCCCGACTTGCCCGGTTCAGCTGACACTTTTGCCTGTGGACCCTTGGCGGGCGCGGCGAATGAACTTGAGGCGGGCTTGGGCGAAATGCCGGGAGAGACACTCGCTGTCGGCTGGGCCGCCGGCGCGGCCGAGGCGGCCGGCGTCACGACCGCGTCCTCGTCAAACTTCGTCTGCGCCTGGAAATGGTTGTCGCGCGCGAGAAAATTGATGACGAGAAAAAAGATTACGCTGGCGATAAGATAAACGCGAAGCGGATGGACATGGCGGGCGCGTTTTCCTGCGACGAACTCGTTCGTTAGGCGCCAGGGTTTGAAAAGGAGCAGCCCGAAGGATTGAAAGAAGCGGGCGTCGAAATTGAAAAAAGCATCAGCCGCGTCGGCCAGGAGCGAACCAAAAGAACGATGGTAATCGACCGCCGGCTGGCCGCACTGAGCGCAGTAGGGGCCGGTCAATGCCGTGCCACAATTTTCGCAATGGGTCAGGGGTGGAGCGGCTTTTCGCTTCCGGCCCCACCGCTCTCCTCCCGGCGGCTGGCCCAGCTCGGCGACGGCAGCATCCCCGAAAATGAGCGGAGTCGTATCATCGGACATCGCGCGCAGATTAACGCCTGAGCGGGCAGAGATTCAATCTCGAAGCGACCGGCCGTTCGTTAGTCTCGCAGCCAAAAAAGGGCGGCCGATCCGGCCACCCCGATGGCACAGAGCGTGAGCGTATCCTCGATGAAATAAGGGTAAGCCATGAGGGCGATTCCGATGAACAACGGTTTCCACAGGCTCAGGCGCTTGCCGAAAACGAAGCCGACGAAGCCGATGCTGCTAAAGACCAGCCCGGCAAAAAGATTGGCTCCTGAGAACGGCATCCTCTCCGGCGGAGCTAATATCAGGCCACTCGCCCGCGGGAGGTGCGGGGCGGGATGCCGCCGAAACAAAGGATTGACCCGCGCAATCGCGCGGTGCGACGATGCGCCACTTTCGCGAAACCCTCGACGGAGAAACGGAGAACAACTGTGGGATTAAATCTTTTCAAAACTAAAAGCCCCGAGCTCTTGATCCGCGAGTCGGAAGCGCCCGACCGCAAAATGAAGCGCTCGCTGACCGCTTTCGATCTCACCTGTCTCGGCATCGGCGCCATCATCGGCGCGGGAATTTTCGCCCTCGCCGGCACCGCCGCGGCGGGCGAATCGGCCCGGGTCGGCGAATCGCTGGTGAAGACGCCGGTGCTCAATTTCATCATCTCCTGGATCCAGCACACCGACCTCGTTTTCGGACGGCCGGCGGCGGGTCCGGCGGTTGCGCTTTCCTTTGTCGTGGCGGCGGTCGCCTGCGGTTTCGCGGCCCTCTGTTACAGCGAACTCGCCTCCATGATCCCGGTCTCGGGCTCGGCTTACACTTATTCCTACGCAACGTTAGGCGAGATCATCGCCTGGATCATCGGCTGGGATTTGATTCTGGAATACGCGGTCGGGAACATGGCCGTCGCCGTGGGTTGGTCAGGATATTTCGTCCAGCTCCTGGCGAATGTGAACATCAAGTTCCCGCTTTGGCTGATGGTCGATCATACCACCGCCGGCACCTTGCTCGCGAAGGGCGGAGCTGCCCTCGGCGCTTATTCTTCCACTACTCTGCCCGTCATCATGGGCCACCCGATCGCGGTTAATCTGCCGGCCTTTTTCATCGTCGCAGCGGTCACGGTGCTCCTGATCTACGGCATCCGGGAAAGTGCGACCGCCAACACGGTCATCGTCATCATCAAACTCGCAGTCGTCGTTTTCGTGATCGCCTTTGGCTCATTCATGGTCAATCCGAGCAACTGGCACCCGTTCATGCCGAGCGGTTTTGGCGGGGTGATGAGCGGAGCAGCAATTGTCTTCTTCGCCTTTATCGGTTTCGACGCCGTCTCAACCACGGCCGAGGAAACGAAAAATCCGAAACGCGATTTGCCGATCGGGATGATTACTAGCCTGATCGTCTGCACCATCCTCTACGTCCTGATGTCGTTCGTTCTCACCGGGATGAAAAAATACACGGCCTACCTCGGCGACTCGGCCGCGGTCGCCTCGGCGTTTGCGGCCAAGCCCTGGGCGCAGGCCCTCATCAGCGCGGGTGCGCTCGCCGGACTCACCTCGGTCCTGCTCGTCTTTCAAATGGGCCAGCCGCGCATTTTCATGGCGATGGCGCGCGACGGATTGCTCCCGA
>JBKJNW010000231.1:0-89449 GCA_046593335.1 Chthoniobacterales bacterium | reverse complement strand
ATTGCGCACGGTGGAATTGCCCGGGACGAGATCGTAGAGCTCGAAGAGTGCATTTCCCTCGACGCCGTTCACGCTGCGGAGAATGGCGGTGTAACTGCCGGGCGCGAGGCTGGTCACAATGACGGACTCGGCCGCGTAGGACGGCTCGAGACCCGGTGGAACGGTCCCCGGCGGGAGGGTGGTCCAGTTGTCGTTCTGCTGAATGAGGGTTCCGGCGGAGTCGTAGACCTCCAAGCTCGGGTCGGTTAGAACTCTTTTCAGACCCCGTTCGGCGAGCGACGGTCCGAGAGCGCGGAAGACAATGTCTTTATTAGCGCTGCCCTCGATGATGAAGCCGCCGATCATGACGCTGTCACCACCGCGCACTTTCACGCGGGTGGAAATGTTGAGCAGATACTGCGGCGGTGGCGTGGGCGTGGCGGTTGGCGACGGAGTCGGGCTCGGGGAGGGTGTCGGTGTCGGGCTGGGCGTCGGTGAAGAGGTCGGGCTCGGGGTTGGTGTGGGTGTTGACGACGGAGTCGGTGTTGGGGTTGGTGTTGACGACGGAGTCGGAGTTGGCGTCGCACTCGGAGTGGCGGTCGGCGTCGGAGTGGGCGTCGAAGACGGTGTGGGAGTGGGCGTCGAAGTAGGTGTCGGAGACGGCGTCGGTGTTGGAGTGGCAGTCGGCGTCGGAGTGGGAGTCGAAGACGGTGTGGGTGTTGGAGTGGCGGACGGTGTTGGTGTGGCGGTGGGTGTCGGCGTTGGTGTCGGTGTCGGTGTCGGCGTAGCCGTCGGTGTTGGCGTCGCTGTCGGCGTGGGGGTGGCTGTAGGCGTAGGCGTTGCGGTTGGAGTCGGAGTCGCCGTGGGGGTAGGTGTGGGCGTTGGCGTCGGGGTCGGGGTCCCGCCCGGGCCGGCGACTGCGGTGACTTCTTCGGAGTTGGCGCTTTCCACTCCGTCGACGTTGTAGGCCGTGACAACGAAATAGTAACGCGTTCCGGAAGTGAGCGTGGTCAGAGTGACGGTCGTCTGATGATGCGCGTCATCCATGCGGTTGTAGGGACCGCCGCTGGTGGTGCCCCAATAGAGATTGTAGCCCTGGGCGTCGGTCGGATCCCAGGCCAGGGTGAGACTCCCAGTGCCGTCAGCAAACGCACTGGTCGAGAGGATGGAGAAAGCGGCAAGGACGAAGAGTTTGGAAAGAAAAGAAGTCATTATACTCGACCTAGTAATTATGGTAATTACAGCAGTGATCATGCCGTTGCGGAGCCGAAATAGGGTCTCCGCTTGGAGGCGCGATGGCGCGCGCTTCCGGCCTTGCCTAACGACTCAGAAAAGGGCCGCGCTGATCTCTCGGAGCACAGCCGGCCCGCGGAAGATGTAAGCGGTGTAGATCTGAAGCAGCTCGGCGCCCGCCTCGAGCTTTTCCCGGGCCGAGTCCGCGTCGGAAATGCCGCCGACTCCGATGAGTGGGAGTCGTGTCTGGCTGCGCAGAAAGCGCAGGACATTGGTCGCGCGCCGGCGCAGTGGCTCCCCGCTCAATCCCCCGGCCTCGTCGGGGCCGGCCAGGTTGCCATGATCGAGCGTGGTGTTCGTCGCGATCATCCCGCTCAAACCGAATTTCTCGCAGATCGCGACGATTTCTCCGAGCGCATCGTCGGAAAGATCGGGCGCGATCTTGAGCAGGAGCGGCTTCGAGGTGAGCAGCCGCGCGTTTTCATCCGTGACCGCTCGCAGGAGCGCGATCAGCGCGTCGCTTTCCTGCAGGCGACGCAGGCCCGGCGTGTTGGGCGAACTAACATTGAGGACGATGTAATCAGCGACCGGCGCGAGCTTCTGGAAACTCTCGAGATAATCAGCCGGCGCCTCCTCGAGCGAGGTGATTTTGGATTTGCCGAGGTTGACACCGATCGGGATCGAAGGCGCGAGTGGACTGTCGCGCAAACGCCGTAGTCTTTCGGCGATCGCGGTCGCGCCTTCGTTGTTGAAGCCGAGACGATTGATCAGCGCTTCTTCTTTTGGGTAACGAAAAATCCGGGGCGTCGGATTTCCGGGCTGCGGCTGTGCGGTGACGGTTCCGATCTCGACAAAGCCGAACCCGAGCGCTTCCCAAGCGGGGATGGCGCCGCCGTTTTTGTCGAAACCGGCGGCGAGGCCCAAGGGATTTCGAAACTGCAAGCCAAAGAGAACGCGCGGGCGCCGGGGCGGCGCAAAAGAACGGAGGAGCGCGAGTCCGCCGGGGACCTGCGGAGCCGCGCGCAGCAGGCGCATGGCAAAGTGATGCGCCGTTTCCGGATCCATCCGGAAGAGAAACGGCCGGGCGAGCTGCTGGTACCAGTCACTCGTTAGGCGATTCATTTACCGATGCAGAAAGTGGCGAAGAGGGCGTCGAGAATTTTCTCCATATCGACCTGGCCGACGACTTCACCGATCGCTTGCAAAGCGCCGCGGAGATCGACCGCGACCAGCTCCGGCGCGAGATTCTTCGTGAAGGCGTCGCGCGCGATATCGCAGGAAGAGAGCGCGCGCCGCAGGCAATCGCGATGACGGGTGTTGATCGCGACCGCGCTCGGGACGTCCCAGCGTTGGGCGCTGACTTGGCCGAGAATCGCCTCCTCCAGGCCGGCGAGTCCATTTTCCGTGGTGCAGGAAATCCGCAACGTCGTGCACTCGGCCCAGTCGCTGTGCCCGGGCAAATCGCTCTTGTTTAAGAGCAGAAGCTCGGGAGTTTCGCGCGCGCGCGCGCCGAAGTGTGCCGGCCGGGGCGCGCTTGCGTCGACCACGTGCAAAACCAGGTCAGCATGAGCGAGCGAGCGCTCGGTTCGAGAGATGCCTTCGCTTTCGATCGCGTCCGTGCCGCCCGCGCGGAGACCGGCAGTATCGGTCAGGCGCAGCGCAATGCCGCGCAGATTGACCACTTCCTCAATTGTGTCGCGGGTGGTGCCGGGCGTTTCGCTCACGATCGCGCGCGGGAAACCGAGGAGACGATTGAGCAGACTCGATTTCCCGGCATTGGTCGCGCCGTAAATCACCACCCGCACTCCCTCGCGAAAGATGCGGCCCTGGTCGGCCGTGGCGAGGAGGGCATCGATCCGGTCGCGGATTCCATCGATCCGGGCGAGGAAAGCTTCACCGACATCCGGTTCGATATCGTCGTCAGGAAAATCGATGTAGGCCTCGAGATTGGCGATCAACCCGATGAGGTCCTCGCGCAGTTGCGTGATCCTTTCGCCGAGACGGCCTTCGAGTTGTTCAGCCGCAGAGCGGAGCGCGAGATCGGTCTGGGCGCGGATCAAGTCGATCACGGCTTCGGCCTGGGTCAGATCCATCTTGCCGTTGAGAAAAGCGCGCTCGGTAAACTCACCGGGTCGAGCGGCGCGCGCGCCGGCCTCAAGACACGCTTCCCAAACGCGCGCCGTCACGAGGACGCCGCCGTGGCAACTGATCTCGACCACGTCTTCGCCGGTATAACTGGCGGGCGCGCGATGAACCGTCAGCATCACTTGGTCGATCACGCGCTCTTCCTGCACGATCTCGCCAAGATGTTGCAGGTGGGAGGCGGCGTCGGAGGGCCGTTGTTGCCCCCGGAAAATCCGGTCAGCCACCATGACTGCTTCCGGACCGGAGAGGCGGACGAGCGCGATCGCGCCCTCGCCCGGCGGGGTCGAGACTGCGGCGATCGTCGCCGTGCTCTCGTCAGGCATGACTGCTCATCGCCCCGCGGAGGGCGGCGATGCACTGACGATTCTGCTCCATCGTGCCGACGGAAATGCGGACCCATTCCGGCAGGCTGTAACCGCTCAGGGCGCGCACGATCACTCCCTTGCGCAGGAGAGTTTTGAAGAGCTCCTTGCCATCGCCCACCTGCACGAGGACGAAATTGGCCACGCTCGGAACAAAGGGGAGCCCAAGCGCGGCGAGTTCCGTTTCGAGGTAATGGCGACCTTCATCGGCCATACGTTTAGACTCGGCCTGATGCGCATTATCGGCGAGGGCAGCGACGGCCGCGGCCTGGGCGACGCCGCTGGTGTTGAACGGCTCGCGAGTTTTTTGCACGACGCGGATGAGTTCCGGGCGTGCGATCCCGTAGCCGAGACGGATGCTGGCGAGGGCGTGGATCTTGGAAAAGGTGCGGAGGATAATCACATTGCGACCTGCCCTAACGAACTGGAGCGTGTCCGGCGGAGCGTCCAGATATTCGTGGTAGGCTTCGTCGAAAACGACCACGACGTGCTCTGGCACGCTTGCCATGAAGCGGTCGAGTTCCTTCTGCCTAACGAGTGTGCCGGTAGGGTTGTTGGGATTGGCGATGAAAACGACGCGGGTGCGGGGCGTGATCGCTTCTGCGATCGCGTCGAGGTCGAAACGGTATTCGCGATCGGGCACGGCAATGGTTTTGGCCCCGAAAAGCGATGCGACCAAACGATAGGCAATGAAGGCGTTTTCCGAGGTTACGATCTCGACCTTGGGACCAAGAAAAGCGTGCCCGATGAACTCGATGATCTCGTTCGAGCCGTTGCCGAGGATGAAGTTCCCGGGCTCGAGCTGCATTTTCTCGGAGAGCGCCGCGCGCAGATAGAAGCCCCCGCCATCGGGATAAAGATTGGCGTTCTCGAGCGCGTGCCGCATCGCTTCCTGGACTTTGGGCGAGGGGCCGAGCGGGTTTTCATTCGAGGCGAGCTTGATGATTTGATCAGGACGCAAACCGGATTCGCGCGCCGTTTCCTCGATCGGTTTGCCTGGTTCGTAGACGGCCAGATCGCGCAGGTGCGGGTTGGCCAGGTCCCAAATGGAGTCCATGGGAGGCAGTCTAACGAGGTTTGCGCCGTTGAACAGCCGGGCGATTTGGTGTCAAAGCTTTGTTGCCTATTTCGCTGCTTGCGGGGAGAAAGAAGCGACTCGAGCGCTGCCAAATGAAAAAGACCGAATATGACGCCGTCGTGGTGGGCGCTGGCCCCAACGGGCTGGCGGCGGCGATCACCCTGGCGCAGGCAGGTTGTTCCGTTCTGGTGCTGGAAGCGAATGCCACCATCGGCGGCGCGGCGCGCTCGGGCGAGCTGACCCGGCCCGGATTCGTGCATGATCTTGGTTCGGCGATTCACCCGCTCGCTTTTGCCTCGCCCTTTTTCCGCACCCTCCCGCTGGATCGTCATGGCCTGCGATGGATCCAGCCACCGGTCGCGCTGGCCCATCCGCTCGATGGCGGGACGGCGGCCTGTCTGCAACAGGACCTGACCGTTCCGAATGAGTCGTTAGGCAAAGACGACGACGCCTGGCGCCGGCTGATGCAGCCATTCGTGCGCGACTGGGAAAAACTGAGCGGCGAATTTTTGCAGCCAATGCTGCACCTTCCGCGGCACCCGTTGGCGCTGGCGCGTTTCGGGCTGCCCGCACTGGCCCGGGCGAGCGCGCTGGCCCGGCTCCGCTTTCGCGAGGAGCCGGCGCGCGCCCTCTTTGCCGGGATCGCGGCGCATTCCTTTCTTCCGCTTGAGGCGATCGCTTCCGCTGCGTTTGGACTCGTGCTCGGGGCGGCGGGTCACGCGGTCGGATGGCCCTTTCCGCGCGGCGGGGCGCAGGCGATCAGCGACGCGCTGGCCGCGCATCTGCGCGATCTGGGTGGTGAGATTGAAACGGGCCGGCGGATCGAAAATCTGGGGCAACTGCCGACGGCGCGGGCGGTTTTGTTCGACCTTACCTGCTGGCAATTCGCGCGGCTCGCCGCGGAGCAGTTGCCCGTTTCGTATCGCCGGAAGCTCGAAAATTTCCGGCATGCGCCGGGCGTTTTCAAAATCGATTACGCGCTGTCCGCGCCGGTGCCGTGGCAGGCGGCGGGATGCCGTTCCGCCGGCACTCTGCACCTCGGCGGAACGCTGGAGGAAATCGCCGCGACCGAGCGCGCGCTCTCAGAAGGCCGGCACGCGGAACGGCCTTTCGTTCTCGTCGCGCAGCAGAGTCTCTTCGACGCCACTCGCGCGCCTGAGAATCAGCAGACCCTCTGGGCTTACTGCCATGTGCCGCATGGCTCAGAGCAAGACATGACGGAAGCGATCGAGCAGCAGATCGAACGCTTCGCCCCGGGCTTTCGCGATTGCGTGCTGGCCCGTCACGTCGCCGGGGCGGCTGTGCTCGAGCGCTCCAATGCCAACCTCGTCGGCGGCGACATCAACGGCGGTGCGGCCGATCTCTGGCAACTGATCGCGAGGCCGGTCGTTAGTCCTGCGCCTTACCGCACGCCGCGGCGCGGGTATTATCTTTGTTCCGCCTCGACTCCGCCCGGCGGCGGGGTGCACGGGATGTGCGGCTACCACGCCGCGCGGACGGCCTTGCGCGATCTTTTTGGGAAACAGCTCCCGGCCATTCCCGCCTAACGACTCCGGCCGGCGAGATTTCTCAGGTGCTGGCCGCGCGCCAGACGGCACGGGCGTCGGCGGTTGGATCGCCGTTGCGCTCGATCCCGGCAAAGTCCCCGCGCAGGGCCTTGAGGGCATGTTTCTCGATCTCGATCTCGCGCCGGGTGCGAATTCCCTTGCGGCGAAAGAGCGGGAGCGGCGTGCACCAACCCTGGAGGGCGTGCTGGAGGACAAAGGGCAGAACCAGGCAAGGCAGGAGGAGAAACTTTTTGTTCACGAAAACGCCGAGGAGCGTCCCGCTGAGGGCGAGGGCAGAGGCGTTAGTTTCGAGCCAGCGCTCGATGTCCCATTCTTCATCGAGATCAGCAATGAGACGTCCGAGGACCTCGGGTGGCGCACCGGCCGCTCGCGCCAAACGGCTTTTCGTTTGGGCGTCGATTTCAAGGTTGATCTCTGCTGCGGTCTGGGCCCGCACCCGGTCGGTCGATTGCATCTGGTAGTTTCCTATTCCCTTATCGCCGCCCGCGGGCATTTCAGGCTTGTCTAAGTTGTTCGGGTTTTCTGCGTTCCGAAGCGCACCGGCGTTCGCTCCTGCTTAGGGAACGGGATTGAGGACGTAAACTTCAACCAAGCCAGTGCCGGTCGCCGTGCCGGCGCCGCGTACGATCGCGGTGTATCCGCCGGGCGCTAGAGTGGGCAGGACCGCGGCTTCCTTGGGGTCGTTAGGCGGAATGGTCGTGGCCTCGATCTCGGCCGCGGCCGGGTTGTCCTGCCAGTTGTCGTTGAAATCGAGCTCGGTGCCCTGCGCGTCGTAGAGTGTAAGGGTCGGATCGGACAACGGGTTAGCCACACCCTGCGCGCCGAGCGACGGACCGATCGCGCGGACCAGGACCTGTTGTAATCCATTTCCCGCGACGATGAAACCGCCGATCATGACGTCATCGCCGGTCTGGACATTGCCCCGGGTGGAAATGTTGAGCAGACTCGCGCCCGGGCCGGCGTCGAGATCATAGACTTCAACCAGCCCGATCCCGGCCGTGCCGGTGACGCTGCGCACGATGGCGGTGTAGGCCGAACCGCCGCTGGTCGCGGGAATGGTGGTGAGGATGGCGGACTCGTTCGGATCGGAGGGCGCCAGGCCGCTGTTCATGATGTCGCGTTTGTTGGTCGCAAATTCCCATTGGTCGTTGGAGGCGATGAGAGCGCCGGTGCCATCGCGCAATTCCAGGGTGGGATTGGCGAGAGCATTCGTCACCCCGGCGAGGGAGGGCCCGAGGGCGCGGACCACGACCCGCTTGGAAGCGGTGCCAGAAATAATGAAGCCACCGATCAGGGCATCGTCGCCGGCACCGACTTGGAGACGGGTGGAGATATTCGCAGCGCGCACCGGGGTGCTGGTGACGTTGACGGCGAAGCTTTGCGAAGCGGTGGCGCGGTTCGAATCGGTCGCGGTGACGGTGATGTCGGCCGTCCCGACGCTGTGGCCCTGCACGAAAAGGCTATTCGAGATCACACTCGCGGACGCGACGGCGGCGTTATCGCTGCTGGTGGAATAAATAAGAGGGCGAGCGAAGGCGCTGATCAGGATCAGATTCTCCATTCTCGGCAGGCCCGTGGACAAATTGCGGAGGGGCCACTGGGCGAAGGCGCTTCCATAAACGCCGGCGGCATTGTAGGTGGGCACGGCGGCGATGGCGTCGGCCGTGACCATGCCGGCATCGGAGATTGTGCCGAAAACGGTGAATCCGCCGTTGGTCGTATCAAGATTGTTCGGCTCGCCGCTGTTATCGGTCAGGTTGATGAACCACTGGTTGGTCGCGCTGTTCGGGTCGGTCGGCAATTTCGCCATCGAAATGGTCCCGCGCACATTGTGCAAATCCGGCCGCGCCTCATTTGGGATCGCGCCGAAGCTGACGACGGGGCCGGGAGAAATATCCGGGGGATGGAGCGGATCCTGGGTCGCGACATAGCCGCCGCTCTGGATCACGAAACCGGGCACGGAGCGATGGAAGAAAACGGGCGCGATGTTGGAGAAGTTCGGGTCGGTCGGAAGCCATTCGCCGGAATCGACGTAATGGAGGAAATTATCGGCCGTGATTGGTGTTTGCTGGTCGTAAAGCGTGACGTCGATCGTGCCCAACGTTGTCGTTAGGCGAACGGTATCGGCCGGCAGGTCGGGATCGCTGAACTTGGTGTTCAGATAAATCTGCCGGGCGGGTGTCGCGTCGTAAATTTCCTGGTCGGCAATTTGGACAGAAACCACCGGAGCCGCGCGCAGGGACGGGGCGGCCACTGGGAGGCTGAGGGAAAAAACGAGGGCAAAAAGTGAGAGACGAGCGGAAGGCATCGGGAATTAATACGGTCTTTTCGGTATTGCTCAAACGCGGCCCCGGTTAATAAAGAACTTCCGAGGGGACGAAAGTCTTACTTTTTGATCTCGAGGTAGCTGCGGTTCAGGACCTTGTCCGTGCCCGGGCCAATTTCTTCGATCCGCATTTGTTTAAGGAACCAGCGTCCCTCGATTTTCTGCGCGGAGACGACCTCGAACCGTTTCACGAGAAAATTCTTTTGGTCGTAACCTTCCATCAGCATGAGCGCGCCGCTCTCCTTGTCGACCCAGAGGAGGACGGTCTTGTAGGGCGAATCGCTGTTCGGAGCGGTCAGGCGCAGTTTCCAGCAATTGCGGGTGCGGATGGTGTCGGCCCCGAGCACTTCGGCATTCGGCCAATAGAGGAACTTCAGCGCGAGATCGCCGTAGGTCACGGCGGTGCCGCCGATCTTTACATCGAGCCGGGCGGCGGAAAACTTTTTCGTGCTGTTGAGAAAGACGAGATCGAGCCGCGTGCCGTCTTCCTCGAGGCGTAATTGCACCGTCTCCGGCGGGTTCGCAAAAGTGTAGCGGATGACCGGGCCGGTCTGGGTGAGGCGAAACGGAATCACGTTGCCGTCGGAACGAAGCTGACCCTGGAGATCGAGCTGCTGCTGCGATTGCTGGAGCCGCACCTGGTCGAGGATTCGCCGGGCCGAAGGCGGGGGCGCGGCCTGCAGAGTCGTTAGGGCAGCGCCCAGGACGAGGAGGGGAAGGATGCGGTAAAGCACTTGTTTCGCAGCAGTGCGCTTCTTATCGTGCCGCACCGCCGGGCGCGCGGCGGCCTCATGGATCAAGCTTTGTTTCATCTTATCAACGAGCAATGGACGAGTCCGGCTCTCGACTTGTTCATGGCCGCGATCAGCAACGTCGATATCTGGCTGCCCCTGATCGTCCTGCTCGTGCTTTATGCGTTGATCTTCGCTGGATTCAAGGGACGGGCGCTGGTTTTCTGCGTCGGCCTCGCCCTCTTCTGCAATGCCAGCGTCACTTCCACAGTGAAGAATTTAGTCGACCGGAAGCGCCCGAAACAAATCGAGCGCGTGCGGATGGTGGTGCTGGCCAAGGCGCGTCCGGAATTTCTGACTCTCTTCCAGCCGGTGAAAATTCGTTATTCTGATGCGAAAGATCGCAATCGCTCCGGGCCTTCGTTCCCGTCCGGACACGTGACGAATAACGCGACTGTCGCGCTCATCCTGGCCTTTTTTTTCCGGCGCTGGGGCTGGCTTTATTTTTTCTTCGCGATCGCGATCGCCTGGTCGCGCGTTTATCTCGGGGCGCATTGGCCAAGCGATGTGACGGCGACTTTTTTCCTGGCGGTGGGGGAAACAGCCATCCTCCTCGCGCTCTTCGAAGCTGCCTACCGCTGGACGATGGCGCGCTGGGCGCCGCAATTTTTCGTCAGGCACCCGCGCCTCGTCGGTGACGCCATCGCATGAGCACGACCCGGGCGGTTTGGATTTTTATTCTCGCACTGACCGCGATCCGTCTCGCCTTTCTCGGCGCGACCCAGCTTTCGCCGGATGAGGCTTATTACTGGATGTGGTCGCAGCGGCCAGCCATGTCCTATTTCAGTAAAGGACCGGGCGTGGCTTTCGCCATTCGCGCCAGCACTTTCCTCTTTGGCGACACTGAGTTTGGAGTGCGCTTTTGGAGCCCCCTCCTCGCGGCCGGGACGAGTCTACTCATTTATTATATTGCGCAGCGACTCTTCAGCTCGCTCGCCGGTTTCTGGACGGTCGTGGTCCTGAACGTCACGCCCATCTTCAATCTTGGCAGCCTTGTTTTCACGATCGATCCGCTCTCGCTCTTCTTTTGGGTCGCGGCGCTCTACACTTTCTGGCTCGCGATCGAACGTTCGCCGCTCTTTTGCTGGTGGTGGCCACTCACTGGTCTGCTCATCGGAGTGGGATTCCTCTGCAAGTACACCAACGCTCTTCAGCTCGTCTCGATCCTTCTCGTCCTCATCCTCGCCCGGCGGCTACGGCGCGAATTCCTCCGCCCGAATCTTTACATCCTCCTGATTGCTTTCGCCGTTTGCACGATTCCGCCGATTCTCTGGAACTCCGACCACGCCTGGATCACTCTCGCGCATCTCAAATCGCGCGGCAGCCTCGATTCAGCGCCCGGCTTTCATCCACTCGAGTTGCTGACTTTTCTCGGCGAACACTTCGCGACCTATTCGCCCCTTTTCTTTTTCGGCCTCCTCTGGGCGACGATCGTGAGCTGGCGGCGGGCGCAACGCAACTTCGTCGTTTTCTATCTCCTCTGGTTTGGGCTGCCGGTATTTTTTGTTTATCTCGTCCTCTCGATCAACGAGGCGGCCGCGCCGAACTGGGACTCGCTCGCGTTTCCCAGCCTTGGAATTCTCGCCGTTTCTTATTGGCGGGAGCGTGCGGCTTCCCGTGGCCGCGCGCTTGCCTGGGCGAACGCGGGCGTTTTCCTCGCGCTCTTCATGAGCGCGGCGCTGATCGTCCTGATGCTGAATCCAGTCGGGATCAAGCGCCGCGGACGTGATCCGACCGATCGTTTGCGCGGCTGGAAAGCAATGGCGGTGGCGGTCAACCAGGTCCGGGCTGATTTCGAGAAAAAGACCGGGCAAAAAGTTTTCCTCATCGCCGACGAACGCGATCGTGCCTCCGAGCTCGCCTTTTACTTGCCCGATAAACGGGTGGAGGGTCCGGGCCATCCGCCGGTCTACATCCCGGAGTCGCAGGACATGGTGAATCAGTTTTCCTTCTGGCCGCGCTACGATGAATTTGTTCCGCTCGCGCCCGACGCGGTGCGTGATCCGAACGAAATTTACACCGAGGAACAGGGCGTAAATCTTTTCACCGGCCGCAACGCTCTCTTCCTCCAACTCGGGAAACGCGATCACCCCCCGCGCAACATCAGCGCCGGCTTTGGTCGGACCGAGCTCATCAGCACGATCGAAGTGCGGACGGGTGACCGGGTTTTGCGCGAGCTGCAGGTTTACGCCTGCTACGATTACCGGACGATGCCGTTGTGATGGAGGACGTTTTCCAGCCCGCCGTTTCGGTCGTGGTCCCGCTCTATAACGAGGAGGAGAATGTCCCGATCCTGCAGGCCGAGCTGGCCGCCGCCCTCGCCGGCATTTCGCACGAAATTATTTTTGTCGACGACGGCTCTACCGACCAGACGCTTGCACGCCTAACGAGGTCGCCGCAAGTCCGCCTCCTGCGCTTCGAGAAGAATGCCGGGCAAAGCGCCGCCATGTATGCCGGGACCAATGCCGCCCGCGGCGCGACCGTCGTCCTGATCGATGGCGACCTGCAAAACGACCCGGCCGACATTCCGCGCCTCCTGGCCGAGATCGAGCGCGGGGCCGACCTCGTCTGCGGCTATCGCGCGCACCGCAAAGACACCCTGGTCAAACGCCTAACGAGCTGGATCGCGAACTTCGTCCGGAGCCGTTTTACAAAGGACGGCGTGCGCGACACCGGTTGCACCCTGAAGGCGATGCGGCGGGAATGCGTCCGCACCCTCGTGCCCTTCAAGGGGATGCACCGCTTCATACCCGCGCTGGTCAAGGGTGCCGGTTACCGCCTGGTCGAGGTCCCGGTCAATCATCGGGCGCGCAAGTTTGGCACGAGCAAATACGGGCTCGGTAACCGCGCCGTCCGCGCCACGGTCGACATGTTTGGGGTGCGCTGGCTTCTTTCACGCCAGCTAAACTACCGGCTGGAGGAGGAGCAGGACCCGGTGCGGCGTCGCTGACGCGCTCGCCACATTTCCCAACTTGTCATCCGAGGAGCGGACGCTAAGCTTCCGCTCCACTCGGAGCACCCGCATGTCTTTGGCCAGCCTTTTATCCTCCGAGCAGATCATTCCCGAGATGTCGGCGACGGAAAGGTGGCCTGCGATCGTGGAGTTGATCGATCTGCTCCTGGCCCAGAAAAAAATCGAGGCCGCCAGCCGCGACGGCATCCTCGCCGCGCTCAAGCAGCGCGAGGAAACGATGAGCACCGGGATCGGCTTCGGCATCGCCATCCCGCACGCTTCCTCCGAATCGGTCAGCGAGGTGGTGGCCGCCTTCGGGCGTTCCTCGCAAGGGATTGAGTTCGACGCCCTCGATAATGCCCCGGTTAAATTTGTCGTCCTTTTCATCGTCCCGAAAAACCAGTTTCAAACCCATCTCCGGACCCTGGCTTCGATCGCGAAGTTTTTGAACGATCGCTCGGTCCGTGAAAGACTCGCCGCGGCCGGGACGAAAGAGGAAATCCTCGCCGTCTTCGAAGAGCGCGCGGCAAAATAGCCGCCGTTTCTTTGGCCGCTTCCGCGCGCCGCGCGCCGCACTGGCGACAGGGCCTGATCGCCGCTTAACTTTCTCGCCATCCGGGCATGCCAACCTTTCAAGAACTCCTGACCCGTCAGCTCGCCGCTGCCCTCGCCGCGGCCGATCTTCCGTTCGCGGGCGATGTCTCGCCGGCGACCGACTCGCGGTTTGGTGATTACCAGACGAATGCCGCGCTCATCCTCGCGAAACAGTGCGGCGAGAATCCGCGGCAACTTGCGCAAAAAATCATCGATCGCCTCGCGGTGGACGAGTTGGCCGAGCCGCCGACCATCGCCGGCCCTGGCTTCATCAATTTCACGCTCAAGCCGCACGCCCTCGCCGAGCACGCCGCGCAACTCTTGCGCGACAATCGGTTAGGCGTAGCGCCGGCCGAAACACGCCGCCGGATTGTGATCGATTTCGGTTCGCCTAACGTGGCCAAGCCGATGCACGTCGGCCACATTCGCAGCCTCGTCGTGGGCGACGCGCTCGCCCGGATCGCGACCTTTCTTGGCCACGACGTGATTCGCGACAATCACATCGGCGATTGGGGCACGCAGTTCGGGATGGTGATCTACGGCTGGAAGAATCTGCTCGATCGCGAAGCCCTCGCGCGCGATCCGATTGCCGAACTGGTCCGGATTTACAAGACGGCGAACGAACTCGGCAAAGCTGATCCGGCGGTGCTTGACGCCTGCCGTAGTGAACTGGTGAAACTCCAAGCCGGTGATGAGGAAAACCTCCGCATCTGGAACGAGTGCGTCGCCCTCTCGAAACACGAATTCGAGGCCGCCTACGATATTCTCGACATCCATTACGACATTCAACGCGGCGAAAGCTTCTACAACGATCGCCTCGCGGCAGTGGTCGACCGCCTGCTCCAGTCGGGCGTCGCCGAAATGAGCGAAGGGGCGGTTTGCGTTTTCTTCCGCGACATTCCCGAGCTGGCCGAGCGACCCTGTCTGGTGCGGAAGAGCGACGGCGGTTTCAATTACGCCACGACCGATGTCGCAACGATCGATTACCGCGTCCGCGATCTCGGCGCCGATACGGTCTGGATCGAGACCGGTGCCCCGCAGCAGCTCCACTTCCGGCAACTCTTCGAGATCGCGCGGCGCGAAGGTTACACCGCCGATTTCCGTCACATCACCCACGGCAGCATCCTCGGCGAAGACCGCAAGCTGATGAAAACGCGTTCCGGCGAGAACGTCGCCTTGCGCGACGTGCTCGACGAAGCGGTCGTGCGTGCCCGGAAAATCGTGGAAGAGAAAAATCCGGATCTCGCCGAAGCGGAGAAAAAAGCGATCGCGCAAACGATCGGCATCGGCGCGGTCAAATACGCCGATCTCTCGCAGTACCGGATGACCGACTACATTTTCTCCTGGGATCGCATGCTTTCATTGCAGGGCAACACCGCGCCCTATCTGCAAAATGCCTACGTCCGGATCCGCTCCATTTTTCGCAAGGCGGGCGAGAAATTTCAGGCGCCTAACGAACTAAAGTTGACCGAACCGGCTGAGCTTACGCTGGCGAAACGTCTGGCGCAATTTGCCGAGACCGTCCCGCAGGTGCTGAACGATTTTCGGCCCAACCTGCTGGCCAATTATCTCTTCGAACTGGCTAACGCTTTCCACGCCTTCTACGAGGCCTGTCCCGTGCTCAAGGCCGACGAGCCGACGCGCGCGACACGCCTGGCGCTCTGTGAACTGACCGCGCGCACCCTGCAGCGCGGACTGGATCTTCTCGGAATCGACGTTCCGGAAAAGATGTAGACCGGATTAAGAGAGCCCGGACTCCGCAGTCCTGTTCATCCGGTAAATCCTGTCTAAGTTCACCGTCCCGTGAGCCAGCCGCAGCCTCGTATTCCCAGCTCGACTTATCGTCTGCAATTCAACCGTGAATTCACCTTCGCCCAGGCGCGCGCGATCGTGCCGTATCTCCACGATCTCGGGATCAGTGACTGCTATGCCTCGCCCTATTTCCAGGCGCGCGCGGAAAGCCTCCACGGCTACGACATCACCGATCACAACAAGCTGAACGACGCGATCGGTTCGCGCGCAGAATACGACGCCTGGGTCGGCGCCCTGCGCGAACGCGGGATGGGTCAGGTGCTGGATTTCGTTCCGAATCATATGGGCATCGGCGAACCGCAGAACGTCTGGTGGGCCGACGTCCTGGAAAATGGGCCGAGCTCGGAGTTTGCGCCTTATTTCGATATCGACTGGCAGCCGCTCAAATCGGATCTGCGCGACAAGGTCTTGATCCCGATCCTGGGCGACCAATACGGACGCGTCCTGGAACGGGGCGAACTCAAGGTCAAATACGATAGCGGCCGTTTTTATCTCTGCTACTTCGAGCACGAATTCCCGATCGCGCCCGGCACCTACCGGCACATCCTCCAGATCGCGCTCGACCAGCTCGGCGCGCACAAAGAGGAAGATTTCTACGCCGAATTGCAGAGCATCCTGACCGCGCTCGAATATCTGCCGCGCCGGGCCGAGACCGATCCGGAACGAATCGCGGAAAGGGCCCGGGAAAAGGAGATAATCAAGCGCCGGCTCGAGCGCCGCTGCCAGGAAGCGCCGCTGGTGCAGGAAGCGGTCGAGAAAGCTCTCACCATCATCAACGGCACGCCCGGCGATCCGCGCAGTTTCGACGCGCTCGACGCGCTCCTGACCGATCAGGCCTATCGCCTCGCCTTTTGGCGAGTCGCGGCGGAGGAGATCAATTACCGGCGCTTCTTCGACGTCAACGACCTGGCCGCGATCCGGATGGAATTGCCGGAAGTTTTCGACTCCGCCCACAAGCTCGTGCTCGAGCTGGTGGCCCACGGCGCGGTCACGGGGTTGCGAATCGATCACCCGGACGGCTTGTATTTGCCTGACGAATACTTCGAGAAACTGCAACGGCGGGCGGCGCAGGCGCTCAAGTCGTCCCTGCCCGACGACAAACTCGCCCTTTATCTTGTGGTTGAGAAAATCCTCAGCGGCGAAGAACAATTGCGGAGCGATTGGCCGGTCCACGGCACCACCGGCTACGATTTCATGAACGACGCCATCGGCGTCCTGGTCGACCCCGCGGCGGAGCGCGCGATCACGAACGCGTTTCACAAATTCATCGGGCACACCCTGCATTTCGGGCATCTCGTCTATGCCAAGAAGCGCCTCGTCATGCGTCTCTCCCTTGCGAACGACGTCAACGTCCTCGGGGCGATGTTCGACCGCATCTCGGAGAAAAATCGTTGGTACCGCGATTATACCCTCGATGCCCTGACCCTGGCGGTGCGCGAGGTGATCGCCTGCTTTCCGGTTTATCGAACCTACCTCGCTCCCAACCGCCCGGTGGGCGAGGCCGACCGCGCGGTGATCGAGCGCGCGGTGGCTGCGGCCAAACGGCGCAACCCCGCCCTCGAAGAATCGGTGTTCAATTTCCTGCGCGACATTCTTCTCTTTCGCTTCCCCGAAAATCTCGACGACGAAGCGCGCGAGGAGCACATCCATTTTGTCTTGAAATTCCAGCAGACGACCGGGCCGATCATGGCCAAGGGACTGGAGGACACCGCATTTTATATCTACAACCGGTTGGCGGCGCTCAACGAAGTCGGCGGCGAACCGCAGCGCTTCGGTCTGAGCGTGGAAGGCTTTCACCGGCGCAACGCGGAGCGGCAGGAGGATTGGCCTGCGTCCATGCTTTCGACTTCGACCCACGACACGAAGCGGAGCGAGGACGTGCGGGCGCGCATGGCCGTGCTCTCGGAGATGCCGGAGCAATGGCGCCGTTCGTTAGGCCGGTGGCGCACCCTGAACCGGCGCTGGAAGGCGCGGATTGAGGAAGGCGAGGCGCCGGATGGGAACGAGGAATACCTCCTTTACCAGATTCTGCTCGGGAGCTGGCCGCTCGAGCTATTTCGCGAAATGAGCGAGGAGGCGCGGACCGATTATCGCGAGCGGATCCAGCAATACATGGCCAAGGCGATGAAGGAAGCGAAGCTGAACACGAGCTGGGTTCAGCCTAACGAACAGTGGGACGGCGCGGTGGCGGCTTTTATTGAAAAAATTCTCGACCCTTCGCCGCGCAATCGTTTCCTGGAAAGTTTCCTCCCCCTGGCCGAAGAGGTCGCGCGCGCCGGCGCAATCAACGCTCTTTCCCAGGTCCTGCTCAAGCTTACTTCGCCCGGAGTGCCGGATATTTACCAGGGCAACGAGATCTGGGATTTCAGCCTGGTTGACCCGGACAACCGGCGGCCGGTCGATTACGCCCGCCGGCAGGAGATGCTCTCTTGCCTCGCCCAAGCGACGCCGGAAGATTTGTTAGGCAACTGGCGCGACGGACGGATCAAGCTTTTCCTCACCCAGCGCCTCCTGACGTTTCGCCGCGAGAATCCGGAACTTTTTCGCGATGGAAACTATCTCTCGCTGAATGTGTCCGGAGAGTTTGCCGATTGCTGCGTCGCTTTCGCGCGCGCCGCTGGGGGCAAATCAACCGTCATTTTCGCGCCCCGCCTGAGTTTGCGGGTCGGTTTCCCGCCGCTCGGCGAAGCCTGGCGCGACACCGTGGTGCAGTTGCCGGAGGGTTTCGGCGGCGGCCGGGATTTGTTTACCGGCGCCACGATCGAAGCGGGCGCGATCCTCCCCCTGGCACAAGCGATGGCCCGGCTGCCTTTCGCGGTTCTGGTTATGCCCCGCGACTAAAGCGTTCGCAGAGCGCGACGATGGTGTGGGAAAAATTCGCCAGGTTGCGCACGATGTCGGCTCCGAAACTTTCAAAGGTGATCCGGGGCGAGGCGATGATGAGCAGGGCGCTGAGCAAAAGCAGATTGATCAGGTAAATAAAGACGAGGGAAAAAATCGTCCCGTTGTCGCTCAGGTCGGTCTGGTTTTTTGGGATCATCCAGCAGGTAAAAGTGAGGTGGAAAGCCCAGGTGATCCCGACCAGGGCGTAGAGGAGCTGGCCAAATTGCTGGACGTTAACGAAGAGGCTGAGCGCGCCGTAGAGCGCGATGACGAGAATGCTGTAGAGCGGGAAAAAATACGGGGCGAGCGCGATGAGAAAGTTGTTCTTGTCAGTCAGGATGTGTCCGCCATCGCGACCCACCCTGAAACGGCTGACCCGTCCGCCCATCATCCAAACCCAGAGGGCATGGGTCAGTTCGTGGCCGAAGACGTAGATCAGGAGCGGGCGGGGCAGACCAAAAAACGCGATCAGCCACAGCACTGCGCCTAACGAGAAGAACCAGAACTCTTCGCCCGCCCAGAGCCGTTCCGCGACCGTGGCGCGGGCGAAGGAAGTGAAAAAAGTCTCGCTGAGGAGGGCGCAGATGGGGAGGAAAAAGAGGGCGACGATGAACTTGACCCACTTCGTCGGGACCATGAGTGAGCTCCGGGGCGGAGTGCCGCGCCGGGTCGGCACGACGTAGGGCGCGACTTTGACCCCGCCCTGGACCGGGCGGCGCCGGGTCGTATGCCGGGGGACGCGCCGCGAAGCCATTCGTTAGGCGCGGCCCATGTAGGAGCCCGTGCGGGTATCGATCTTAACTTTCTCGCCCTCGTGGATGAAGAGCGGGACGTTGACGGTTTTGCCGGTTTCGAGCAGGGCGGGCTTGGTCACGTTGCTCGCGGTATCGCCACGCAGACCTTCGGGCGCTTCGACTACGGTGAGCTGGACCGAGGAGGGCAATTCCACCTGCACCGGCCGGCCTTCGGTAAAGAGAACCTCCACCGGCAAATTCTCGACCAGGTATTCCTTCGCCTCGGTCAGCAGGTGTTGATCGAGGGTGATCGTCTCGTAGGTGTTCGGGTCCATGAAATGGAAACCAGTGTTGTCCTTGTAGCTGAACTCGAGCGTGGTCCGCGAGATGTCGACCAGCTCCACTTTGTCGGTCGAGCCGAAACGGACGTCGGCGCTTTTGCCGGTGCCGATGTAGCGAATGATTGCCTGGACAAAGGCGCGCAGGTTGCCCGGGGTGCGGTGATGCACGTCGAGGACAATGGCAGTATTGCCATTGTATTTAATTGCCATTCCTTTGCGGAGATCGTTTGCGGCGGCCATAAGAGTTGAGAGTTCTTAGTTGAGAGTTGAGAGAATGACAAGGAGGGGCGCTTTGAAAGCGTCCTCGGCGGTTGCAAACCGCCGCTCCTGCTACAACAACTTCAGCTTGGTCAGGTCTTGGGAATCGACAATCCCGACTGGCACCCCGCGATCGTCGACCACGACGAGATCATCAATCCGGTGGCGTTCGAGCAGATTAAGCACTTCAACCGCCAGTTTATCCTGATGCACCACGACCGGGTTGAGGGTCATGAGGTCGGCCACCAGTCGCTCGCCGACGCGCGGATCCGTCTGGAAATGGCGGACGAAATCGCCGTGGGTAAAAATCCCGAGTAACTGCTCATCCGGTCCGGCAATAACGGCGGCGCCGGCCCGCAGCGAAGTCATCAACTCCAGGACGGTGCGAATGTTGGCCTCCGGCCTAACGAGTGCGAGCGCGGTCCGCGGCCGCATGATCTGGTGCACGCGCAGGAGCAGGCTGCGCCCAACCATGCCGGCCGGATGAAACTTGGCGAAGTCTTCCTTTTGAAAACCGCGCGCCTCGAGCAGGACCATGGCAAGGGCGTCGCCGAGGGCGAGCATGACCGTCGTGCTCGAGGTCGGGGCGAGATTGAGCGGACACGCTTCCTGCTCGACGTTGACGTCGAGGAGCACATCGCAATTCTGCGCCAGAGTGGATTCAGGCGCGCCGCAGATCGCGATCACATCGACCTGGAAACGGGTGATGGCCGGAAGAATGCGGAGCAGCTCCTCGGTCTCGCCGCTATAACTCAGGGCGAGGATGACGTCGCCGTCCGCGACCATGCCGAGGTCGCCATGGAGCGCGTTGAGGGAATTCAGAACGACCGCGGGCGAGCCGGTGCTGGTGAGGGTGGCGGCGATTTTTTCTCCGATGTGGCCGGATTTGCCGATGCCGAGGACGATGACCTTGCCCCGGCTCTCGACGGTTTTCTTAATCAGATCGACCGCGCGGATGAAGTTTTCGCCCAGCCGGGCGCGGAGCCGTTGCAGTTCGGAAATTTCTAAATCAAGGACACGTGCGGCCTTTTCAATGTAATCCATCGAACTATAATTGTGGGGTGAGGGCAGGGCGCGAGCAAGCCAATGCGCGCGCCGCCGAGCCTCGGGGAGAACAATTATGAAGAAAACATTCCTCAGTATCTTACTGGCAGCGGCGAGCAGCGTAGCCTTTGGGCAGGAGCTGACCACGACGACCGCCACCACCGCGACCACGACGGGCCGGATCGAAACCCAACTGCCCAAACCGCGGCCGCCTTCGGCTGCGCCGATTATTCCGACCGAGGGCGCGGTCCAAGTTGCGATTCGCACCGGTCAACCGATCCAATTGATCAATCCCGCCGCGCCGGCCGAGTACGGCAACGCGCAGGACCGAGTTTCACACGACCCAAACAACCCGGGCAAACCGAAGGGGATCGTCCTTTTCGCCTGGAGTTTCTAGAGCGGTCGCTGATTCCAGCGGTTGAACGGCGCGCACTTGCGTTGAACGTTAGGTGTGCCTGACTCTCCGCCTGTCGTCGCCGCGTATTGCGCGACGTTTCTCAAGCCGGAGATGCTGCACATCTACCGGCAGCTCACCGCGCTGAAACGCTTCCGCCCGATCGTAATCGCGCAAAAGCGGGAGGAACCGGAACGCTTCCCCTTTGAGCCCGTCTTCGTCGTTAGAAAACCGGCGACGCATTTCCTGCGGCGCTTCTGGTTCCGCACCGTGCGCGAAGCTCCCTGGCAAATATCGCACCGGGAAATGAGGCAGACCCGGCGTCTCTTGGACAACAATGAGGCGCAACTGCTGCATATCTATTTTGGGCATATCGCGGTCCATCTCCTCCCGCTTATCCTGCATTGGCACAGACCGACCGTGGTCTCTTTTCACGGTGCCGATGTCATGGTCGAGCTCGATAAACCGCATTATCGCGCCGCCACGCGCGAGATGCTGGCGGCGGCCCGGCTCGTCCTCGTCCGCTCCGAATCGCTCGCCCGCGGGCTCCGGGAGCTGGGTTGCCCTAACGAGAAGATCCGATTGCAACGGACCGGCATTCCGCTTGACGACCTCCCTTTCCGGGAGCGGGCCTGGCCTAACGACGGCGCCTGGAGATTTTTGCAGGCGGGCCGCTTGATCGAAAAAAAGGGATTCGTCACCAGTCTGCGCGCTTTCGCGACATTCCAGGAAGAAAATCCCGCGGCCACGTTCACCATCGCGGGCGAAGGGCCGATGCAGGCGGAGCTGAAGGAGTTGGCGCGCGAACTTGGAGTGGAGGAGCGCGTCCGGTTCGCCGGGTTCCTCTCTCAGAAAGAACTCCGCGAAGCCTTTTATGAGGCGCATATTTTTCTGCACCCAAGCGAACTGGGAGGGGACGGTAACCAGGAAGGCGTCCCCAATTCCATGCTCGAAGCGATGGCTAGCGGTCTCCCGGTTTTCGCGACCAGGCACGGCGGCATCCCGGAGGCGATTGAGGACGGGAAAAACGGGGTTTTGGTAGAGGAACGCGATCACGCTGCGCTCGGCGCAGCGCTCCTGCAATGGACCAGCCGCCCCCAGGAACTAACTCGTCTGGCCGAGGCCGGCGCTCGCGTGATCGCGGAGAAATTTGAGCAAAAAGCGCAGGTTCGTGCGCTGGAAGAGATCTATCGCGAGGCGATCAATTTGTAGGGCAAGCGCTCCGCTTGCCGGGGGTGGATTAGGTAGCAGCGGAGGATTTTTTGGGGGCAGGCGGAGCGCCCGCCCTACAATTTGGCGAAGAAATCTTCCAGCTGTCGCGCCACGACGTCGAAGCCGAGGCGTTCCCGCGCCAAAGCTTGCGACTCGGCCACACTCGCGTCGTAAGAATCCGTCTCCTGGAGCAGGCGCGCCGCCACCGCAGCAAGTTCGCCTAACGAGCGTCCATACCCGCAGGTCGCGGGATAGGCCGTACGCTCGATCGCTCCGTCGCCCCCCACGCAAGGCATGCGGCAAAGCAGAGCGTCGCCCGCTACCTGACCCGGCACGCCGCTCTTATCGGCTTGCAGGACGATCTTATGGCGCGCCATTTCCGCCAGGTAATCACGATAGGGCAGACGCTTTTCCATGATCCGAAGGGAAGCGCGCGGGACCCCGAGCGCGTCGAGGATTTTGCGGCAGCGTTTCGGTTCCTCGTCGAAGACCGTGAACGGTTCCTCCAGCTCGGCCGCCAGCACGAGAGCGGCGAGATGGTGGCGCGATGGCGTGTCCCATTCCCGGGTCCCGATAAATATTCCGCGTCGCTCGCTTAACGGGCGGGAAAAATCCCAGTGCGGATCATCCATCGGGTAGGGCGTCGGGATGAACTCGCCCCGCCCATAGAAGGCGAGCGCCTCCGGTGTCGCAGCGAGGCAACCGTCCGCCGCCTGCACGACTTCGCGAAAGCGCTCGGCCCGCTGCGGGGCGGCGAGCTGTTGCGCGATCTGGTGCAAGCCCGTTTCCTTGAAGGAGACCGCAACCGGCAGCTTGGCCCTTTGCAATTTCGAAAGCGCGCGTTGCGTTTCCTTGAAATCGCCGCGCAGGAGGAGCAGGACCGGACGCCGCGCCGCCAGCGCGCGCGACACCTCGCGTTCGAAAGTACCGCCGGTGCAGGCGGCGTAGCCATGAAAATTGACCGGGGCATGCTCGCGGTCGTTAGGCCGATCGCTGCCTGGCGAAAAGTCCTGCGCCAGATCATGCCCCCCGGGGTTGAGGACGGTAAGGCGGAAAGCGTCCGTCGATTCTTTAGTGGTCGTCGCCAAAATCGAGCGGCGCGGGCGGTTCGTTCTGAATCAGAGGCTCGGCGGAATCATCGATCGGGCGGACCGGTTGCGCGCGCCGGATCTCGATCGTGTTATCCGGCTCGGGCTCGACCGGGATGGCGCGCTTGACCGGTTTATCCGGGTCAAGGCCGGGCTCGTTGTGCGCACCGGCTGCGGCGACCGTTTTTGGTTTGAAGGTGGAACCGATCGCATCGTAGGGATCGTTTTCCGCGAGCAGGGTCGGTCCCTGCATCGTGACCGGCGCGACTTCCTTGGTATCGACGGCGAGCGCGGCGCGCGGCCACTGACCTTCTTCAAATTTCTTCACCAGCTGGGTCCGGACCGAATCGCCATGCACATCGCAGCCATCCGCCGGCATCTGTTCGTCGGTCGCGAACTCGAAATAACTGGTGCGCCGCTTGACCGTGTCACCGCTCGCGCTCTGCACATCTTCGTAGCACTTGTCGGTCGCGAGCAGACCCGACTTGGAACAAATCTCGACCTTGTGCAGTCCCGCAGGAACGGGGAAAGGCTGGGGCGCGAAACGGGTGGTCGAGGCGTTCATCACATCCACCCAGACCGGGAGCGCGATGATGCTGCCAAAGGCGCCGCGATAAATTTTTTCGGGCTTGTCGAAGCCGGCCCAGACGGCGCAGGTCACGGCCGAGTCGTAGCCGGCAAAAAGGGCGTCGGTGAAAGCGTAGGCGGTGCCGGTCTTGCCCGCGGCGGGAAATTTCTGGAGCCCATATTTTTGGTAGGCGAGCTGACCGGTGCCTTCGGTCAGCGCATCGGTTAGGCAAGAAGTGACCTCGTAGGCGACTTCCGGTTTGATCACGGGCGCGTGCTGCCGATCGCGCTCGGTTTGCCAGACGATGTGGCCCTGTTTGTCTTCGATCCGGTCAAGAATATGAGGTGCGGCCGCGAGCGAGCCTTCGTTAGGGAAAATGGTGTAGGCGCGGGCCAGCTCGGCCAGAGTAATGACGCTGCTGCCGAGAAAGGTGGCGGGGTAAGGGCGCAGTTTACTTTCCACTCCCGCGGCGTGCACGAGCTGGGTCACGGCGTCGAGACCGGCGTTGGTCCCGATGCGGACGGCGGCGCCGTTCTTCGATTTCGACAGCGCCTCGCGGGCGGTGATCTGGCCTTCGTAAAGGTTCTCTGCGTTTTCCGGTCCCCATTCGCCGAGAATGCCGGTCGTGCCGCCGATCATGACGGTGCGGTTATCAAGCGCGGAATCCTCCACCAGCGACCCGGGGAAAAGCCCTTTGGAGAAAGCGGCGGCGTAAACAAAAGGCAGCATCGCCGTCCCCGGGGGACGCCGGGCCTGGAGGGCGCGGTTGTATTCGTTATGCTCAAAATCGCGCCCGCCGACGAGGGCGAGAATGCCGCCGCTCTTGTTATCAAGCGCGATGACCGCGCCCTGCAAATATTCCGGCGGGGGTGGCGCCTTGGTGTTGTCTTTGGAGTCGCGGCGGTCGCGCATGAGAGCGGTGTATTGCGCGTAGGTCTGGTGGTTGTAATCGGGCGTCTCTTCAGCGGCGTCGAGCTGCGCCCGGAGCGATTTCTCGGCCGCCGCCTGCATCCCGGCATCGATCGTGGTGTGGATGCGGAAGCCGTCGCTCATCGCCCGGTCCCAACCGACCGCGGCGATGACCTGCTGGCGGATGTAATCGATCGCGTAGTTTTGCCCGCGGGCGTTTTGCCGATTGCCGGCGACCAGTTCCGCCGCCTGTGCCTCTCGGTATTGCTCTTGGTTGATGAAGCCGAGCTCGAACATCCGGTTAAGGACAAAATTGCGCGCCTCGCGCGAGGCCTCGCGATCGGACCAGGGCGAAAGTTTGTTCGGGCTTTTGACCAGGCCGGCCAGGGTGGCCGATTCGGCCAGCGTCATTTCGCGCGCCGGTTTGTCGAAGTAGCCGCGCGCGGCCGCTTCCGCGCCGTAGAGCCCGCCGCCGAAATAAATCCGGTTGAGGTAGAGCTCCATGATTTTTTGCTTGGAGAAATTATCCTCGATCCGCCGGGCGACGAACATTTCGAGGAGTTTGCGGCGAAAGGTTTTGCCCTTGAGCTCGAAACTGTTGCGCGCCAGCTGCTGGGTGATCGTGCTCGCGCCCTGCCGGACGTGGCCGGCGACGAGGTTCTTGAGCGCGGCGCGGACGATGCCTAACAAATCGTAGCCGTGGTGCTGATAGAATTTATTGTCCTCGGTCGCGATGATGGCGTTGACGAGGTTGGCCGGGAGCTGGTCGTAGGGGACGGTCTCGCGATTTTCGACATAGATCTGGCCGAAGATCTTGTTGTTCCGGTCCACGATGACGCTGGCCGATTCCATCTTTTCCAGATGAGTAAGATCGAGGGCGTCGGCCTGGTGCCGGAGGTAGGCAGCGAGCGGGAGAAAAGCGAGGAGACCCGCGAGGAGGACAACGAGCGCGACGACGAGCGGGAGATAGACCCACGGGCGCGAATACCAGGCGCGGTGGTGGCGGGAGAATTCCGTCGGCGTGAAAAAATCAACAGGCATGCGGCGAGCGGGCGGACACCCGGGAAATCGAGATCGCGCGCAACTTAGCGGCAAACTGTGAAAAATGCCAAATGCTTGAGGAGGGCACGAGTTCGGTGGAAGGTGAAAGCGAAATCCCCTCGATCGGAGAGCGATGGAAGAAAACGAGGAACTGGTTCACGAAATTCGCGACGGGATTCGCGCCCATGGGCCGGTGCCCTTTAGCTGGTTCATGGAGCAGGCGCTCTATCATCCGCAGCATGGTTATTACAGCTCGGGGCGCTGCGCGATTGGCCGGCGCGGTGATTATTTCACGAGCGTAAGCGTGGGGCCATTGTTTGGGAAATTGATGGCCGGGCAGTTCATCGAGATCTGGGAAACGCTCGGCCGGCCGGAAGACTTCGTGATTGTGGAACAGGGGGCGCATCACGGGGAATTCGCGACCGATGTGCTGGAGGCGGTGCGCGAACAAAGCCCGGAGCTTTTCGCATTGGTGCGTTACCGGATCGTGGAGCCGTTCGCTCTCCTGCGAAAACGACAGGAGGGAGTGCTGCGCTCCTTCGCGCAGGTCGAATGGGCCGAATCACTCGAGACGATGGAGCCCTTCTGCGGCGTCCATTTTTCCAACGAGTTGCTCGACGCCATGCCGGTGCATCTCCTCGTCGTGACCGGCGAGGGCGCTGAGCGGCGCTGGTGCGAACGCCTGGTCGAGCGCACCTCCTGCGGCTTCACCTTTGTCGATCGACCGATCTCCGACGCGCGCCTGGCGCGGCGCCTAACGAAGCTGCCGCCGGTGCCGGCAGTGGGTTATGAGACCGAGATCAATCTCGCGGCACTCGATTGGATCCAGACGCTGGCGGGCAAGCTGCGCGCCGGGGTCGTTCTGACGGCCGATTACGGGCTTGCGCGCGAGGAATTTTACGCGCCGAGCCGCCGGACAGGGACGCTGCAATGTTATGCCGAACATCGGGTCTTGCCCTCGATTCTGGAACGGGTCGGGCAAAGCGACCTCACGACCCATGTCGAGTGGACCAGCCTGGCCGAACAGGCCGAGCACTGCGGGTTGCGGCTGGCGGGCTTCACCGACCAGCATCATTTTCTGACCGGGCTGCTATCGACCCACGCCGCGCTCGCCTCCGCCGGCGCGGAAAAGAGCCGCGCCCTGCAAACCCTGATTCATCCCGAATTTTTGGGCATGAAATTCCAGTTCCTTGGGCTGACGAAAAATTTCCCGGCCGAGGGATCGTTAGGCGGCTTCAAGTTCGCGCGCGACGCGCGCCGGGCTCTGGGGCTGAGCTGACTAAAGCAGCGGCGAGCCTTCGCTCTCCACATGCTTCAACTTCCCACCCGCCTGTTTGATCGCTGCGAGGAGCGCTTCCCTGCTCGTGAGTGTCGGATCGTAGCAGAGGGAAACTTTTTGCGGGCCGATGTCGGACGAATCGAGAGCGTGCGCATCGAGCTTTCCCAGCGCGTCGCGCAGATTTTTTTCCTGCTCGGGGTTGAGCGGTTCGGATAACTCGATCTCCGCCGCGATGTATTCCTCTGCGCCGGAAAGTTTGTCTGAGTCGTCCGCCATACCTAAAGATCGTTAGCGGTTGCCGATGTGGATGGCGTGCTTATCGACCGCGAGGGCCGCTTCCTTGACCGCTTCACTCAGGGTCGGGTGTGCATGCACCGTGCGGCCGAGGTCTTCGCTGCTCCCGCCGAATTCCATCACCGCCACGATCTCGGCAATTAACTCGGAAGCGGCATGCGACAGAATGGAAGCGCCCAAGATGCGGTCGGTTTCGGCGTCGGCGACAAATTTGACCAGGCCTTCGACATCGGCGTTAGCCAGGGCGCGGCCGTTGGCCCGGAAGGGAAATTTGCCGACCTTCACCTTCATCCCTTTTTCTTTGGCGAAGTCTTCCGTGATTCCGACTCCGGCCAGTTCGGGATTTGTGTAGATGATCCCAGGGATGACGTCGTAGTTCACGTGACCCGCCTTGCCCGCGATGAGCTCGACGCAGGCGATGCCTTCCTCTTCCGCCTTGTGCGCGAGCATGGGACCGGCGATGACGTCGCCGATCGCGTAAATGCCTTCGACGCTGGTGCGAAACATTTCGTCGACCTTGATCCGGCCGCGGTCGTCGAGCGCGACGCCGATCTTGTCCGCCCCGACGCCTTCGGCAAAGGCGCGGCGGCCGACGGAGACGAGAACCTTATCGGCCTCGAAATTGAGTTCCTCGCCGCCTTTGTTGGCGGTGGCGATGGCGCGGCCGTTCGTGACTTTGACCGCGCCGACCTTGGTCTCGAGATGGAACTTGAGCCCCTGGGCGGTGAGAGCGCGCTGGAGAAGGTTGGAAACTTCGAGATCGAAACCGACTGCGATGCGCGGGAGAAATTCGAGCACGGTGACCTCGGAGCCGAGCCGGGCCCAGACCGAGCCGAGTTCCAGGCCGATCGCGCCCGCACCGATGACGAGAAATTTTTCCGGCGGTTTCTCGAAGCAAAGCGCCTCCGTGCTGCTGACGATAGTTTGCCCGTCGAAAAGCATGCTCGGGAGATTGATCGGCACGCTGCCGGTCGCGATCACGATATGATCGGCCGCGATCTCGACCGGTTCGCCTTCGTTAGGCTGGACCCGCACTTTGCCGGGCTCGGTGATGGTGCCGAGGCCGGTGAAGGTGGTGACTTTGTTGCCCTTCATCAGCGCGCGCACGCCGCCGGTGAGAGTTTTCACGACCTTGTCTTTGCGACCGAGCATGGTTGCGAGATCGAGGCCGACTTGGTCGAGGATGATGCCATGTTTGGCGGCTTCGGTTTTCGCGAAGAGGAAATGGTCGCTCGAGGCGAGGAGCGCCTTGCTCGGGATGCAGCCGACGTTCAGACAAGTGCCGCCGAGCTCGCTATCTTTTTCGATGATGGCGGTTTTGAGGCCGAGCTGGGCAGAGCGGATGGCCCCGACATAGCCGCCGGGGCCGGAGCCGATAATGATGACGTCGAATTTATCCATGATGCAAGCGGGTGGTTAGGCTCGGGGGGCGATATTATCTACGCGCGGCGGTCTTGGTTGTCATCCGGGTCTCCCCTCGCTGCAGGCGAGACGCCTGTGCTCCGCGCGACGCGCTCGCGGTTTACAAATCGAGCAACAACGCGGTCGGGTTCTCGATCGCTTCCTTTACTTTGACGAGGAAGGTGACCGCTTCTTTGCCATCGACCGCGCGGTGGTCGTAGCTCAGCGCGAGATACATCATCGGGCGGATGACGACTTCGCCTTTCAGCGCCACCGGTCGCTGCTGAATGGTGTGCATGCCGAGGATACCGCTCTGGGGCGGATTCAAAATCGGCGTGCCCATGAGCGAGCCGTAAACGCCACCGTTCGAGATGGTGAAAGTGCCGCCCTGCAGGTCCTCGATCTTGATCTTCCCGTCGCGCGCCCGGCCCGCGTAGTCCGCAATGTCGCGTTCCAGGTCAGCGAAACTTTTCTGGTCGGCATCGCGCACGACCGGGACGACGAGACCGCGTTCAGTCCCGACCGCGACCCCGATGTCGAAGTAATGATTGAGAATAAAATCGTCGCCTTCAATCCGGCTGTTGATCGCGGGGACAGCCTTGAGGCCTTCGACCACGGCTTTGATGAAGAAGGACATGAAGCCGAGTTTGATCCCGTGATCGGCCTGGAACTTTTCCTGGGCCTTTTTGCGGAAAGCGATGACCTCGCTCATGTCGCATTCGTTGAAAGTGGTAAGGATGGCGGCGGTCTGCTGCGACATGACGAGCTGGGCCGCGATCTTGCGCCGCAGCGGCGACATTTTTTTGCGCGTAAACCGCTCTTCGCCGGAAGAGGTGGCAGCTGGCTCAGGAGCGACCGTCGTCTTCTGGTTGCGCGGCTTTTCCTGATCATCGGTCGAGGTCGCTTCCGGCTTCGATTCGAGATGGGTAACGACGTCGCCCTTGGTGATGCGGCCGCCTTTGCCAGTCCCGCTGATGCTGGCGGGATCGAGCTTTTCCTCGGTCGTCATTCGCTTGACTGCGGGGGAAAGAACTTCCGCGTTCGGAGAGCGTTTCGAGGCCGGCTTCGCATCCGGTTTGGAGTCGTTAGGGGAAGTTTCGGCGGGCGCGGCCTTGGCCTCCTTGGCCGGGGCACTTGCCTTGTCATCGATCGTCGCGACGACTTCGCCGATCTTCACTTCCTGGCCTTCGTCGACTTTGGTCTCGAGCAGACCGGCCTTTTCCGCCGTGATCTCGGTCGAGACTTTATCCGTCTCGAGGGTGAGGAGGGCTTCGCCCGCCTCGACGTATTCTCCCGACTTCTTGTGCCAGACGGAGACGATACCGCTCTCGATCGATTCACCGACCGCCGGGATTTTGACTTCGATGCTCATCGTTGTTGCACTAAAGCCGAAGAGCGTCGCACCCGCAATCGATCCGAGCTTATTCGCCTAACGATTTTCGGGCGACAGCCGTCTGGATGAATTTGCCCCAGCTCAGGTTGTCGCGCCCGGGGACATGCTCTTTCGCTTTCCGGATCGCCATTTCGGCGACGGCCTCGACAACCCAGTCGAAATTAGCCTGTCCAACGGAGGCGATCTCAGCGTCGGGCGCCGGGTTGCAGAAATCGATCGCCATCGGGACGCCGTCGCGAATCGCAAACTCGACCGTGTTCAGATCGTAGCCGAGGTATTTGTTCAGGGCGATCACGCCTTGCTCGACCTTTTCGAGGATGTCGCGCGGGGCCTGCCAGTCTGTTTGGTAACGAAGATGATAGGGATGGCGCGGCTCGTAGTTCATCACCCGCACCTGCCGTTGGTCGATTGAGTAACAGCGGAAATACATGTCAAACGTCACTTCCTCCTGCAGCATCATGACGAGCTGCCCGGTCTCGCTGTAGGCCCGGAAAAATTCGTTGGGATTATGCAGTTTGTAGACGTTTTTCCAGCCGCCGCCGGCGAAGGGCTTGAAGAAAGCGGGCCATCCGACGTAGGCGAAAATCTTCTCCCAATCGAGCGGGTAAGCGAGGTTGCGAAAGGAGCCATCGCTTGTGTCGGGCGGGAGCGAGTGGGAAGGAAGGAGGACGGTTTTCGGCACGTCGACGCCGATTTTGGTCGCAAGCGCGTTATTGAAAAACTTCTCGTCTGCGCTCCACCAGAAGGGATTGTTCACAACCGCGCAGCCGGTTAGCGCTTCGTTCTTGAGCCAGGCCCGGTAGAAGGGCACGTCCTGCGAAATGCGATCGATCACGACATCGTAGCCGCCGGGTTCGCCCTGGATGACCTTATCGATCCGGACCGGCTCGGCCAGGATGTCGCGGCCTCCGGTCTTTTGGTTGACTCGTTCGACGAAGGCCGGCGGGAAGCTGTTTTCCTGACCGTAAAGAATTCCGATTTTTTTCATAAAAGCGATGACGGGAAGTCAGTGTGGCATCGGCCCGTGCAAGAGGCAATCGCGAGGTTTCAGGGGATGAATTCGATCCCGGGTTGCTTGAAAAAAATCTGGACTGACACTTGACTCATATTTCAATTTGGGGGTCGGAGAGGCAGAGTAAACGACTTGACTAATAACTAGACTTACGCTTGACTAACAGCATGGGTTTCAAGCCGATTTACACGATTACGCCGGTTTTGCTGACGCATGTCGAGCATGTCGCCGCCTTGCGTGAGCGCATCCTGGCCGCAGTGGTGCAGGTGCCATGGATTCCGGCCCTGCAGAAGGACACGCGCATCCGCAACGCCCATTCCTCGACCGCGATCGAGGGGAATCCGCTCACCCTAGAGCAGGTGCGGGCGATCGAGGAAGGCAAGGGAGTTCCCGCCACCGGGCCTCGCCCGCTCCGGGAGGTGGCGAACTATTTTGCCGGCCTGCGCTTTGTCGAAAAAAATGCGCGGGTGAGCGTGATTCGCCACCAGGAGGTCCTCAAGCTGCATCGTATCATGGCCGGGCAAGTGATGGATCAAGGAGAAGCGGGAAAGTATCGCAGCATCCGGGTGCGGGTGGGGGAATACATCGCGCCGCCGCCGGACCGGGTGAAGCCGCTCATGACTGATTTGCTCTCCTGGTGGAACGAAGAGGCGCCCTCCCTTTCTCCGATCGTGAGTGCGGCGATCGTGCATCATCAATTTGAAACGATCCATCCTTTTGCCGATGGAAACGGGCGCGCCGGCCGGATGCTCAGCCTTTGGGAGCTGTATCGGCGCGGATTCGATAGTCACCATATTTTTTCGATCGACGAATTTTACTGGGAAGACCGGCCGCGCTATTACGCGGCGCTGGAAAAAGTCCGGCAGGGAAAGGGCGATCTCACGAGCTGGCTCGACTACAGCGCCGCCGGTTTACGCGCGACGTTGGAGCGCGTCTGGACCCGGGTGCAAAAGCTGACCGCGCGCGCCGGCAAGGCGAAGCTGGTCCTGCGACCGAAACAGGAGCAATTGCTTCATCTCCTGCGCGAGCACAAAGCGATGACCCCGCGCGAGATCTGGGCCGGGGTGGGCGTGTCGAAACAGGGCGCAATCGATTTGCTCCGCCCGCTGATGAAGGCCGGTTTGGTGCGCCGGGTGGGGACGAAAAAGACCGGCCGTTATATCCTGACCTGAAAGTTTGGATCTCTCAGATCGTCGAGAGATAATAGGGCAACATGTCGCGCCAGTAATTCCAATCGTGCCCGCACCATTTGCGATCGTCGAACCAGTGCTGAATGCCTTTCTCGTTCAGGAGCGCGCTCAATCGCAGGCTTTCGTGCCGGGTGTTATCCCATTCGCCCGTCCCGATGATGATCCCCATGTGATTGAATCTCCAGGTATCGGGCAGGTTCGGCAGATACTGGTAGGGGCTGTTAAAATAAATGTTCTCGTCGTGATAGCCGTCGAAGAAATCGCTGATCTCGAAGGCGCCGCTCAGGCTGATGAGATGGCTGACCAGATCGGGGTGACGAAAAGCGATGTTGGCCGCGTGGTAGGCGCCGAGGCTGGCGCCGCAGACCGCGACGCGATGGCAATTAGCCTCGCGCCGGGCGAAATCTATCACGTCATGGACGATGACGTTTTCGTAGGCGTTATGGGTTCGCATCCGGTCGGCCGGGTGAATCGACTTGTTGTAGAAACTTTCGAGATCGATCGCGTCCGGGCAATAAATGGTGACGCGGCCGGTGTCGACCAACGGCGCACAGGCCTCGACCAGTTTGAAATCCTTGCACTGGCGAAAATTGCCGAAGGAGGTCGGGAAAAGAATCAGCGGCAAACCGCCGCCATTGCCAAAGACGAGCATCTCAAAATCACGGCGGAGCTGGGGCGTGTACCAGCGGAGATAGCGTTCGTTCATGCGCGCGGCCGACTAAAGGCGACGGCGAAGCGGTTGGCGATGACAATATTTCCTGAAAGAGGTGCAACCTTCGGCGTTTGCGCAGACGAATCTCCTCGCCGATAAAAACCCGCTTCGATGGACGAAACTCACACTCTCACTGGTAACATCCAGCAGCATCCGCAGTTCAAGTCGCGCCTCCTGCGCAACCGGCGCGATGTGCAGGTTTATCTGCCCCTCGGCTACCGCCGCTCCCGGGAACGCCGCTACCCGGTGCTTTATTTGCACGACGGGCAAAATGTCTTCGACGCCGCGACTTCCTTTGCCGGGGTGGAATGGGGGGCGGACGAATGGGCCGAGCGCCTGACCAAGAAGCGCCTGATCGAGCCGGTCATCATCGTGGCGGTCGCCAACACCGGCGAGAAACGCATCCATGAATATGCGCCGACCCGCGGCGTGATCGACACTTCGGCCCCGCGGAAAAAACGCAGCCGCGGCCTGCTGAGAAAGTACGGATGCTTCTTGCGCGACGAGCTCAAGCCCTTCATCGACCATACCTACCGGACACGCCCGGAAGCAGAATTCACCGGCCTGGGCGGCTCGTCGTTAGGCGGACTCGCCACTCTCATCCTCGGGCTCTGGTTCCCGCAGACCTTTAACCGGCTTGCGGTCATGTCGCCCTCGATCTGGTGGGATGATTGCGCGATCTACCGGATCCTCGAGAAAGGGAAAGTGAAACCGCCGCTCAAGATCTGGCTCGACACCGGCACGAATGAGCCGGGTTGGGAGCGAGCGCGCGAACTGCGCGAGCGGCTGGTCGAGCGAGGCTGGCGGGTGGATGACGACCTGCAATACACCGAGGTGGAAGGAGGCGATCACAGTGAAGGCGCGTGGGGAGCGCGCTTCGAGGCGGTGCTGCGTTTTCTTTATCCGCCCCTGCCGCCGGAGGCGAAAGAGCCGCTGCCGCACCCTCCGGTGCTTGAGACGGCGCTTCGTTAAGCGCCGTTTTTCGTTTTCGGCTCGGCGAAGTTGCCGAGCTTGCGGAATTTCGCGTAGCGCTCCTTGAGCAACTCGTCGATCGGCGTTTCCAGGGCGCGCTTCAGGTTGCGGCGCAGGGCCGCGCCGAGATTGGCCGCAGCCAGGTCGTGGTCGCGATGCGCGCCGCCTCCCGGCTCGGGCACGACCTCATCGACCACGCCCAGTTTCATCAGGTCATGGGAAGTGAGCTTGAGCGCTTCAGCCGCTTCCGGGGCGTGCTTGCGATCTTTCCACAAAATAGCGGAGCAGGCTTCCGGGCTGATGACGGAGTAATAAGCGTTCTCGAGAATAAGCACGCGATCGGCCACGCCAATCCCGAGGGCGCCGCCGGAGCCGCCTTCACCGATGACGCAGGCGATAATCGGCACGCGCAGGACCATCATTTCGCGCAGATTCACGGCGATGGCCTCGGCGATGTGCCGTTCTTCCGAGCCAATGCCCGGATAGGCGCCGGGGGTATCGATCAAGGCGATGACCGGGAGCTTGAATTTTTCCCCGAGGCGCATGATGCGGAGCGCCTTGCGATAACCTTCCGGATAGGCGCAGCCGAAGTTGCGCTTCACATTTTCCTTGGTGTCGCGGCCTTTCTGCTGCGTCACGACAGCGCAGCGGTGCGAACCGAGCTTGGCCAGGCCGCAGGGCATGGCCTTGTCGTCGCCGAAGACCCGGTCGCCATGGAGTTCGATCCACTCGGTAAAACAGCGGCCGATATAATCGAGGGCGAACGGCCGTTGCACGTGGCGGGCGATTTGGACGCGCTGCCAGGCGGTGAGATTATCGTAAATCTGCCGGCGGGTTTCGCGAATCTTCAGCTCCATCGATTCCACCTCGGAATCGAAGTCGATCGAGTGCTTGTCGGAATGCGACTTCAGCTCCTGAAGCCGGCGCTGCAATTCAAAGATCGGCTTTTCAAAATCGAGCGGCTGCGAATCCATCTGGGCGCAAATCTTAAACCGGGAATTGGGAATCGTGAATCGCGAATCCGCAGAGGGGCAATCGCGCGCCTGTAGTATCCGATTCTCGCTTCACCTTCACTGCACAATCGTGACAGCCGTTTTCGTGTTTACAAGGCTGCTCAGCTCTTCCACATCGGATGCCGCCATCCCGATGCCTTCGCCCGGCGGCGGGATATCGAGAATTTGATGCGCTCCGTCGGGTTCGGAATAAATCAGAAAACCGGGCGTGCCGAGCCGAATCCAGCGGGTGCTGTTGAGAAATTCCGGGCTGGCCAGGCCGACGCGTTTGCCGTTCTTCCAGGCCATGATCTCCGCCACGCGAGTATTGATTTTCGGGGGCGGATTGCCTGGCAGTTTCTCGTCCAGGATGTGGTAGCGCTTAAAAAAATGGTCGCGATCGAGCAGGTAAAGGAGCTTGGCGTTGCGTTGCAGGAGGATGGAAAATTCCGGGTGCGAGACGAGCAATTTCTGCCCGATCCGGAGCATCGTTCCGCTCAGGTTGTTGGTCCGCATGATCAGCTCGGGGGTCGATTTAAATTTACCCGCGATCCGCGCCAGGACGTCGCCGCTGCGCACGGTGTATTCCTCTTTTTCCGGCGCCGGATAATCGGAAAGGAGAATGCTGACATTGACGTCCCCGAGCAGGTCCTGCGCTTCGCCGACGTGCAGCCCGCTCGGATATTTCTGGATGAAGGAAGTGAGCGCGGCGCGCGCTTCGGTCAGCTTGCCTTCGTTCTTCAGTTTCTCCGCCGCCTTGAATTCCGGCAGGCTGATATCCGGCGTCGGGACCGGGGTGGCGACCGCCTTGCGCTCCGCCCGCATGACCAGTTCCGGGCGAATAAAGATCTTATAACTAAAGAGCGCCGCCCCGCCAAAGATCAAAACGGCGAGGATAAAAGCGAACAACCATTTCATCGAACAATTGGGGCGGAGCTTGTCGCGGATGGGACCCCGGGGCAGGCGGGGTTCGTCCGGCGGTTAGCCGCGATCCTGGGATCCTTCGTGGTCCGGGGCGGAGAAAAACCGGTTCCAAAAACGATAGCGCGGACGTTCCAGCTCATTCGTCCAGGTAAACTGGCAGTCCTGACAATAGAATTCCTTCGGGAAAATTTTGAGGGCAAAAAGAATTCCCGCCAGCGCCGGAGTGAGGAACTTGCGGGTCAGCTGCGGATATTCGATGCGGGGCGAATTGCACTGCGGGCAACGGAGGGCGCCGATGTCGGGATCGGCGGCTTCCCATTCCACCAGCAGGCCCTGAGCGCGGGGAAAATCTTCCTCTCCCACCATGACCTTGGCGTTGGCCTGCGGTTTCGACATGAAAGCGAAGGTCTGCAGATTGGCTTCGTTATGCAGATCGGCCTTTACCCCGGCCGCCTGCAATTTCTCCTTCAATCGTTTCGCTTTCGCCGGTTCGTTATAGGTCGCGATCGTCACCATAATTGGCCCAAGTTCGTTGGGCGTGCCTGATCAAACATCAACTAGCGCCCGAGCGCAAGACTGGCCGGCGGGAACCATTGGTAGAGGATGAAATAGACCAGCACGCCCGTGATCGACACGTAGAGCCAGATCGGCATCGTCCATTTCGCGATCCGCCGGTGTTTATCCCAGCGCCGGCGGAAGACCGGGATGAGGGTGAGGATAACGAGCGGCAGAGTGACGAAGGCAAGAAGGACGTGGGAAATGAGCAGGGGAAAATAAAACCACGCGATCAACCCGCTGTAACCGGACGATTTTTCGCCGGCGTAGGCGTGATAGACGAGATAGCCGGCGAGGAAGAAGGAGGAGGAAACCAGGGCCGTGATCATGCAGGCGATGTGCTGCCGCCAAAAGCCGCGCCGGATGAACCACCAGCCTAACGAAATGAAAATCGTGCTGACGGCGTTGAACGAGGCGTTGACCGCCGGCAGCTCCGAGATCGTCATGCCGCGAACCATCGGCGCTTGGCTTGAAATCACAACCACCCCTCGTAGGAGTCACCCATGCCCGCGACCGAGTTGAGCGAACCCTCGCGGCCGCGCCTGCATCGCGGCCGGTTGCGTCATCCCGCCCGGGTCCGTTTTGCCCTGATCCTCCTCCGCCTAACGATCGTCCTGATCCTGGGCGGTCTCGCCATGGGCGGGTGGTATCTGGCCAAGAAAGGTTTCAGCCGCAACTGGCGCAACAAGGTGGTGGAAGAGCTGCACAAGCGCGGGGTCGAGGCTTCCGTGCGCCGGCTCACGCTCGATCCCTTCCGCGGCCCGATCGCGCGCGATGTCCGCATTTACGATTACAAGAAGCGCGAGAAAACCCTCGCCCTCGTGAGCGAAATCTCGCTCGATATTAATTACGCCGCCCTCTTCCATCACCAGCCTTTCCTTAACGCACTCGACATCCGCAACGGCGACCTCACCATCCCGCTCCCGCCGGTCGAGGGCCAGGTCTCCAACGCCGAGCTCAAACATTTCCGGGCTCACATTTATTTCCCGCCGGAACGGATCGAGGTCAGCCAGGCGGAGGGAGTTTTTGGCGGGGTCCGCATCTCCGCCAGCGGCCAGCTGATCAAGCGCGCAGACTATCAGCCCTCGCCGACAAATCCCGACGAGGAAGCGGCCCGGCTGCGGCTCCTGCAAAATCTCGTCACCCTGCTCCAGGGTTTCAAATACCCGGCCGCGGCGCCGGAATTGCAGATCAAATTTTCCGGCGATGTTTCCCAGCTGGAGGACGCGCACGTCGAGGCCACGCTGCGCGGGAGTCGGATGTTGCGGGGTGATTACGAGGCGCGAAATTTGTTCGTCGCCGCGGAATGGAAGGATCATGCCTGCACGATTCCGCGCCTGGAGTGGAGCGATGCCAGCGGGAATTTCGCCGGGAGCGGGAGCTGGAGCCGGGAGAACAGGCTTGCCAATTTCCAGGCCCGGAGCAGCGTCGACCTCAGGCCATTGTTAGGCAGCTTCGGTCTCGGCGCGATGTTGCAGGAGGTGAATTTCCATTCGCCGCCGCAGATCGAGGCCTCGGGCTCGGCCACAATCGGCGCGCCGGAGAAAAAATTCGAGGTCGTGGGCAAGTTTGCGGTCGAAAAATTCTCCTGGCAGGCGGTCGATTTCGAAGGCGCGACCTGCGAATTCGCCTGGGATGGGGCCCGCACCATGTTGCGCGACATCCGCCTGCGTCATCGCAGCGGGCAGCTCAACGCCGACCTCTTTGACGCGCCGGACGATTTCCGTTTGAATCTCGACAGCTCGCTTCTGCCCGCCGCCTTCGAGCCGGTGTTGCCGGAGAAATTCCGGCCCTTGCTGCGCCAGTGGGGCGGACAGCGCTCGCCCAATATTCATCTCGCGCTTCGCGGGACGAGTCGCGCCCCGGCCAGTTGGCACGGCGAGGGCACGCTCGCGCTTGGGCGAACGCGTTTTCGCGGGGTCTGGATGAACAGCGCGAGCGCCAACCTCCGTTTCGGCGACGGCATCCTCGCGGTCGATGATTTCCGGGTAACGCGCGATGAAGGGACCGGCACGGGCTCCTTTGCCTACGACGCCCCCAAGCGCGAAATCCGCCTAACGAACGTGGAGACGACCTTAAAACCGACCGACGCCATCATGTGGATCGAGCCGCGGTTTTATGAACACGTCGTCCCTTATCGATTCCATCGCACGCCGCACGTGACGGCGAATGGCGTGGTCCAGTTCGGCCCGGGCAAGCAGACCCATCTCCAGATCGACGTCGATGCGCCGACCGGGATGGATTACACCTTTCTCGACAAGGTCCTGCCTTTTGACCGGATCGCCGGGCAGTTGCTCTTCACCGACGATCGCCTGCAAATTCTTGGCCTGAAGGGGAAATTATTCACCGGCGAGCTGGCTGGCGGAGCCGACATTTCGCTGGCCAAAAACGATCGGCGTTACAGCGCGCGGATCGAGGTAGAAAAAGCCGACTTCCCTAAGCTGACCGATCTTTATTTCAAATATAAAACTGCGGAGGGCGACCTGAGCGGGCATTTCGATTTCTCCGGGGTGGGGAGTGACGCACGTTTCCTGAAAGGCGACGGATTGGTCAAGGTCGAGGATGGCAACGTCTTCGCCATTCCGGTTTTCGGACCGCTCTCCGAGCTGGTGAGCAAAATGTTCGCCGGCGCCGGTTACAGCGTGGCGCACGAAGGCTCCGCGCCCTTCTCGATCAAGGAAGGCGTCATTCACACCGACAAGTTGCGCGTTTCGGGGGCGCTCTTCGCCATGATCGGCCACGGCGATGTCGATTTTTTGAAGAACAAACTCGATTTCGATATCCGGATCGACGCCAAAGGTGCGGGCGCTCTCCTGACCCCGCTCTACAAACTTTTCGAATATCACGGCGAAGGCAGTCTCTCGAAACCGATCTGGCGCCCGAAACGTTTCTGATGGCGGGAAAGAAATCAGCGGCGCGCCATCTCCTCGGCGCGCACATGTCGATTGGCGGCGGGGTGCACCGCGCGATTGAGCGGGCGCGTTCGATCGAGTGCAGCGCGATGCAGATCTTCGTGAAGAACAACATGCAGTGGTTCGCGCGCCCTCTGGCGCGGGAAGAAATTAAAGCGTTTCTCGAGCACGCGCAGCGGGCCGAGCTAACGTCGGTTTTCGCGCACGCCAATTACCTGATCAATCTCGCCGCGACCAACCCGCAGTTCCTGGCCAACTCGATCCGCGCCCTGGCTGAAGAGCTGACCCGCGCTGATCAGCTTGGCCTGCCCTTTCTTGTTCTGCATCCGGGTGCGCATCTCGGAGCGGGCGAAGAGGCCGGCCTAACGAAAGTCGTGCGTTCGATCAACCAGATCTTTCGGAGCATTCCGAAAGTGAAGACGCGCATCGCGCTCGAGACGACGGCCGGCCAGGGCTCGTGCCTGGGTCATACCTTTGAGCATCTAGCGGCAATCATCGCGAACGTCCGTGAACCGGAGCGGCTCTGCGTTTGTCTCGACACCGCCCATGTCTTTGCGGCCGGTTACGACCTAACGAGTGAGGCTGGGACGCGAAAAACGTTCCGCGAGTTCGAGCGCACGATAGGTTTGGAGCGGCTTGTCGCTCTGCACCTGAATGACTCCAAGACTGCGCGCGGTTCGCGGGTCGACCGGCACGAGCACATCGGGAAAGGGCAGATCGGCCTGGAGGCGTTTCGCTTCATCATGCGCGCCCGGCGTTTCCAAAAAATCCCCAAGGTCCTGGAGACGCCGAAAGGCAAGGAACTGCACGAAGACGTCGCCAATATGCGCACGCTGCGCGAACTGGACCCGCCGGCTACTTGATCAGGCGAATCGTCAGCGGGTAACGATACAGCTTTCCTTCGCTTGCCTTGATTGAGGCGATCACGACCAGGACGATATCGGCCAGGTAGAGCACGCCAAAGAGCGGCAGCAAAAGGAAGCCGATCAGGACCCACATCAGGATGAAGAAGATGACGCCGAGTGCGACGGTGTAGATCAACATCGAGATCTGGAAATTGAGCGATTCTTTCCCCTGATCATCGATCTCGGTCGACTCGTCTTTTTTCAGAAGCCAGATGACGAGCGGCCCGATGATGTGCGCGATCGCGGGTAAAAACAGGCCGAGTAATGCGCTCGCATGGCAAAGGACGCACCAGGTGCGGACGTTGGAGGAAGTGGTTGTGGTGGAAGGCGTAAGAGTTTCCATACCGTTATTCTTTCACACGTTCGATGTGCGCGCCAAGCTCACTCAGTTTTTCGTCGAGATGTTCGTAACCGCGATCGATGTGGTAAACGCGCCGCACTTCGGTCGTACCTTCCGCTTTCAAGCCCGCCAAGACCAGCGCGGCGGAAGCGCGCAGATCGCTCGCCATCACCGGCGCGCCGTAGAGCTTCTCGACTCCCTGGATGACGGCGGTCGCACCCTCGATCTGCACCTGCGCGCCCATCCGTTTTAGCTCTGCGACGTGCATGTAACGCTGCGGGAAAACGTTCTCCGTGATCACGCTGATCCCTTCCGTGGTCGAGAGCAGCGCGCACATTTGCGCCTGCATGTCGGTCGGGAAACCGGGATACGGCTCGGTCACGAGCTCCAGCGGCTTGGTCACGGCGCCGTTAGGCGAGACCGTGATCGAGTTCTCGGTCGTTTCGACTTTGAATCCGGATTCTCTCAGGGCAGTGGTGACAGCAGTGACGTGTTCGGGTTGGACCCGATTGAGCGTGATGCCTTGTCCGCAAATCGCGCCCGCGACCATAAAAGTGCCGGTCTCGATCCGGTCAGGAATGATGTCGTGCTCGGCGCCGTGCAATTCCGTCACGCCTTCGATGATGATGCGACGCGTGCCCGCGCCTTCGATCTTGGCGCCCATCTTATTGAGGAAATCGGCCAGATCGCACACTTCCGGCTCGGCCGCCGCGCCTTCGATGACAGTCACGCCTTCGGCCAAAACCGCGGCCATCATAACGTTGTCGGTGCCGAGGACGGTCGGGCCGAATTTGCCGCGCAGGTTGATCACGGCGCCGGTTAATTTCGGGGCGAAGACTTTGACGTTGCCGTTCTCAACCCGGACAGCGGCGCCGAGCCCTTCGAAACCCTTGAGATGCAGATCGATCGGGCGATCGCCGATGACGCAGCCGCCGGGGAGCGAAACGGTCGCTTCCTTGCACCGGCCTAACAGAGGGCCGATGACGCAAACCGAGGCCCGCATTTTGCGTACGACCTCGTAAGGCGCGACGGAGTTTACCTTCTCTGCCTTGACCGTGACGGTGCCGCTGGCCCGCTCCACTTCTGCCCCGAGATGCATTAGGATCTGGAGCATGTAGTTCGTGTCGCTCAAGTCGGGGACGCGATGGAGAACGCACGGTTCGCGGGTGAGCAAAGTGGCGGCGATGATCGGCAGGGCCGAGTTTTTCGAGCCGCTGATCTTGATCGAGCCGGAGAGCGGATGACCGCCGTGTACGAGAATTTTATCCATGCCGTGCGAAGAGGAACCGTGGGGTCCCTGCATAGTCCTTTTTCGAGCGAATGTCGCTGTAATTTTGCATCGCGAGGAAGTCGGAAAGGCCGCTTTCCTGGCCGAGGCCAATCTCGAGCGCGAGCGTGCCGTCTGATTGCAAATGCGGTGGCGCGCTGGCGATCAATTCGCGGATCAGTTCGTCGCCGTTAGGCCCACCGAAAAGCGCGATTGGAGGATCGTGCCGGACTTCCGGCGCGAGCTGCGCGGCGTCGCCGGCGGCAACGTAGGGGAGGTTGGCCACGATCAGGTCGAACTTGCCTTCGGTCGGCTCGAGGAGGTGACCTTGCATGAAGTGGATTCGCTCCGGGATGCCGAGCCGGTCCGCATTTTCGTGCGCGAGAGTTAAGGCGTCGGGCGAGAGATCGACCGCATGCAGTTCCGCCTGGGGAAAGTGGGCGGCGAGGGACAAGGCGATCACTCCGCTGCCGGTCCCGACGTCGAGCATGCGCGGCTTTTCCGGCCAGGGAAGGTCGCACAAATATTCGACCAGTTGCTCGGTCTCGGGGCGGGGAATGAGCGCGCGTTTGTCGCTCACAAAAACATGGTGGGCGAATTCGACCGTGCCGAGGAGATGCTGGAGCGGCTCACCCTGGCCGCGTCGCCTGACGAGCTCGCGCAGCGGGGCCAGTTCCGGCTCGGAGAGCGGGCGCTCGAACTCCAGATAAAGCTCGATCCGCTTTTTGCCTAACGAATGGGCGACGAGGTGCTCGGCATTGAGGCGCGGGCTCTCGATCTCGCGTTTCTGGAAGTAGGTAGTGGTCGACTGCAGAACTTCGAGAACCGTCATGTTTCTTGTTTAACCGCAGAGGACGCAGAGATCGCAGAGGGATTGATAATTTTTTTCTTCTCTGCGTCCTCCGCGATCTCTGCGGTAAAAATCCGCCGCGGGCGTTGCTCGTTAGGCCAGGGCCGATTCCTTCAGCCGTTGCTCGAGATCGGCATGCTGGAGGGTGGAGATCAATTCGCTTAGGTCGCCCTCCATGACGCGGTCGAGATTGTAAAGGGTGAGCCCAATGCGGTGATCCGTGATCCGGTTTTGCGGGAAATTGTAGGTCCGGATTTTTTCCTCGCGGCCGCCCGAGCCGATCTGGCTCTTGCGATGGGCGGAATATTTCGCTTCTTCCTCGCGCTTTTTATCCTCGAGCAAACGCGCGCGCAGGATGCTGAGCGCTTTCTCTTTGTTCTTTTGCTGGCTGCGACCGTCTTGGCAACGCACGATCCGGCCGGTCGGGATGTACATTACCTGGACGGCGGAGTCGGTCGTGTTCACGCCTTGGCCGCCGGGCCCTCCGGCGCGGCAAACTTCAATCCGGAGATCTTCCGGCTTGATTTCGAAATCGACTTCCTCGGCTTCGGGCAAGACGGCCACGGTCGCGGTCGAGGTATGAATCCGGCCCTGCGCTTCGGTCGCAGGCACGCGCTGCACCCGATGCACGCCGCTCTCGTGGCGCAGCTTCCGGAAAACCGATTCGCCCGAGATTTTGAAAATGGCTTCTTTCATACCGCCGAGTTCGGAGGGGCTCAACTCGAGATCTTCGATCTTCAACCCGGCCGTCTCGGCGTAGCGGTTATACATCCGGTGAAGATCGGCCGCGAAGATGGCTGCCTCGCTTCCACCGGTGCCGGCGCGGATTTCCACGATCGCGTCGCGGTCGTCGGCTTCATCCGGCGGCAGGAGCGCGACCTGGACCTCAAATTCGAGATCGGCGACGCGCTTTTCGAGCGCGGGAATTTCTTCCTGGGCCATCTGCGCGAGATCGGCGTCGGAGGCGGCGGAGAGTTCGCGGTTGTCGTCCAACTGCCGGCGCGCCGTCACCACCTCCTCCCATTTTGCGAGCAAATCCTTGGTCGCAGAATGTTCGCGCATGGTGTCGCTGGCCCGTTTCCGATTATCGAAAAGGTTCGGATCGGCAATCTCGCTTTCGAGCTGCTGAAAGCGTTCCCGTTTGCGCACGATGAGGGATTGGAAATCCATAAACAAAAACGGCGATTGCACGCCGAGGCGCAATCACCGTTCGTTAGGCGGAATCAGCTAAGCTTTTTTGGCGACGCCAGCGCGGGTCGCCTTGGTGCTGCCATAGCGGCGGGCAAATTTCTCGACCCGGCCAGCGGTATCGACAAACTTCTGCTCACCGGTGAAAAACGGATGGCAAGCGGCGCAGATACCGATCTTGATATCCTTGCGGGTGGAACGGGTATGGTAGACCGCACCACAGGCGCAGCTAATCTCTGTCTGGTTGTATTCAGGATGAATGTCCGTGTTCATAGGAAAAGAGCCGACAAAGTAGCCGCGAAAGCGAGCTGCTGCAAGTGATGATAGCCGGGGATCCATTGCTTGCGGCCTGGGCCGAGACCCGTGTCCGTAGAGCGGGTGCGCCGGCCCTTTTTGACACGCAGGGAAAGGTTCTTTTTCGCTTCGGCGAAATGGAGGAATTGAGCCGCGGTCTCGAGGCGGAGGCCCTGCGGGATCTGCGCGCGGGCGATATTCTTGGTGTCCAGATCGGGAATCACGCGCATTGGCCAGCCTTATTCCTCGCCTGTCTGCGCCGCGGAATCGTCGTCCTGCCGCTCGAGCGCACGATGAGCGACCGGGAACGCGCGACTGCTCTGCAAACCTGCCGCGTTACGGCGCTCCTCGCGACTTTGGAGGAAGGGGTCGAACCGCTTGAGGGAGCGAGACCCGTCGATTGGAGCGAGCAACCGCCGGCTCTGCTTAAGCTCACCTCAGGCACAACCGCGGCCCCGCGCGCCATTCGATTCCGCAGCGCGCAATTGCTGGCCGACGCTACCCAGATTTGCGACACGATGGGGATCACCGAGGCCGACCTCAATTTCGCGGTCATCCCCCTTTCGCATTCCTACGGGTTCAGCAACCTGATCACGCCTTTGCTGGTTCGCGGCGTGCCGATGGCGATCAGCGTCGACCGAATTCCGCGCGCCGTCCTCGATGATCTCGCCCGGACCGCGGCCACGGTCTTCCCGGGCATGCCGCTTTTTTATCAGGCCTTCGGCGAGATGAATGAGGCGCCGCCTCTGCCGACGCTGCGTCTTTGTCTTTCGGCCGGGGCGCCGCTCCCTCGTCGGGTGGCGGAAAATTTCCGGGCCAAGTTTGGTTTGCCAATTCATTCCTTTTACGGCGCCTCGGAATGTGGCGGCATTTGCTACGACCGGGTCGCGACCGACGCGCCGGAAGGATTTGTCGGCAGGCCGCTGCGCGGGGTGGAATTGGAGCGGCTCGATTCGCTCGGCGCGGCGAGCCAGATTCGAGTTCGGAGCGCGGCGGTCGGCGACGGTTATTTTCCCGAAACGGAGCCGGCCAAACTGGGCGAGGGATTTTTTCTGCCGGACGATGTGGTGACAATGGATGACGCAGGGGTGCGCATTGTTGGGCGACTCTCGGACGTGATAAATGTCGCGGGGAAAAAGGTGAACCCGGCGGAGGTAGAGGCACATCTTTTGAGTCATGAAGAAGTGCGGCAGGCGGTGGTTTTTGGACGGGCCTCGGCCTTGCGCAATCAGGAGGTAGTGGCTTGTGTGGTCGCGGCGGAAAAGACAAAGGAAGCGGCGCTTTTGGAGTATTGCCGAACTCGTCTGAGCGGCTGGCAGGTGCCGAAGCGGATCTTTCTTATGCAGACGATCCCGGCAAACGAGCGCGGCAAGATTAGCCGGCGTGAGCTGGCGAAGCGTTTTGCGGCCTGAGGCTGGAGGCGCCGCTGCAATAATTCGCTTCGAGACGCTCACTCGCCAAGCCGTTTACGAATATCAGGAAAACAAACCATCATAATTATGCGAACCATTCTTCTTTCCACCGTCGGCGCCATTCTCATTCTCGCGGCCTTTTCCAGCTGCTCCACCACCGTGCGGACGGACGACGGGCACGCGGTCACGACAGGCGTGCACACCCACTAACCGCTAACGATTTCAAAGGCGACCGCCGGCCCTTCCCGGTCTGGCGGTCGCCGACTTTTTCGTGCGGCGCGAAAAAACACTTTTCATTTCGCCGCATGCGGTCATTTCTAAGGCAAGACCGAGGCATGGCACCCATTATAGTTCGCCACTTGCTTCGTTTTTGCCATCGTGAATCAAGGTACCGCCGACACAACCACCGCTTCATCCTCCCGCCCGCAAGTTCTCATCCTGGAAGCGGATGAGCAGCTGGCAGCGGAGATTCTCGGCGCGGTAGAGGCGGCGGCTCCGGGCACGGTCGCGGCCCGGGCGGCATCGTTAGGCGAGGCCCAGCAACTGGTGGTCGACCAGAAGCCGGCTCTTTTCGTCCTTGATGTCGACACGACCGACAATCCGGCGCAGGAGTTCATCTACGATCTGCGGACCAGCCATCCCGATGCCCGCGCCATCATCCTGACGGCGACGCATTTCGCCGCGCAACGCGAGCAGGTCGCCGGTCTGGGTGCGATTCATTTTCTCGAGAAACCGTTTCCGCGGGCTGATTTCATGACTTTGGTGGAAACACTTCTCGCCCCGGCCGACCAAGGGGAAGGGGAACGTTTCCAGGGGACTTTGAGCGACCTGCACATCGCCGACATCATTCAGCTCAAGTGCATCAGCGGCGCAACCTCGATGCTGGAGTTTACCGGGCCGCGCGGGGAAAAGGCGCGGGTATATTTCCAGAATGGTCAGGTACGGCACGCCACCGCCCCGGGCAAGGAAGGGTTGGCGGCTTTTAATGAGATCGTCGACTGGAAGGGGGGCATGATTTCGGAGGTCCCGGTCCCGCCCGAGACTCCGCACACGATTGAGCTGGATTGGCAAGTGCTGCTGATGGAGGCCGTGCGAACGATCGACGAGTCGCGGAACTCGGAAGCGTCCGCCGCCGCGGTGCCGGCTTCGCCTAACGAAGTCTCCCAGACGGTCCTGGTGATCGACGACAGCGTGATGCTGCTGAGCTTCGTGAAGGAAATCCTGGAGGAGCAAAACTACCGGGTTCTGACCGCCCCGACCGCGACCGAGGGCCTGGAAATTACCCGGGGTGAGATGCCCGATTTGATCCTGCTCGACTTTGTCCTGCCCGACATGAAGGGCGACGCCGTCTGCCGCAACCTGGTGGCCGATCCGCTAACGGCGAAGATCCCGGTGCTTTATGTTTCTGGTTTCGGGAGCGATCTCCAACCGGACAGCACGGAGATCCCAAATGTCATCGGGGCTCTGAACAAACCTTTTACCTCCGAGACCTTGATCAATGCCGTGCGCAATCATCTCGGGGGCGAGGGAACTCTGCCTAACGAATCAAAACCGGCCCGCCCAGCGCGTCCGCCGACGCCTCCGCGCCCGGTAACGCCTCCGCCGCCTCCGGAAGTTTCAAGTTCGTTAGGGGAAATGAATCCCACGCCGTCTCCGGCCAGCGCTCCTTCGCCCGTGCTTCCTCCGTCAGCGGCTCCGGCCGGGCCGGTCTCCGATCCGTCGGGAGAGGACGAAATCGATCGGGCTTCGCGCGGCGCCTATTTCTGTGGCGACTCGAGCTTTTTCTCCCTGCATTGGGCGTTGCAGACAATCGCGCGTGAGAAACTGACCGGCACGCTGCGCGCCTTTTGGAGCAAGGACTCGGTCGAGCTACTGGCGCGCGATGGCGAGGTCGTGCTGGTTACCACTCACAACCCGCAGCTCTATTGCGAAGAGGCGCCCGTCACGCTCCTGAACGTGAATCGCGAGCGGATCGAAGCGGCCCGGGCGCGACAGACGAATGACGGCTGCCCTATCTTCATCACGCTCGCGCGCGAGGAGCTGATTTTGCGCGAACCGGCGATGCAGCTGGTGCAGCATTACGGGCAGCGGCTCTTCTCTCAGCTCTGGACGGAGCGAGTGCGCTTCATGTTTGAGCAGCAGGAGCTACCTGAGTTTTCCAACGAGCTGCCGGCTTCCGAGGAGAGCATCGACCAGTGGGCCTTGAGCACGTTGCGGTTTGTACAATACCAGGCCTTCAACACCAAAGACCTGTCCGACTCCGGCTCGATCCCGGCCTACACCCGCGACGGTTTCGATCGGGTGCAGGAGCTGCGCCTGACCGTGGCGGAAGCGCAGTTTGCCTCGCAGTTCAATGGCAGCCGCTCCATCGCGCAGATTTCGAAGAATCTCCGGCTCGACATCAAGTTTGCCCGTCTCACTCTCTTCCGATTTCTCGCCCTGGAGATCGTGGAATGCTGGCCGGCGCAGGTCGGGCAGAAGCCGGAATCGCGCGGCGGACTGCGCGGTTTCTTCGGTCGTTAGGCAAGAATAACGCCTTCGGGGCCGATCTCGGAATTGCGGCGCGCACTGCTCACGAGAGGAGTCGAACCTCCACGGGTTTCCCCATACGGTCCTGAGCCGTACGCGTCTGCCATTCCGCCACGTGAGCGTCGCGCCGAGCGGCCTGTAAATTGCCCGCCGCCGTCCCGACCGCAAGCGGCGATTCTCCGGCCGGCCGGTCTCAGGTGCGAGCGCGGATTTTCCGGGCGCGCGATTCGATGGCGCCGGCGCGGCGACGTTTGCCTAACGACCGGAGAAGATCGGCGTAATTGGAGGCGACGATTTCGTAGTCTTCCGAGGGCTTTTCGACCCCTTCCCACTGCCGCAGCGATTCCTGGTAAAGCTCGCCCGCCCGGGCCAGGTCGCCGCGCGTATGGTAGACGACCGCGAGGTTGCACTTCGACTGCGCGATGTCGGAGTGCGCCTTTGGGTTGGTCTTGCGCCGGATGGCGAGGGCGCGCTGATGCATCTGCTCCGCTTCTTCGAGTCGGCCCGCGCTGGTGTAGAAAACGCCGAGATTGTTCAGGACGGCGGCGACGTCGGCGTGTTCGGGGCCGAGTTGTTTTTCATAGAGCGCGAGGGCTTGCAGATAATAAGGCTCGGCCGCCTCCTGGCGCTCGCTCCGGCGATAAATGAGCGCGACGTTATTCAGCATCGTGCCGAGATCGGAGTGGGCCACATTGCCAAGTTCGGTTCCGGCCTGGATGGCGCGTTCGTAGTGGCCGATCGCTTCTGCTTCGCGCCCGCCGACATCGCAGAGATAAGCCAGCCGGCGTGCCAGGCGGAAAATGGCGCGCTGATCGGGAGGCTCCGCTTTTTCCATGATCGCCAAGGCCTGGCGAAGAGAGCTCTCGGCTTCGTCATCCTTGTCGCGCTGGCCATGAATCTGCCCGAGCCTTTCGTAGCTCTGGGCGAGCGAGGGATGATTCTCGGGAAAAATTCGCCGGGCCAGTTCAAGCGCGGTCTCCGCCACTCGCAATGCTTCCGGCAGCTTTTGGCCCGCCAGCAACATCTCCAGTTTGTCCTGCAGAATGCGCCAGAGTTTTTCTTCGCCTTTTTTCACGGCTACCAGCCTTCACTCAGCTGGCTGACGAGCCGGATGGCCAGCTCTTCTGCGGCCAGAGGCAGCGCCTGCCGCTCATCGGAGGTGATGTCTGGGCCGACGAAAAAGCTGGTCGAACCGGTCACCTCCACCGGATTGGCCAGGATCTTACCGGTCCCGCGCTGGACCAGGGTGTAACGAACGCGCATGGAAAGATTGAATTCGTTCGTCGCCAGGACGTTCCCGCGGACGGAACGCGCGGGGGCGCGAGAGATGCGGGTGATGTCTCCCTTCAGAATGGCATCGGCGGTCTCGTCGCTCGCGATGCGGTAGGTGCCGTCCTGCTGGAATTGCTTGATCACGGTGTCGGTCACGAGGACGGCGACGCGCGGGGCGAGAGTTTTGTTATCGAAAGTCGGCACCGCGATGCTGCGTACGTCGCGCAAGGCGTAGGGCTTGATTGGGCCGACGTGATAACCGGCGCATCCGCCTAACGACAGGACGAGGAGGGCAGCGCCGAGGATTTTTTTCACCGCTACGGGGTGGCCGAGGGCTCGGGCGTGGGGGAAGGCTCCGCCGAAATCGAGGTGTCAGGAGCGGGCGGCGAGCTGTCGGTCGTGGCCGGGGGCGGCAGCGAATCGGGACCGGAAGGAGGCGGCAGCGGCGCAATCTCATCCGGATTGCCGCGCATCTCCGGCGGCGTGGGCGGGCGCTCTTCGCGCGTCGGCGCTTCACTGCTGGCGATGGGGGCGGGTTTCTTTGGCACGGTGCCCTTGGCCCGGCGCTCTGCGATCTCGGCGGCGGATTGGAGAGCGTCGTCGCCGACCTTGGAACGCAATTGCTCAATCCGGGTCTTCGCGACCGCGCTCTCGGGCGAGCCGGGCTGTTGCCGGATCACTTCATTGTAATAAAGCACCGCGGCCCGATAATTTTTGGCCTTGTCATAATACTTCGCGATCGCGAGCGAGCCCTTGGTCAGGCGGTGATCGAGCATGGCGAGATTTTCCCGAGCCTGGGCGGCTTTTTCGCTTTTCGGATAGCGGAAAAGAAAGTCCTGAAAGGCAGTCCGGGCATGATCCGCGGCCGCTGGATCGTAGGTCCCGGCGCGCGTGGCCGCGAACCAGATGTAGCCGATTTGATACTGGGCGTCGACTGCCAGCGGATCGTTAGGGAATTTCTCCACCACCGATTGGTAGGCGTCGATCGCGAGGTCGGGTGAGCCCTGTTTTTCCCGGGCCCGGCCGATGTCGAACTGCGCCCGGGCCGTGTAACGACCGTAGGGCGCGCTGCGCACGATGGCGGCGAAGATTTCCACCGCTTCCTCAAGAGTGGAGCCGACGGGGACGCCGAGGATTTTGCGCTTTTTCCCGTTCAGCAAAATCTCCCCGATACGGAACTGCGATTCGATCGCTTCCTGGAAGTGCGCGGTTTGCGGGTAGATCTCCATCAAGCCGCGATAGATTGGGGCGGCCTTGAGCAGGTCGCCCTGTAATTCAGTTAATTTCGCGGAGCGAAAAGTTGCTTCCGGCGCCTTGTCCGAGCGCGGATAACGTTTGACCATTCGCTTATAGATCTTGATCGCCCGGCCGCGGTCGCCATTTTGTTCCGCCGCTTCCGCCTGGGCAAACAACTCGTTCGCGTTGCCGCTGATCTCTACCTCGCCGGGCGCCTTGTATTTCGCCTTCTCGCTCGGGCGAAAGACCACGGGAGCGGGGCTCCGCTCCGGAAACGCCACACAGGCGGCAGCGAACAAAAGGACAAAGCGAAAGCGATAGGTCATTGGGATTCGCAGGGTAATGAACGAAGCCCAGCCCGTCAAGCCGGGCCGGGGTGGTCTCCGCCTCGGAAATAGCGCGAGAAAAGGCGCGACCGCAGGGCGGAATCCGATACGCTTGAGAGCGCAGGGCGAACCGGGCGACGACGCCGGTTTCCCGCTCGCATTTTGAATCTGACCGAGCAGCAGAAAATCCGTTTGGGCACGTGCGCCTGGAGCTTCGAAGAGTGGAGCGGCGTGCTTTATCCGAAGGACCTTCCTTCCAATCGCTGGCTGGAATTCTACGCCCGCTATTTCCCGGCGGTGGAGATCGACTCGACCTTTTACAGCGCCCCGGCGGCGGCGGTGGCGCAGCGCTGGATGGAGATGACGCCCTCGCATTTTCGTTTCAGCTGCAAGATGCCACGCGAGATCACGCACCAGCGCCGGCTGCGGGATTGCCAGACGGAGTTGACCGCTTTCCTCCGCGCGCTCGAGCCGCTCGCACCGAAGCTGCGGGTGATATTGATTCAACTGCCGCCTTCCTACGGGCCGAAGGAGGAGAAGATCGGTCTGCGGGAATTCATTGCCCAACTACCTTCGGATTTTCGGTTCGCGATTGAATTCCGGCACGCCGGGTGGCACCGGCCGCACTTCATCCGGCTGCTCGAGAAACATCGCGTCTGCTGGGTCTGGTCCGACATGAGCCCGCTGAACGAGCGCAACCAGGCGCCATTCGAGTTCCAGCCGATCACGACCGATTTTCTTTATCTGCGCCTGCTCGGCGACTCCGTCACGAAATACGATGAGCAGGGGCAACGCATTCATCGCTACGGCAAGCTGCTCTGGAAACGGGAGGCAGCGCTCGACAGCTGGGCCCTGCGCATCCAGCACCATCTCGACGGGATCCGCAGTGTCTGGACTTTCGCGAACAATCATTACGAAGGGTTTTCGCCCGAGACCTGCCAGCGCCTCGCGCAGCGGCTCGGCTTTGAAATGCCGCTGCCGACGGCGGAAGCAGTCGCTCCGCCTAACGAACGCGGACAGCTCGATCTTTTTGCCGAAATGCCGCCCGCCTAACGAATTTCGGCGGCCCCGAAATAACGCTGCAACTTTTCCGGCAGACGAACCGAGCCGTCTGGCTGCTGGTAGGCTTCCACCAAGGCGGCGAAAAGCCGGGGCAGGGCGGTGCCGGAACCATTCAGGGTGTGGCAAAAACGGTTTTTTCCGTCCGCATCTTTGAAGCGCAGATTCATCCGGCGCGCCTGAAATTCCTCGAAGTTCGAACAGCTCGAAACTTCGAGATAGGCGTCCTGGCCCGGCGACCAGACTTCCAGATCGTAGGTTTTGGCCGAGCCAAAGCCCAGATCGCCGGTGCAAAGTTCGATCACGCGATAATGCAGGCCAAGCAATTGCAGGACGCGCTCGGCATCAGCCGTCAGCGCTTCGTGCTCGGCATTGGAGTTTTCTGGCGCGGTGATTTTGACCAGCTCGACCTTGTCGAATTGATGGACGCGAATGATGCCGCGCGTCTCGCGTCCAGCCGAACCGGCTTCGCGGCGGAAGCAGGGAGTGTAGGCGGTGAACTTTTTCGGCAGCTCCGCCGCGGGGAGAATCTCTTCCCGATGCAGGTTCGTCACCGGCACCTCGGCGGTCGGGGCGAGAAACATGGCGCCGTCTTCGAGGCCGTACATGTCCTCCTCAAATTTCGGCAACTGCGTCGTCCCAACCATGCAATCGCGCCGGACGAGAAAGGGCGGACTCACTTCGAGATAACCATGCTCGCTCGCGTGCAGGTCGAGCATGAACTGGATGAGAGCGCGTTCGAGACGCGCGCCGGCGCCGGTGAAGCAAATGAACCCGCTGCCGCTCAACTTGGTCGCTCTTTCGGCATCGAAAAGTTTCAGCTTCGCGCCGAGCGCGACGTGATCGAGTACCGGGTGATCGAACTGCGGTTTCTCGCCCCAACTTCGGATGACCGGGTTATCCGCCGCAGTCGTTCCGACCGGCGCGTCCGCGTGCGGGAGATTTGGAATGTTGAGCAATAAATCTCGCTGCTTCTCCTCCGCCGCAGCGGCTTGCCTGACGAGTTCGGCGGCTTCCTCGCCAATCTGCCGCACCCGTTCCTCCGCTGCGGCGGAATCTTCGCCCCGGCTGCGCGCGCCGCCGATTTCCTTGCTTAGGCGTTTGCGGTCAGCGTTGCACTGCTGCAAGGCGGTCTCCAGCTTCCGCCGCTCGGCATCGACCGCCAGCACTTCATCGATCTTGCCCTGATCCTCGCCGCCGCGGGTGGCAAGCCGGCTTTTAACAAAGTCGGGCTGTTCACGAATGAGGCGAATGTCGAGCATCGGCTTGGAGTTATCAGCGCTCCGGCTCGACCGCAAACGCAAAGCGCGCGGAAAGGGCGTGACTTCGGCTCGCGCCCTCGCATACTTCCGCCGTGGATCAGCTCAAGCTGCTCGGCGTCGCGCTCGGCCTCGCCTGCCTTGCCGGGGTCAATCTTTACCTGACGGTCTTCGTCACCGGGCTCGCGATCAATCAGCATTGGATCGTCCTCGCGCCCGCCTACCAGTCGCTCGCCATCCTCGGCAACCCGCTCATTCTCTGGATCTCCGGCACTCTTTACGTGCTGGAGTTTTTCGCCGACAAAATCCCGTGGGTGGACTCGGCCTGGGACACCGTTCATACCATTATCCGGCCCATCGGCGGCGCGCTTCTCGCCTTAAGGGTCCTTGGTCAAACCGATCCGGCCTTCGACGTCGTCGTCGCGCTGGCGGCGGGCAGCGCAAGTCTCGTCACTCATTCCGCCAAAGCCTCGACCCGGCTCGTGACCAACGCCTCGCCCGAACCGTTTTCAAATATCGGGCTCAGTTTGCTGGAGGATGCCGCCGTTCTGGGCGGCCTGGCGCTGATTCATTTCAACCCGCTCTGGGCCTTGGGCGTCTTCGTTCTCCTGCTCTCGATCCTGCTCTATTTCGCCCCGAAAATCTGGCGCGCCGTCCGGGTGAAACTCTGGCTCATCTGGAAAAAGCTGAATGGCCCGGCGGAACGCGACGCCGCGCCGAACCTGCCGACGCAGCTGCCGTCGCGGTATGCCTCAGTTTTCAAGAAGGAGAATTTGTTAGGCGAAACGATCGCCTGGGCCGTGCCCTGCGTCACGAAACGGCTCCGCGGCGTTCCGGCAAACTCTTCGGGTTATCTGATCGCTACTCTCGAGGATCCGGCCAAGCTGGTTTTCGTCGCGCGCAAAAGCTGGGGGTTGCGCGCGCAAACGGTGCATCTCGAAGGCTGCACCGTTTCTCGCGACCCGAAATTTCTGTCCGAGAACCTGGTCATCGCGCCCGAGGGCAAAGGCCCGGCGACGGTTTTTCTTTTCGAGCGGGGCACGGGCGCGCGGGTCCAGCAGATCGTGGACTCGATGGCGCCGCGCGAGGCGGTTGTGGCCACGCCGGAAGTCATCCCCGCGAGCTAGGAAAAATCGCGGCGAAAGTGGAGGTAAGGGGATTCGAACCCCTGACCTTCTCATTGCGAACGAGACGCTCTACCAACTGAGCTATACCCCCGTGCCAGCGAGCGGCACTATCGCGAGGAGGCGGTTTCGCGGCAAGTGGAAAACCGCGCTTGTTCGCTCTTCCAATCGTTAGGCGAAGGCTTCGCCCGATTTGTTCTTGCTGGCGCCCGGCAAGTCGATGCGCTCGAGCCGTGAGCACGTATAACGAACAATACACGGGGGATTTGCAAGCGTTACCCCCGACAGACCGTCGCAATCCTTCTCCTGCGGGAATCGTAAACGCGGCCCGCGCATTCTGCTTATCGTGAGGTTCATCCCACCCTCGGAGTTCGACGGAGAGGGCGCTTCGAGTTTGAACCTGCATCATGGCTATTGAGAAGATTCTGGTCGTCGACGACGAACCGTTTGTCGCTAAGAGCATCAGCGAATGGCTCCGCACGAAACGTTACTCCGTCTCCACCGCCGACTCACTGGCGCGGGCGGAACGATTGCTCAAGCGCGACGTCTTCGACATCATGCTGCTCGACGTCAACCTGCCCGATGGCAAGGGAACGGATCTCCTGGAACGGCTCTCAAGCGGACCGCGCAAGCCCCTGATGGCTGATCTGGGTAACCGCTGTTCTATTGCTCACAATTAATATGAGCGAGCTGCTTCTGGGTCAGAGCAAAGTTCTCTCTTTGCCGCGCCAGGAGATGCTCGAAGCGGTCGGCGGGCAGGCGGATACCAGCCTTGGCCGCGGCCTCGAGGGCTGCTTCGCAAATGACCGTCTTCTGGATCTGCAATTTGGCGAGCGCTGCAAGGTTAACCTCACGCAACATGACAGCCTCATCGGTCGTGAGGCGCTCGTAGGCGTCAAGAAACCGCCAGAATTCCCGTTCGGTGCTCATGCCGCAACACTGTCCGATTGGCCCAGCATTTTTGCCCAGGCAACGCGGATCTCGTCGAGTAATTCCTCGACGATCTGGATCGGGCGCACCTCTTTCTGGAGGTTGGCCTCGTTCAGTTGCCTGATCATGTAATCGTAGAGGGCAAACATACGCCCGGCGAACTCGGCTCCGCGCTCGAAGCGTCCAGCTCGGTCAGAGATGCTTCCTGGCCTTCCTGCAAGATAAATACCAGGCATATATGAGAGTCCTGACTTAAGAATCGGCGGACGCCAGAAAACTTAAGTAATTTTGCGCGGTTCATGATCTTTCTACTTTCGACACGTTAAGCAATCCGCATGCCTCGCGACCTAATGAGCAGGAGAACGGTTTCCTCCGCCAGGTTGGCGGGACCTTTTTCCAAGCATGCTCGTCTGGCTGGGGAACGGGCATGATTGGCCGAGCGGTTCAGAATCCCCGCCCCATTTCTGCAATATGGAATTCAAATCGCTATCTGCCGCGATTGGAAAAATATTTCCACGCTTCGCCCTGAGCCCCGGCCGCCGGCGGCCCCGACCTGACCAAAATACCCGATGAGGTGATGAGTTATTTTAAAAACCTCTACAATTCCGGCCCGCGTGGTCCGCACCTCTTCGACCCGATTTTCGAGCCTGGCTACAACCAGGGACCTCCGAGCAAAGCCACTTACAAGTTGAGCGATAAACCGTGATTTTTTCCCACCAGCGATTTCTTTTCCTCACGTTGGCGATTGCGGCGCAATCATTGGCCGCCGCGGAAGACCCGACGCCGGCTCCGGCACCAGCTCCTCCCGAACACGTGGCTCCCACCGTGATGCAAAGCGAGATCGATGGCTATCGGCGGCTCGCCCTCGACGCCATTTCGCGTGGAAACGTCGAACTGGCGGAAACGTTCTTCCAGCACCTCCTCTCGATCGAAGCTCCCATTGCACTGAAAGAAGCTGCCCTGCGACAGATGGCCGACCTTTACGAAAAACAGCACGACCTCGCCAAAGCAATCACAGTCCTGGAAGCGGTGCGCGAGCTGGAACCCCGCGACGCGGCCACGCCCGAACTGCTGCTCCGGCTCGGCTCCCTTTACCGGGAGTGCGGCGCCTACCAGGCCGCGATCTCCCGCTATTACAGCGTGCTGAATTCCGCGCTCAAGATCAACCAGCCGACCTTGGATCGTTACCGCGACTGGACCCAACAGGCGCAGTTTGAGATCGCCGAGACCCATTTTGCCGCAGGCGATTATGCCCAGGCCAACAAGTTTTTCGTGTTGTTGGGCAAGCTTGACCTTACGCACGAGGACAAAGCACGGGCGCTTTTCCGCTCCAGCTATTGCCTCTATCTCCTCGACGACAAAGCCGGCGCGGAGGAGGCGAGTCGGCGTTTCCTAAAGGAATTCAGCGACACAAAATATACGCCCGAGTGCCGCTACCTCCTCGCTCGCACCCTGCAGGGTCTCAATCGTCCACAGGAAGCGGCCGATGAAGTCCTGGCCTTGCTGCACGCGGGAAAAGCCGAAGCGGAAAAAGATCCGAAGATGTGGACTTACTGGCAGGGAAAAGCAGGCAACCAGATCGCGAACGATTTTTATCTCCAAGGCGATTTTAATCGCGCGATCAGCGTTTATCAGGCCCTGGCAAAAGTGAACAACTCCCCGGATTGGCTCTGGCCGGTGATCTACCAGATGGGTCTCTGCTTTGAGCGCCTGCAATTGCCGCAACGAGACGCCGAAGCTTACGCCTTCATCACAGAGGAATCGACGAAAGGAAAGTCGGCCACGACTGAAGCGCTTACCCAAGTCGTCAAAATGGCGGCGTGGCGCAGCGGTCAGCTCGCCTGGCGGAACGATACCGACGGGCGCCTCCAAGGTTTGCTCGGTGGCCCCGACCTTCCCGAGGACATCAAGATTTCCGCAACCCCGTAAGGCTGTAGACGCCCCTGGACCTTGGGGAAATTCGCGCGGCTCGCTTGAGAAAAGGAAGGCTGGCTCGCCACATGCTTTGGAGAATGGCGCCGTTATGAACAAATCTGCCGAGGCAATTCTGACCGAACATTTCGCGCTCTGCGAAGAAACCTATCGCCTCCTCCTAGAGGAGAATCGCATTTTGAAACAAACCTCGCAGCCGCCGAACCGGGAGTTTCTCGACGAGAAAAAAGGTCTTCTCCTTTGTTTCGATGTCTCCAATCGGGCCCTGGCCGAAGCCGACCGCGCGCAGGTCCGTCAGTTCCGGCCCGCGATCGAAAAGTCACAGCAACTCGTGATGAAAACCCTGCTCCTCGACCGGGAGAATGAGCAACTCCTCCTCAAGTGTGCGCTCGGTTCGAAGCTGAAAGCGACGCCACCGGGATTCCCGGGCAGCGGCGTGGAGAAAGTCTACCGGCGCGCCCTCGTCTCGTAGAAGATCCAATTCCGCTGCGATCCCGCCTCAGGCGACAAGGCGCGTCCACGCGCCTCCGGCCCGCGCGCTCGCGACCGCCGTCTCGATGAAAGCCATCCCGGCGACGCCGTCGTCGATCGTCGGGAAATCGCAATCCGCCGGGAGCGGCTTCCGGTCGAGCACCGCCTCGATCGCACGCGCGACCTCGCGGTAGATATTGGCAAAAGCTTCGATGAATCCCTCGGGGTGCCCGGCGGGAATGCGGGTGAAGCGTTTCACCGCCGCATCGAGATAATCATTTCCGTCCCGATAGATGCGCCGCGGTGCATCGGGATATTTCACCACCAGTTCGTTAGACCTTTCCTGTTCCCACGCGAGCGATGCTTTGGAGCCGTAGATTTTGATCGCCAGGCCGTTTTCTTCGCCGGCGCAGACTTGGGACGCGTGCAGGATTCCCCTGGTTCCTCCAGTGTAACGCAAGAGAAGGCTGGCATCGTCTTCCAGAGGTCGACCCCTCAAGGAAAGTGGTGAATTCGGCACAGAGCTCCTCGATCTCGAGGCCGGTGATGTAGCGGGCGAGGTTTTCCGCGTGCGTGCCAATGTCTGCCACGCATCCGGCCGCCCCGGCTTGTTTCGGGTCCGTCCGCCAGGCCGCCTGCTTCTGGCCTTCCACCTCGATCGGCCGGTGCAACCAGCCTTGCGCATACTCCGCCACCACCTTCCTGATTTCGCCCAACTCCCCTTCCCGGACCATCGCCCGGGCCTGCTTTACCATCGGGTAGCCAGTGTAGTTATGGGTCAGGGCAAAGACTCGGCCGGTCTGCCTAACGACCTGGCGCAGGGCCAACGCTTCGGCGAGATCGATCCCCAGCGGTTTATCGCAAACGACGTGGAAACCGGCTTCGAGGAACGTTTGGCAAACCGGGACGTGCATCCGGTTGGGAGTGACGACCGTGACGAAGTCGACCCGTTCCCCGGCCGGCAACTTCGCTTCTGCCACCGCCATCGATTGGTAGTCGGGATAAACGCGCGTCGGATCGATCAGCAATTCTTCCCCCGAAAGAATCGACTTTTCCGCGCTGGCGGAAAAAGCGCCCGCGACCAGATCGATCTCGCCGTCGAGTCGCATTGCCATGCGATGCACGCCGCCGATGAAGGCGTCGGCTCCACCACCGACCATTCCAGCTTTCAATCTTCGTTTCACGCGGGCACCGTTTTCGGCGGCTGAACGGCCGGACTGCGGCAGTTCATCGCTTCTCCTTTGTTGTGCCCAAGCGGAGGCGTGTCAATCCGCGGCCGTCATGAAACAGCGCTGGACAAGGCTCCGAATCTTCCAGCGCCGGATCGGCGCGAGGTGTCGTTAGGCGGCGAGAGCGACGGAGGCGCCTTTGGTCAGGACGGCGACGGCGTTCTGGATCTCCGCAAAATCGAATGGCTTCGACATCATCATGTCCACCCCGAGCTCTTCATAAGCCCGGATATCTTCGTCGGAAAGATGCGCCGAAAGGACCAGAATTTTTCCCTCGAAATTACGCGTCCGGAGACTGCGGACAAAATCCAAGCCGCCCATCCGCGGCATCCGGTGATCGGTGATGATGACGTCGAAAGGCTGAGGCGTCGCCCCCACCTTGATCAGCGCTTCCCAACCGTCGGATGCCCGGGTCACTTTGGCCATCGGCCCACCCAACACCACCGCCAGGATTTGCGCGACTGCCTTTTCGTCCTCTACCGCCAGGATTCGCAACGCTTCTCTCATGAGGTGAGATATGAGCAGATCGCATTCCCAAGGTGAGGAAGAATGAGCCGGTGGACCGCGGAGTTGAGCCGGAGTTTATCGCAGCCGTTCCAACCGATCCGTTGGAATAAAGTATTTTCCTGCAATGTCCCACCGAGGGAAATCCGGGCACAGGCTCTGCTTTATGGAAACTATGGAAAATCTCGTTCCTCTAAGACTCCTCCGCCGTCTCTGCTTGTTCGGTCTCCTGCCTTTTTGCCTTCAGATGGCCCAGGCTTGGACTGTCACCCTCGCTTGGGACGCCAACCAGGAGCCGAATCTCGCCGGCTATCGCGTTCACTACGGCACCGTCGCCAAGCCGTTCACCTCGATCGTAGAGGTGACTTCTCCGACAGCGACAATCCCCAGTCTCAAGAAGGGCTCCACCTACACTTTTGCCGTCACCGCCTTTAACACCGATGGCGCAGAAAGTCCCTACTCGGCCCCGGTTTCCTTCACCGTGGGTTCGAGCAAATTCATCCCGCCCTCTGCGCTCGCGAATATCTCCAGTCGGACCCAGGTCGGCACTGGCAGTGACGTTCTCATCGGCGGCTTTATCATCGACGGCGTCGTCCCGAAGAAAGTGGCGCTCCGCGCCATTGGTCCATCGCTCTCCGCCTTTGGGGTGGTAGGTGCGATGAACGATCCGGTGCTTGAAGTGGTGAATTCCGCCGGGGTCGTCGTAGCCTCGAACGACAACTGGTTCGTGCCGGGACAGGAGGTCAGCTCGCTCGGCCTGGCCCCGACCGATGCGCGCGAAGCCGCGCTCGTCGCCACCCTCGATCCCGGCGCTTACACCGCAATCGTCAGCGGCAAGGATGGAACTGAAGGCGTGGCTTTGTTTGATCTCTACGATCTCGACACCGCGAGCGGCCGGGTGGCGAATATCTCCACCCGCAGCCTGGTGGCGACGGGCGACAACGTCATGATCGGGGGATTTATTTTGGGCGGGTTGGATCCGACAAAAATCATCGTCCGCGCGATCGGGCCTTCCCTGGTCCCACAAGGCGTGGCCGACGCTCTCGTCGATCCGACGCTCGAACTTTACGACAGCAACGGCTCGCTCCTCGCCTCGAACGACAACTGGCGGAGCGACCAGGAGGCGGCCATTGAGGAAACGGCGGTCGCCCCGAGCGACGACCGGGAAGCCGCGGTCGTGCAGATCCTGATCCCGGGGGCCTACACCGGCGTCGTGCGCGGCGCCAAAGGCGCAACCGGGGTGGCGCTGATCGAGGTCTTCGCGCTCAACGAGTAGCAAACACGCCAGCCTAACGAACCTTCCCCGGTCCGGACAGGGCCCGGCCCGGTTTCGCCCCGGTATGTTCACCGGCGGCCAGGACCTGCTGGCCGTTGACGAAGACCTCCTTCATCCCGACGGCGTATTGGTGCGGCTTCGCAAAAGTCGCGCGGTCGCTAATCGTGGCCGGGTCAAAAACCACGACATCGGCAAACATTCCCTCCTTCAGAAAACCGCGATGATCGAGCCCGAGGTTGGAAGCGGGCAGCGCGCTCAGTCGCCGGATGGCTTCGCCTAACGAGATTACTTTTTCTTCGCGGACATATTTCCCCATGACCCGGGCGAAATTTCCGTAGGCGCGCGGATGCGGATTCGATTTCAGGAAAGCGCCTTCCGGCGCCTGCGAGGCCTCATCCGACCCGAAGGAAATCCAGGGCTTGGCCATTTCTTTGCGCACGTTCTCTTCCGACATCAGGAAATAGATTGAGTCGATCCGCGATTCGTCTTCCGCGATCAGGTCCATGATGGTTTCGACCGGGTCTTTCCCGCGCATTTTCGCGACCTCCGCGAGCGATTTCCCGGTCAGTGGTTTCAATTTCTCCGATTTGAAACCGACGAGCAGGATCTTCTCCGGCGCGCCCGCGGCGAGATAAAGATTTTCCCAATTCTTACTCGGGGCTTTGACCTCGGCCGCAATCTTCGTGCGCGTTGCCGGGTCGCGCAGGCGCTTGAAAAGTTCGGGGTAGCCGCCGTCTTCCGTCCAGGGCGGCAGGCAGGCATCGAGCCCGGTCCCGGCGGCGGTGTAGGTGTACATGTCGGCCGTAATCTTGAGCCCTTCCTTCTGCGCCGCCTCGATCCGGGCAAAGAGCTGGTCGAGCAACGGCCAGTTCTCTTTCCCGGCGGCCTTGATGTGATAGACCTCGGCCGGAAGCCCAGCCTCCCGGCTGATCCGGATCAATTCGTCGACCGACTCCAGGAGCTGATTCCCCTCGCTCCGCATGTGCGAGATATATTTGCCTTGGTATTTCGCCGCCACTTTGCAGAGCTCGATCAACTCCGGCGTTTTGGAATAAAAGGCCGGCGGATAAATGAGCGAGGTCCCGATCCCAAGCGCGCCCGCTTCCATTTCCCGCCTAACGAGCTGGCGCATCTCTTCCATTTGCGCCGGGGTCGGGTCCTTGTCTTCGAATCCGATGACGTTCTCGCGAATCGTCGTCGCCCCAATGAAGGAAGCGACATTGCAGGAAATCCCGCGCTTCTCGAGAAAGCGCAGATACTCGGCCAGCGTCGTCCATGCGATGTCGTAATGAATGTCTTTCTGGTCGCGCAGCATTTTCTCGCGGACGCGGTCGTTGACCGGGCCCATCGACTCGCCTTCGCCCATGATCTCGGTCGTCACGCCCTGCCGGATCTCGCTTTGCGAGCGGCCATCGGCGATGAGCGACTCGGTCGACCAGGAGAGCATGTTGATGAAGCCGGGCGCGACCGCCATGCCTTTCGCGTCGATCGTTAGGCGGGCCGGTGCATCTTGGAATTCGCCCACTCCTGCGATACGATCGCCACGCAGCGCCATGTCCGTCTTCCGTCCTTCCGCGCCGGACCCGTCGTAGACCGTGCCGTTTTTGATCAGGACATCGAACGGCTGCGACTCGGGAGCGGCCGGCGCGTGGGTGGCGGAAAGCATCATCGAACTCACGAGAGTGAAGGAAAGAAAGAGACGGTTCATCGCGCGATTGGAAAGGGACCGCGTCGCGATGTCAATCGTCCTTCGTTCGCCTCGGAGGGACGTCCGCTCGGAAATGTCAAGATGCCTGACGGCGGCAGCATGATTTTGGTCGCGTGACCTGTTAGGGCCGGTATATCGCCACACCCGCGGGCGTGCCAAGCGAATCAATGCCCAATGTCATTGGATTCGCGCCATCAGGCAGGTCTGCTTGAGTCAGCTTGTTGAGTGCGGAGATATACATCTTACTACCGACGACATCGAGCGCGAGGTAATCCGCGAATGGCCCACCAGGAAAGCCCAGAAGGACGGCACCGTTACCGTTGAGGTCGGCGCGGTAGAGATCGCCAACGCGAAAATCAAGCACATACATTTTGTTGCCGGCCACATCGACTTTAACATCGAATGGAATATCGCTGTTCAGCATTCCCCCGAAGTCCAGGGCCACAGGGTTCGCTCCATCGGGCAAATCGGCTTGAACGATCCGCCCAACTTGGCCCTCGGGGCCGCTATTGACGGCAATGTCCATCTTCCCGCCGGCTACATCGATGTCCATGCCTTGCGCGAGAAGGCCGCTGACCAAACCGTTGAAACCGCCAAGACCCACCGCGCCTGATCCATCGAGATTTGCTCTGACCACGACGTTAGGGCCGAAGTACAGCGAGACGTACATCATGTTACCCGGCACATCGAGCGCAATGCCAACCGGACCGTCGAGCATTCCGTCCAATGTCAGGTTCACCGGGCTCGACCCATCGAGGTTCGACATCGTGACCGAGTTGCCGCTGACATTGCAGACATACATTTTGCCCGCGGACGCGTTGATCGCGATCGCGGTGGGGTTGTTCAGGAAGCCGCCAATATTGCCCAGATCGGTCGCATCGGTCCCATCCAGGTTTGCCTTAATGACGCTGTTGTCGCTCTTATCTACGACAAACATCGACGGCGTCCCAAAGGGCGGCAACATCGTGCCGACCTGTGCTTTCACGATGGAGAAATCAACCCCATCAATCCGGTCGTTGGTATTCATGTCCTCGCGAAAATTGGAGACGTCGGTGTGCTTTCCCCGGTCGCGCTTGGTCTGGCGTACGTCCGCCGAGTCCACTATTCCATCGCCGTTCACGTCGCCCAGCAAGAGGCTCATCGTGACGGTCGCGGATGGCAGAACGTTACCGCCGTCATCGTGCACCCCGGTGACGATGAGTGAGAGGTTTCCCGCGTTGCAGGTGACCCCGGCTAGACTAACGAGAAGCTGAGTGGTATCGCTCTGGTTGATCGTGCTGCTCGTGATCGTCCCGCAGGAGGTCGCCATGCCATCGACGGCGGTCAGCTGATTATTAAAGGTGAGGGCCAATACGTAACTGCCCGCGTTCCCGCCGCTCCGGCACTCGATTCCAGGCGCGCCCGTCAGCGGCAGGTCGACGTCGAAATGGCCCTTGCGCGAGACTGCCTCGAGCAACTGAAGTCCGTCTCCCTGCCCGCCGCCGTTGGTCGTCCGCAGAATCGTCCCGTTCGCGCCGACCGCGAGCCCGGTCAGGCCGTCGCTCGCGAAACGCACATCGAGAAGATCGAACGTCGTCCCGCTTTCTTGCGCCGCCCAGGTCAGCCCGAGATCATTCGACGCGATGATGGTGCCGAAAAATCCCACCGCGAAGCCGCTCTCCGGTTTCGGGAAATCGATCCCCTGCAACGCGTGCCCAAAAATCGTCGAGTTCCAGGTCGTGCCGACATCCGTCGTGCGCGCGATCGCTCCGGTGCCGTCGAAAAGAACGCCCGAAGTCACCCCGGTGGCGCCATCAAAGAAGAAGACATCGTCCGCGTTCGCCTCGTTGCCGTTGAAATAGAAAGTGTGAAACGTCCAGTGGGCCCCGCCATCGATCGTCGACCCGAAGATGCCTTGGAAGATCGCATTTTGCCCGGTGAGAAAACCGACCGTCGGACTCAACATGTGGGCGCCGAAGAAACCGGTCGCGAACAAATTCTTCTGCGCCACCTGCCAGCTCGCGCCGGCATCGGATGAATAAAGAATGTCGAGCGATCCTCCGGCAATAATCCCATTGTCCCCGCTGAAGGAAACCGAGCGCAGGGCGTCGCGCACTCCACTGGTGATGGTCTGCCAGTTCGCGCCGCCGTCGGTCGTGCGCAGGATCAACCCGCCGTCACCGACCGTGACCCCGGTGGAGTCATCAAAAAAATGCACATCGTAAAGCGTGCTGGTGGTGCCGGAGGTGAGCGCACTCCAGGTTAGACCAGAATCGGCGCTCTTGAGAATCGTGCCGCCGTCGCCGACCGCATAGCCGACCCCGGAATCGAGCAGATAGACACCGCGCAACAGAGTGGTCGTGCCGGAATCGACCGGCGACCATTGAGCGAGCGCGCTCCCGCTCGCCAGAAGTGCCGTCACCCAAACCGCGCAAGTAATCGTGATCTTCCTCATAATATTACCTCTCATTCGTGAACGGTCGTTTCGTGGCGAAACTGTTTCCGTCATCCGCGACTCTTGAGTTTGCCTGAGGGGGCTCGGTCGAGGCAAGGGAAAGTCGAACGCCAAGCCGAAGAAAAACTTCCCTCGTTTGCCTAACGAAACTGGCCAAACCAGCGATAGGGAAAGTCGTCGCCCGGGCAATCGGTCGGCCAGCGCGGCGGGTTCATCTCGCGGTGCGGGCGCACCGGGATCTCGCGCCGCTCGACTTTCCCACAGCGATCGCGCAGGTAGCTGATCAATTCCTCGCAGGAATCGAGCTGGGCCCGGGTCGGCTGGGTGCGGTTGAAATCGCCGACAAGGCAGATGCCTAACGAAATGTTGTTCAGGTAATCGCTGTGGACGTGGCCGCCGTTGATCTGGCGCCGCCAGCGATCGCCGATTTCGATCTCGCCGTTGCCGGAGGAGGTGCCGTTGCCGATAACGAAATGGTAGGCGAGGCCGTTTTTCATTCGGCGCACGTTCTTGTGATAGTAATTAAAGATGCGGGCGTTGCCCTGCCGGGTGCCGCTGTTGTGCACGATGATGAAACGCCAGCGCTCGCGCAGGACCGGGGCGCGATCGATTTCCTTTCGCACTGAGTTCGTCAGGTATTTGTAACGTTTTCCGAAAAGGTGGAAGGGCAGGAGGGAGAACCCGCGCGGCTTTTGGTAGCCGGATTTCTTCACCACCACCTCGGCCGGCTCGCTCGCCTGGCCGGGTGTGGGGCAGGGCTGCGGCACGGGAGTGGCGGCAGCGCGTGCGGGCGTGGCGGTCTCTTCGGGGGTGGGGCGGCGGGCGGGCGTTTCCTCGGCTTTTTGGCGGCGGTTGCGCGTGGGAGTTTCCTCCGCTTTCGGCCGCGGCGTGCGGGCGGGCGTTTCTTCTTCGTCCGGCTCCGGGGTCGGCTTGGGCGTCGACTTTTTCTTTTTCGCCGGCGGTTTTTTCGCGGGCTTGGGCTTGGCCCGAGGCGTGGCCGATTCCTCCGGCGTCGGTGTCGGCACCGTGCGCATACGTTCGCGGGATTTCAGGAAGAGCTGCCTCTTTTGTTCATCCGTCAGCTCGGCCTGCGTGATCTTGCCGGCCAGTCCGGCAACGAGGAGCAACAGGCAAAGCAAGAACTGCCAACGGAAGATGTTTGGCGGACGAATCAAAGCGCGCGGAACGTTAGGCTTGCTGCGGCTCCGGCTCGGCCGCGGCATGCTCGGCCCGGGCGGCCGCCCGTTCGCTCTCGCGCCGGAGGATGGCGTTGAGTTTTCCACCGAGGAGCAAAAGGAGGCAGGTCAGATACATCCAGGTCAGGAGCATGATGATGGAAGCGAGGGCGAGGTAGGTCGGGTTGTAGCGATCGTAACGCGCGACATAGAACTGGAAGAGCTTGGTCACCGTCATCCAGCCGACGGAGAAAAAGAGCGCGCCCGGGAGAGCCTGGCGAATGGTGAGATAATTCTCCGGGGTGAGGAGGTAAAGGGCGAGGGCGAGGATGACGAGGGCGAGGGCAGTGAAAGGAACGCTGAGGAGGGCAACCCAGCTCTGGAGCGGGATGCCGAGCTGGAAATTCACCTCGGCGATGCCGGCCAGCGCCTCCCCGAAGACGGTAATGTTGAAGGCGAGAAGGATGGTGAGGCCGAACCAGAAAAGAAGAAAAAGCGAGATAATGTATTTCGACCACCAATGCGGGTCCTCCGTGATGCCATGAGTCCGGCTGAGAGCGTGCGAGATGGTGGAGATGAACATCGTTCCCAGATAAATGCCGAGGATGATCCCGGCGGTAGCAAGGGTGCCGCCGCTCCCGGTGACGATGACATTGGCCACCACGCTATCGAGGATTTCCTGCACCTTCGGGTCGGGCGGAAGAAAGGCGCGCACGACCCCGAGCATTTTGTGCAGGGTGGCGGGGTCGGTTCCGAAAAGGCCGAGGAGGTGCCAGAGAAAGAGGAGACCCGGGGCGAGGGTGAAGAGAAATTGATAGGCCATCTGGGCGGAGAGCCCGAGGGTCTCGTCGGTCGCCGTCTCCCAGAGGAGCCGACGCACCACCCGGCCGGTTAAGCGGAGGAATTTCATCGTCACGCGAAGTTTACTTTGCCACCCGGGGATTGCCATTAAACTCTCGGCCGAACTCTTTCCCTAACGAATGGAGAAACGAATCCTCATCCTCACCGCCGGTTTTGGCGAAGGCCACAACAGCGCCGCGCGCGGGATGCGCGATGGGCTGGCCGCGTTCGCGGGCGAAGCGGCCACGGTCGAGATGCACGATATTTTTTCCGAGACCTTTGGCTTCGCCAACGACTGGGCGCGCCACGGTTACCTCGCCCTGATCAATCGCGCCCCGCGCACCTGGGGTTGGCTTTATCAGCGGCTCGACGGACGGGATAACTATGCCGCGCAGCTGCGCTGGCTCTTTCTCGCCAAGGGACGGCTGAGCCAGCTCCTTGTCCGGTTTCAGCCGACGGCGGTGGTTTCGGTTTACCCGGCTTATGCGCACCTTCTGGGAACGATTTTGAACGGAGCGCCGGCCGCATTTCGGCAGGTTGTCTGCATTACCGATTCGATCACGGTCAACGCCATCTGGTTTCGCTGCGCGGCTGATCTCTTCCTTGTCCCTAACGAACAGACGGCCGCCGTCCTGGGGCGTGCCGGCATGCCGGACGGCAGGGTCCGGGTCAGCGGATTTCCGGTGACGCCGAAGTTTGCCGAGCTGGGCGAGCTGCGGCAGCCGCCCGTGCCCGGCGGCGAACGTCGGATCCTTTATATGATCAATGCCGGCGGCCGCGCGGCGCCGGAAATCATCCGCGGCCTCGCCCGCATGCCCAATGTCCGCCTCACGGTCACGGTCGGACGCGATGAGCGACTGCTGCGGAAAGTCGAGGAAGTGAACGCCGAGCTGGCGCAGAAATTCGAGATCGTCGGGTGGAGCGATCAGCTGCCGCGCCTGATGCTGGAAAGCCATCTCCTCGTGAGCAAAGCCGGCGGCGCGACGGTGCAGGAAACGATCGCGGCGAAATGCCCGATGATCGTTAGCCAGATCGTGCCCGGGCAGGAGGAAGGGAACGCGCGCCTGATCGAGGAGTCGCGTTCCGGGGTAGTCGCGACGACGCCGGCCGCGATCGTGGCGGCGGTGGAGCAGGCTTTTACCGATGACGCGCGGCTCTGGCGCGAATGGTCGGGCAACATCAGCCAGCTCAGCCGGCCGCGGGCGTCGTTAGAGATCGCGGAATTACTCCTGGCGTTGTAGGGGCGGGCGTGTCGCCCGCAATCCGCAATTTTGCGGCCGGCACGGCCGCCGCTACACTACTTTTGCCCGGCTTTTTCGTTCAGCGCCTGCGTGAATTCCTGCAGGCTGGTGACGATTTGCGGGGCTTTCGCGAGCACGGTGCTGGCCAATTTTTCCGCGTAATCGGGCCGGCGCTGCGACATTTCCGAGAGCGCCATCATGACGGCCAGGGCGTTGTTGATGGAGTGCTTGATCTCGCTGAATTTCTTCTGCAATTGCGCAACTTCGTCCGGTGGAATGGTGCTGACAGGCTCGGTCATGATTGATTCAAATCGCTGGAGAAATCGGACGTGTGTGCTTGACTGACAGGTTCTAGAAATTCCGTCCGATGCCTGCAAAGAGTATCAAGATCAGTGGTGCGCGCCAGCACAATCTAAAGAATCTCGACGTCGAGATTCCGAGGGAAAAACTGGTCGTGATTACCGGCCTGAGCGGCTCTGGAAAGTCGTCGCTCGCCTTCGACACGCTCTACGCCGAAGGCCAGCGCCGTTACGTCGAGAGCCTCTCCGCTTATGCGAGGCAATTTCTCGACCAGATGGAAAAACCGGACGTCGATTTCATCGAAGGGCTCTCCCCCTCGATCGCGATCGAACAGCGCACCGCCGGGACCAACCCGCGCTCGATCATCGCGACCACGACCGAGATTTACGACTATCTGCGGGTTCTTTTTTCCGCCGTCGGCCAGCCGCATGATCCGCTCACCGGGCAGCCGATTTTTCGCCAGACGGCGCAGCAGATCGTCGATCAGATTCTCAATTTCCCGGCGGAGACGAAAATCATTCTGCTCGCGCCGCTGATCCGGAATGAGGTCGGGGAATTTCGTGACGTCATCGAGAAAACGAAGCGCGAAGGTTTTGTCCGGGTCCGGGTCGACGGCGAGATCGTCGAGCTGGGCCGGCCGGAGCCGATTCGGCTGAAAAAAGGCGAGCGCCACACGATCGAGGCGGTGGTTGACCGGCTGGTCGTGCGAGAAGGGATTCGGACCCGCCTGGCCGACTCGGTTGAGACGGCGCTGAAGTGGGGCGAGAACCGGATCGTGGTCCTGCGCGGGTCGGGCGCAGAGTGGGAGGAGGTGCGCTATTCGACCGACTACGGAAATCCCGAGACCGACTTTTCGTTAGGCCAGCTCACCCCGAAACATTTTTCCTTCAACAGCCACCTCGGGGCCTGTCCCGCCTGCCACGGACTCGGGACTCAACTCGTCTGCGATCCGGAACTGATGGTGACCGACCCGACGAAATCTCTCGCGGACGGGGCGGTCGTGCCCTGGCGGCGAGGAACAAAACGGATGCAGGCCTATTATCGCGGGCTGCAGACTGCGCTCGTTAGGCATTTCGACGTCGCGGATAACATCCCGTTCGAAGATCTGCCGGAGAAGTTCAAGGAAGCGCTCTACTTCGGAACAGGCGACCGGCCGATCGAGATGAGCTTTGGTGGCAACGGCCGGACCGCGACCAAGACCGCCCGGCCTTTCGAAGGGCTGCTTCCCCAGCTGCAACGCCTCTACCAGGAAACGGAAAGTGAATTCACCCGCAGCCGCATTCGCGCCTTCATGAATCGTGCGCCCTGCACCGTTTGCCACGGGGCGCGGCTCAAACCGGAAATCCTCGCGGTCACGATCCGGACCGGGGAGGGGAAGGAGGCGAACATCCACCAGTTCTGCGAGCTGACGATTGCGGCCGCGGCCCAGTTTGTTAGGCAGCTCGATTTAAACGAGGCGCAACGCGCGATCGTCTCCGAAGTGGTGCACGAAATTTCTTCCCGGCTCGAATTCCTGCTCGAGGTCGGTCTCGATTATCTCACCCTCAATCGCGAAAGCGGCACGCTCTCGGGCGGCGAAGCGCAGCGCATCCGGCTGGCCACCCAGATCGGCTCCGGCCTGGCCGGCGTCCTTTATGTCCTCGATGAGCCAAGCATCGGGCTGCATCAACGGGACAACGCGCGCCTCATTGGCACATTGCGCCGGCTGCGCGACCTCGGGAATTCCGTCATCGTGGTCGAGCATGATGAGGAGACGATCCGGGCGGCGGATTACATCCTCGATCTCGGGCCCGGCGCCGGCCCGCGCGGGGGCGAGATCGTGGCCGAGGGCACGCTCGAGCAGGTTCTGCAGGCGCAGAATTCTCCAACCGCGGCCTACCTTTCGGGTCGTTCCCGCATCGCCATCCCGCGCCTGCGGGTCGCGCCGCGTCCGCCTAACGATTCTTCCGACGGCTGGATAACCATCGTCGGCGCTTCGGAAAACAACCTGAAAAATGTCACCGCCGCCTTTCCGTTAGGCTGCCTCACCTGCGTCACCGGTGTCTCCGGCAGCGGCAAGTCGACCCTGGTCGACGACATCCTGCGCCGCGCGCTTTTCCGGCATTTCTACAATTCCAAGGACAAGCCGGGCGAACACCGCGCCCTGCGCGGCCTCGACCAGATCGACAAGGCGATCATTATCGACCAGACCGCCATCGGCCGCACCCCGCGCTCGAATCCCATCACTTACACCGGGGCTTTCACCCCTATCCGCGATTTGTTTAGCCGGTTGCCCGCCTCGCGCATCCGCGGCTACAGCGCGGGGCGTTTCAGCTTCAACGTCAAGGGCGGCCGCTGCGAAAATTGCCAGGGCGACGGCCTGATCAAGATCGAGATGCACTTCCTCGCCGACGCCTACGCGGTCTGCGAAGTCTGCCAGGGCAAGCGCTACAACCGGGAGACGCTCGAGATTACCTACAAGGGAAAAAACATCGCCGACGTGCTCGAGATGCCGGTCGACGAAGCGGCGCGCTTTTTTCGCAATGTCCCGACCGTGGCCGACAAGTTGAGCGCGCTGCAGGATGTCGGGCTCGGCTATCTGCGGCTCGGCCAGGCGGCCACGACCCTCTCCGGCGGCGAGGCGCAACGGGTCAAACTGGCGACCGAGCTGGCGAAAAAAGCGACCGGCCGCACCCTCTACATCCTCGACGAACCGACCACCGGGCTCCATTTTGCCGACATCGAGAAACTCCTTCAGGTGCTGATGAAATTGCGCGACGCCGGCAACACCATGGTCGTGATCGAGCACAACCTGGAGATGATCAAGAGCGCCGATTGGGTGATCGACCTCGGCCCGGAAGGAGGCGAAGGCGGCGGCCGCATCCTCGCCGCCGGGACGCCGGAAGAGATCGTGCGCGTCCGCGGCAGTCACACTGGCGCGCATCTCCGGCCATTGTTAGGCAAATGAAACGCGCGCCCCTTTTCAGCCTTGCCCTTCTCGCTCTGCTTTCGTTAGGGGGAGCCGCCCGGGCCGGGCAGAGCGCAGCGTTGGGCAACGCCGTAGCCCCTCTAGAGGAGGGCGTGCCGGAAGTCGCGATCGAACGGTTGCAGAATTTTTTGGCGCAGAATCCAGCGCTCCCGGAAGGCGCGCTAGCCCGCCGCAAACTGGCCCAGGCGCTGGTTCGCACCGGGCGTCTGGACGAGGCGCTGGTGATTTTTGCCGATCCCAGCCTAACGATGGATGTGGAAGCGACCTTTTGGCGAGCTCAGGCGCTGGCCGGCCTCGAGCGCTGGGCTTCTGCCCTGCCGCTTTATACCGAGGTCGCGGCGGACGCGAAGGCGACGTGGCGAAGCGAAGCGGCTTTTGGACAGGCCGAGGCTTTGCGCGCGCTGGGCCGAAAGGACGAGGCCATGCGCGTCCTCCAATCGCTCGAAAGCTCGCCGCGCTGGACCACCCGGGCCAAGCTCGGCCAGGCGCAGTTGTTACTCGAACGCGGCAACCTGAATGCGGCCGATCGGCTCCTCCGCGACACCAAACCGCAGCTCGCGACCGAGCGGAGTGAGCGCCGGTTCCTCCTTGGCCGGCTCAGTCTGGCGCAGGGACATCCACTTAAGGCGATCGAGACTCTGAACGTGATCCTGAAAAATCCGGAAGGCGTTTCACATCGTCTCCTTGTCGCCACGCTCCTCGCCCTGGCCGACGCGCATGCGGAGGAAAAAACGCCCGAAGGCGGGGATGATGCGCTGGAGGAATTCATCGATCACCACCCTAACGACAGCGCGTTACCGACGATCCTTGCCCGGCTCGATGAACTTTACCGAATCGAGCGCAAACCCTCGACCAACGAACTGGAGCGCTGGCTGCGCGACCCGGCCCAGCCGCGTCAGGCCCTCGCGCAATGGTATCTCGCGCGCAGCCGGCTGCGGGCGGGTGATCGCGAGAAGGCGATCGAATTGCTCACGCAATTGCGCGACAGCCCGGTCCAGGCATCGTCGTTAGGCGAAGCGAAGCTCGAGCTGGCCCGTCTCCAGCTCGAACGCAGGGGTTGGGATGAAGCAATCAAGGCCGCGGAGGCGGCGCGTGCGTTGAATTCGACTCCGGCCTTTTTGCAGCAGGTCGACTGGTTGATCGCAGAAGCGAATTATCGCCGGGGCGAAATGGAGAAGTCAGCCCAAACCTATGAGGAATTGGCGCGACGGAATCCGGCGGTTTCCGGCGACGCCCTTTTCAATGCCGCCCTCGCCTGGTTACGACTCGATCGCGCAGAGGAATTTGCCGCCGACTACCGAAAGATCAGCAATGACCCGGCAAAGCAAGGGGTGCAGGGCGATCTTCTGCTCGAGGAAGGTCTGGTCGAGGCCAGTCAGGGCAAGCCCGAAGCCGAGGCCACGTTTCGCAAATTCATTCGTGAATTTCCACAGAGTCTACGCGTTTCCGAGGCATGGGTCGCCTTGGCCGAGCTGGCCTTTCACGCCGCCAAACCTGATCTGGCGGCCGCGCGGAAGCATCTGGCTCAGGCACGGCAGGGAAATGCCACCCCGGCCGCGCGCGAGAGGGCCGATTACCTCGAAATCTGGATCGAGGACGCGACCCCGTCGGCTGCCGAGTCCGCCGTAGTCGCGGCCGCGAATAAATTCCTCCAGCAATATCCGGACTCCCGGTTCGCGCCGGAGGTCCGGATGAAATTGGCCGAGGCCTACTTCCGGCGCCAGGATTTTGCCAGCGCTCAGACCCAGTTTGAACTCCTCGCGCAACAAAAGCCGGACGCGTCGCTGGCCGAGAAAGCGCTCTTTTTCGCCGCCCGCAGCGCGACCTCGAGCATGAGCGCGGGCGCACTCGATCACGCTCTCGCGCTGCTCGATCAGGTCGTGAAACTGAACGGCGACCTGAAGTGGGCCGCGCGCAACGAGGAGGCCGCGATCGAACGCCGGCTCGGGAAAAATCGCGAAGCCCAGGCGCTCTACGATGAAGTGCTGAAGAACGAAACCCGACCGGCCGAGCGGCGCGAGGCGCTCTGCGGGAAGGGCGACATTTTTTATGAAATGGGCGCGAGCGATCCGCAAAATTACCGGCGCGCGATCGAGTTCTACGACGAGCTTGCGACGGAGGCCGGCGTGCCGGCGCATTGGCGCAACCAGGCGCAGTTCAAAAAGGGCAAAGCCCTCGAAAAACTAGAGGACAAGCCCGCCGCCCTAACGACTTACTACAGTGTCCTGGAAGAAGGGATGCGGAACGATCGGGCGCGGGAATTTTTCTGGTTCTATAAGGCGGGATTCAATGCCGCTCATTTGCTCGAAGAAACGAGTGACTGGAAAGCGGCGGTGGCGGTCTACCGCAAACTGGCGGCCGCGGGCGGGACCCGGAGCGAGGAAGCCAAAGCCAGTCTCACGCAGTTGCGCCTGGAGCATTTTCTTTGGGAGGAATAGCCGAATTCGTCGGTTTTATGTCCGAAGATTGATCTTGCACGGAATGACTTAAAGGGCGGAGACTTGGAGCATGAAAACAAGAAGCGGATGGTTCCATCTGCGCGGTTTGTTTCTGCTCGCCGTGGGCCTCGCCTCCGGTGCTCTGCTCTGTGCCTCAGCCACCGCCGGCCCTATGACTTATCGGGAGTCTCCGGCAGGCCAGCCGCACAAGGCGCAGGAAATGCCCGCGCAAAAAACAATCAAGATCTTCGTCATGACGTCAGCTTCGGCGATCCCGAAGCCGATCAGTTATGTGATCGGGGGCGTGATGACCACGGCCACGCCAGTTCAGATTATCGGTCGCGGCCAGACTGTTAATCGTTAGGTCAGCGCGCGAAATAGATTGTTTTGTTTCTCGCCGGGTGCCGCGATCGCGGCACACCGGAGGGCTAGGATTTTTTGTCCAGCCAGGGCATGCGGGCGCGCAGGCGCTCGCCCACTTCGTCGATCGGATGCCGGGCCGCTTTTTCCAGGAGACGCTGATATCGCTTTTGCCCGGTCGCGGTTTCCCGGAGCCAGCCGCGGGCAAACTTGCCCCGCTGAATTTCGCCCAGGACCTCTTTCATCCGGGCTTTGACTTCGGCATTCACGATTTTCGGCCCGACCGAGATATCGCCCCACTTGGCCGTCTCGGAGATGCGGGCGCGCATCCCGCGGATGCCCTGTTCGTGCATCAGGTCGACGATGAATTTCAACTCGTGCAGACATTCGAAATAAGCCATCTCGGGCTGGTAACCTGCCTTGACCAATACCTCGAAGCCGGCCTGGACGAGAGCCGTCATCCCGCCGCAGAGCACTGCCTGCTCGGCGAATAAATCCGCCTCGGTTTCTTCGCGGAAAGTGGTCTCGATCACGCCGGCACGCGTCCCGCCGATGGCCTTGGCGTAAGCCAGCGCCACTTGCCGGGCTCGTCCGCTGGCATCCTGCTGGATGGCAATGACACAAGGCACGCCCTGGCCGGCCGTGAACTGGCTGCGGACCATCGGACCAAGCCCTTTGGGCGCGACCATGATCACGTCGACGTCGTCCGGCGGAACGATCGTCTGGTAATGGATCGCGAAACCGTGGGCAAAAAGCAGGGTCTGGCCGCTGCGCAAATGGGGTGCGATTTGCTCGCGAAAAATTTCGGCCATCTTCGTGTCGGGCAAGGCGAGAAAGACGAGATCGGCACGCCGGACGGCAGCGGCCGTATTCGTTAGGCAAAGGCCGTCCCGGCGCGCCCGGACGCGCGAGCGGCTTTTGGGCGGCAGACCGACTACGACCGGGATGCCGCTGTCGCGCAGGTTCAGGGCGTGGGCCCGGCCCTGGGCGCCGTAACCGAGGACGGCACAGGTCTTATCGAGCAGCGGCCCAAGGTCGACGTCTTTATCGGTGAATATTTTCGCTGGCATAGCCGCGGCGGCGCCGCCGATGGTAACGGCGTGGACCGGGCTGTCAATTCCGCGCGCGCCGCTGGCCTCTAGTTTGCCAGCACCGTCGTGCTCTGCCCGATCGCTCTGAGGCGCGCGCCCTTTTCGATCGCGACCCTCGCTTCCGCGGTCTGGCCCATTCTTTCCAGGATGTCCGAGAGCAGGATGTATTGCCGCGGGGCATCGGGTTGCCGCGCCACCGCGCGCTTTTGCGCCCGGCAGGCGTCGTCCAGCCGATTTTGTCGGAGGCGCATCTGGGCGATGAGATTAAGCGCATCGACCTCGTGGACGTCGAGGCGGCTGGCCTGTTGCAGGGCATCGACGGCGCGTTCCGCTTCGCCCGCTTCCGCGTAAAGCCGGCCGAGCGCGAGTGATGCCCCGTAGTGCCACCAATGCTTGCTCGCGAAATCGGAGACGAGCTTGAGCGCCTGGCCGGGGTTTTTGTTTTCGCGCTGGAATTGCGCTTCTAGGCTCGTCACTTCCCAGGTCTCGGGGTAATCCACGCGCGCCTGCGCGAGAGTTTTAAGAGCGGACGGGAGATCGTTTTTCTGGCGTTGCATGCCGGCCAGGTTCACGGCGGCGAGCCAGGTGCGGGGATACTCCTTACGATCGTTAGGCGCGGCCGCGGTGGCGGTGGCAAAGAGTGCTTCCGCCTCTGCTTTTCGTCCCTGCAGGTAGAGGACGTTGGCCAAATTACTTTGGGCGATGGCAAAATTTGGGACAGCGGTCAGGATGCCGCGAAAGGTTTTTTCGGCCCGCCCATATTCGCCGCGCTGAGCATAAAGCTGCCCGAGATTGAGGCTAACCCGTACGCTCGTGCCGCCGGCGGCGATGGTGCGTTGATAGAAGTGTTCGGCGGTCGTCCAATCACTGCTCCGCTCGGCGGCGCGAAAGCTGAGTGCGATCACAGCCAGCCCGGCGCAACCGGCGAGGATTGGCCGGGTGCCCCGCGGCAGGTCGAGCGCGACCCCGACCGCGAAAAGCAGGACGCCGACACTCGGGAGGTAGAGCCAATGCTCCGCCACGGTCGCATTGAGATCGAAGAGATTGGAGACAGGAAGAAATCCGATGACAAACCAGCAGGCGCCAAAAATCCGCGCGCGTCGGCCGGGACCAGGCCAGGAGCAACCGAGCGCGAGAAGAGCGGCGAAAGAGAGACCGATGATCGAGAGATACTCGGTCCCGACCGATTTCTTCCAGCTGGCGTTGGTCCGATAGATCTCCGGATCGAAGACCGTGCGCTCCATGTGAAGATTCGTGGGCAAAACAAGGAGACGGCCATAGTCGCCGAGGGCGCGCATCATGAGCACGGCACGAACGGAGGGACTCCAGCCGGTCTTGGGGCCCGAGCCCGGTCGACGGTCGGGTAACTGGCGGAGGGCGCCATAAATGGCAAAGAGCGCCAGGCATGCGCAAAGGAGAGCGACTTTCCCCCGGAGCGGCTGTGACTTGGCGAAAACGAGAGAGTGCAGGAGGAAAAGGATGAGCCAGAGACAGGCGGTCTCGCGCGAGCAAAGTGCGAGCAGGCCCGCGCTCGAGCCCAACGAATATAGGAGAGCGCGTGGGACCGCGGACCGCGTTTCGCTGGCGCGCAGGTAAAGGAGCCAGCCGGCGCTGGCGAAGAGGAAGGCTAGGCTATCGGCTCGGCCCGAAATGTAATCGACTGCGGCGCTGTGGACGGGGTGCACGGTCCATAGGAGTGCTGCAAGAAAAGCCGCCGCTGCCGTGGTGGACAGAGTCAGCCTACCATTGAGAAAAGAAGCAAGGAGCCGGCGTAGCAGAAAGTAGAGCAGGATACCGCCGGCCGCGTGCAGCAGGACGTTGGTGAGATGAAAGCCGTAGGTATTATCGTTCCAGAAAAGGTAATCGAAGATGAAGGAGATGTTTTGGACTGGCCGATAGTGCGCGGAATAGGAATCGAGAAAGAGATAATGACGAAAGGTCTCCAGGATGAGGAAGGGGCTTTTGATGAAGGGGTTCTCGTGCGCGAGGTAGATATCGTCCCAGATGAGTTCGCCGGAGAGTGCGGGGACGTGAATAACAATCGCCAGGAGCGCGAGGATCCCCGCGCGCAACCAATCCTTCGCGGCGAGCTTGCCGAGTCGCTGGATAAAGTTAGGGGAGGATTCTGATTTAGGTGACTGGTGGCCGGCAGGGTTTTCAGTCATGGAGACCTAACAGAGGCGGGAGCGGAGGTCGCTAGCTCATTTCCTGCCACCCCCGGCTCGAGCCGGGGATGGCAGGTGTATGAATCAGCTCCTAGTAGTGACCGTAGGGCGAGAAGAATTCTGTGCCGGCGACGTCCGACAGAGTGGTCCAGGTAGTGGCCGGAACCTTCGGAAGCGAGTCAACGGTCTGCACGCCGTAGCCGTTTCCATAGAGGTCGGCGCCGGTGTTGTAGAGCGACGAACCTTTTTTCATGTAAACGATCCAGTCGTTGGTGTTGACCGCACCTCCGGTGAGTTTGTTGTTTTCGATCGCGTATTGGTCAACTGCGGAGTCGATCAAACGGAGGTCGTTCACAACACGGCTTGCCTGGGAGCGCTTACGGGCCCGGAGAAATCCCGGAACCGCGATAGCTGCCAACAGGGCGATGATCGCGACAACGATCATGATTTCAACGAGGGTGAAGCCCCCGCGATTTTTGTTGAGTTTTCTTAACATGCTTTTGCTTTCTATTGCGTTTGTTTGTTTTGATTGCGTCCGCCGTTCCATCGCGGATTGGGTTATATAGAGCAGCGTTGATGCCAAACGGGCCGGGATTGTTTGCCTGCGCTTCCATGGGAGGCTATGGCGAGGGGCAGTTGCAGACCGTCCGTTAATAAAGAGGAAGTTGGCGCGAAAGTTTCTACCTCTCCCGGCACGTGATCATTGAACTGGAACCCTACACAAAGCCCGTGACGACGACTGCCCCGGTGGAAGAGCATGGGCAGGCCCCGCGGAGCGGAGAAAAAAGGAGCTGGGCTCGTTCCCCGGAGGTTTATCTGTTCCTCGGAGTCTTCCTTATTCGTTTGTTTGCCCTCGTGCGGCTGAGCGGGAGCCAGTTTCTCCTGCCGAGCGGTGGGGACATGCAATTCTACAACGACTGGGCGCTCCGCATTCTCCGTGGCGAATGGACAGAACACACCGCGTTCTACGGACTACCGCTCTACGCCTATCTTCTGGCGGCTATCTATAAGGTTTTTGGCTACAGCCCGTTTGTTCCCGGGTTTTTACAGGCGGCCTGTGAAGGAGGAACGGCTGTAATTCTCTACAAGTTGGGCAGCTTTGTCTTCTCTGGCGCTGAAACGCGGAGTTTTGTTTCGGACCAGGGAAAGGTGATTGGCTTGCTCGCGGCGGTCGGCTGGGCTTTTTTCATCCCGGCCCAGGCCTATTCCATCATCCTCATGCCGACGGCCTGGCTGGTTCTCGTCTTCTGGTTTGTTGTTTGGCAGATCGTACGGCGGCAGGAAGCGCCGGGATCCTTGGCGCTTCTCGCTCTGGGGGTGTTGATTGGGTTCACGGCGATGGGGATCGCCACCATCCTGTTCCTCGTACCGCTGGTACTCGCGGCGGTTTTCCTGCGCTGGCGCGCTCGAGTGGTGCAGCGCGCGATCGGCGCTGCAGCGATCCTGGCCGGTGTTTTGCTCGGTGCGTCGCCCGCCGCGCTCCATAACTATTTTGTCGCGCGTGACCCGGTTTTCCTCTCCGCCCACAGCGGGGTTAATTTCTGGATCGGGAACAACCCGGTCGCGACCGGTTACCCGAAGTTTCCGCCCGGTCTCCATGCCGGGCAGGAGGCGATGTTGAAAGACTCGATCACCTCCGCGGAAAAGGCCGCCGGCCATCCGCTCAAACGCTCGGAGGTTTCCGCCTATTGGTCAGAAAAGGCGAGCGACTGGATTCACCAGCACCCGGGGGACTGGCTACGGTTGTTAGGCAAAAAGCTGGTCAATTTTTGGAGCGCCTTCCGCTATGACGACATCAGCGTGGTCACGTCACTGCGCGATCAGGCGGTTATTCTTCCCGGGATAGGTTTTGGTTTCGTCGCGGCGTTGGGGCTGGCTGGAATGGTTTTTGCCTGCTGGCGTTTCCCGGCATCACGCTGGATTGCGGCGGCGGTTTTTCTTCACATGGCGTCGCTTATGACCGTCTTTGTCACGGAGCGCTATCGGCTGGCGGCGGTCCCGGGGCTGCTGCTCTTCGCTTCCTTCGGGGTCTGGGAGTTATGGCAAACCCTGTCCCGGGCGCGCTACGGGATGGGAGCTCTTTTTCTGGTCGCGCTTTTTGGATCGACCGCGTTTGTTTCTAGGCCGCAGAAGGACCCAACGCTCTGGGCCTTGGACACGTTTAATTCCGGGCTCCAGGCGCTGGACGCCGGGCAACTTTCGCTCGCCCGGAAGAGGCTCGACCTGGCGTACGCCTATTCGCCGGACAATGCGGAAATCAATTTTGCCCAGGGAAATCTCCACCTCGCTCTCGGCGAAACGCAGGCGGCGAAAGGCTTTTACTTTGCCGCCCTGCGACTCGATCCGAGGCACGCCGGGGCCTTAAATAATCTAGGAGTGCTGGCGTTGCGGGAGAGTCGCTGGGAGCTGGCGAGCCGTTTTTTCCGCCATATCCTGGAGCTCGCGCCTAACAATGCCAAAGTTTATTTCCTTCTCGCCCAGGCCGAGTCCAAAGCCGGTCATGGGGCAGCGGCAAAGGAGGCGATTACACGCGCGCTCGCGCTCGAGCCGCACCGCCCGGAGTTTCAGGCGCTAAACGAGGAGCTCGCCACGGCTCTTCGTTAGCCAACGTGCCGGGCGCAATCGGTACTGAATCTGCTAATGCAGGTCGGATGAATCTCCGAGGCTTCTCCCGGTCCTGAGGTTCTCAGCCCACCTCATGGCAACGACCATTTCGATTCCAGATTTTCCGGCCGCGCTCCCGCAGGCAAAGGCACGGGATCGCGAGGCGCTCGGCCGGCGAGCCGTCCTCATCGCGGCGGGCGTCGCGCTGATCGTGAAGGTCCTTATCGCCTGGAATACGATCGGCACCAACGACGTCATCGCCTTTTATCACTTTGGCAAATCGCTCAATCAGTCCGGGCTGGAGGCAACCTATGTAAACACGGTGGCGTTCAACCATCCGCCGATTGTGGCCGCCTTTCTCAAGGGGATTTATCACCTCGACCAAGTGCCGTGGACACATGCCAACGGCATTGCTTTTCCGTTCCTGCTGCGGCTTCCCGGCATCATCGCAGATTTTGTCGTCGTCCTCGTCCTGCTGGCTGCGGCTCGGAGGTTGCGTCTGCCGGTTTGGGGGCTTCTGATTCTGGCCCTGAGCCCGGTCTCAGTCATGGTCTCGGGCTTTCACGGTAATACCGATCCAGTAATGGTGATGTTCCTTGTCTTAGCGGCTTACATGTGTTTGCAGGAACGACCCATCCTTTGCGCGCTCTTCCTTGCTTTGAGTTGCCAGATCAAAATCGTTCCGCTCTTACTGACGCCGATCTTCTTTTTCTACTGGCTGGATCGGCGCAAGGTTTTGACCTTCACCCTCCCGCTTGCGGCGGCTTCGGTCATCTTGTGGATCGAGCCGCTCCTTCACTTCCCAGCGATATTCATTCACCGAGTTCTATTCTACGGGAGCTTTTGGGGCATCTGGGGCATCACCTATTGGCTGAAACTTACCGGTGTCCGGGATTTCGGTCCGGTGACTTACCACGATTTTCTCCCGCTCCAGCAACTGGTAGTGACCGGGCTTAAGCTCGCGATCATCGCGGCGGTGCTCCTTCTCGCCTGGCGCCGGAGCAAACTGGATGGCCGCGGCCTGTTTGTCTCCTTGGCTTGGGCCTGGGTGATTTTTTTCATCATTTCTCCCGGTATCTGCGCGCAGTATATGGTTTGGCTGATGCCATTCGTCCTTGTCCTTTCGCCGCGATTTTTCCTCTGGGTGACCGTGACCAGTTCGCTCTTCCTTTTCTTCTTCTACAACAGCATCAGCCACGGGTTGCCCTGGTATCTTGGGATTTCGAACGGGAACGTGACGGTGGAATGGGTGCCGTGGACGTTCTGGCCTTGGGCGACCTTGATTATCGGCGCCTTGCTGCTTTGGAAGCGCGCTCAGCAAGCTGACCCGTCGTTGCGCCTTTGCAGTTTGCGTTCTGTCGGTCAATCTTTGTGATGCCCGCGCAGCGATCCCGTGCCGACAAGCTCCTCCTTGTCGCTCTTTGCCTCGTCTTTCTTTTCGGCGTCTTTCTCCGGCTGCCGCCAGCCATGTTTGCACCCGCGGCACCCTTCCGCGCGGTGGAGACGATCCATCCGAAGGCTGCCTTCACCGGTGTGGGTTTCGATGAAGGGCTCTACCGTAACTACGTCAACGGCCTCATCCGTGAAGGACTCAATAACTATCCCTCGATCGTCGATCATTATATCGAAGTCCAAAAGACGCTGACCGGTTCAATCCTTCCGCCGGTTCGGTTTCTTTTTATTTTTGCGGCCTATCTCTGGCACTGCCTTTTCGGCTCGGAAGCTCTCGCTGCCCTGCACAACGTGGCGGCGTTCTTCAGTATCCTGACCTTACTCCTGACCATTGTTTTCACCTGGCGATTGAAGGGGCTGACGTGGGCTTTGGGGGTCGCGACCTTGATGAGTTGCGCGCCAACCCAGATCCACATGTCGCAGCATGCCCTGGTCGATGGCTTCTTTACCTTCTGGGCGCTACTGGTTGTCCTCCTGCTCTGGGAAAACCTGCGCGCTCCGGGCAAACCCTGGTTGCTAGTGCTCTACACCATCTCCCTTGCGCTCCTGGTCCTGACTAAGGAGAATTGGTTCTTCGTCTATTTTGCTCTGATGGCTTTGCTCGTCACGAACCGCTGGTTCGGCTTCGGATCGGTGACGAAAGAGCTGCTCGTCTGCACCTTGGCCGGTCCTCTCTTTGGTGCCGTCGGCCTTGTTTTCCTTGCGGGCGGGTTCGAAACCCTCCTCACCGTCTACCGGCTTTCGGTTGGGAAGAATTACTCGCTCAATTACGCCATCATGACCGGCGACGGACCATGGCATCGGTATCTGGTCGATCTCTTGCTCGTTAGTCCGGTCGTTCTTCTGCTTGCGATCGGTTCCGCGTTTCGTCTCAATCGCACCAAGACCGCCGAGCTCTATCTCGCCATCTTCGTTGCGGCCAGCTACGCGCTCATGTGCAATATCAAATACGGAATGAACCTTCGCTATGCCAACATGTGGGACATGCCGCTGCGGTTTCTGGCCCTGAGCCAGCTGATCGCTTGGGGGAGTCTCTTCAGAAAATATCAAACGGCGCTGATCACAACTGCCGTCCTTCTTATCTCTGCCTTTGAGTTGCGCCAATACTTCGTGCTGGCGGTGCACTACCCGCTCTACGAGTTAGTCACGGAAGGGCTCTTGCGGGCGCTAAAGATTCTGAAGTCGCCGCTCGCGCCCGGACCGTAAGCAGAATCTTAGGCGGCGTTGCGGAGCATCTCCGCGCTCAATTCCGCGCTGCCGGAAATGGTCTCCACCAAAAGGTTATCGACCGTCGGCATGGCCTGGGCGCGGACGAAGATCTGATAGGAAAACAGGCCGCGGCTAAGAGTAATCAGAAGTGAGTTGAACCGGACAAAGAGGCGCGAGAGGAAGTTGTGTCCGATTGCTTTCGGGAAGGGCGCCGGCACGCCGCGCAATTCGAGGATCCTGTAGCCGGATTGGTCGAGCAGTTCCCTCAACGAGCGAAAGGTAAAGAGGCGCGTATGGGTGGCATCGAGAATGCCCTTTTTGCCGTAATTGAAGTGGCCGAAGAGAAGCATCAACCGCGTGACAAGGAAGCCGACGTTGGCGGTTGTGAGAACAATCTCCGGACGTTTGCAGGCGGCGGCGGAGCGGAGCGCATCCATGAAATGGGCCGGTTGTTTCAAATGCTCGATGATATCGAGCAGGAAAATTTGGTCGTATGCCGAGACGTTGACCGGGAACTCGCTCCGATCGAGATCCCAGCGGATGAATTCAAGCTGGTCTTCCGCGGTCGATTGATCGGGGATGAGACGATCCATTCCGGTGACGCGACAGCCTTTGCGCACGAGTTCGCCCGCGAGATGACCCTGGCCGCAGCCGACATCGAGAATCCGGCCTTCGGGTTTGGCCGCGTCGATCGCCATGGTGTGCGAAGAGGCAAAACCGAGCTTGAGATCGTAATTCAGCTCGGGCGGTTCGACGTCGAACTTCGGATCGTAGAAGAGATTGATCGCGCAGAGACGCGCCTTGGTCGTCGCCTTGAAGACGTCCCAGGCGTAACGCATCCCGTTGACGTGGCAGATCTCGTCGCCGTAGTAGGTCGGGATCGGGAGCTCGGCGATCCGCAGTTTTTTCAAGACGAACTGGATGATGATCTCGGTATCGAAGTGAAAATCCTGAGTGTTTCTTTCAAACGGAATCTGGGCCAGGGCTTTGGTCGCATAGAGCCGGTAGCCGGAGTGAAATTCTGAGAGCCCGGTCCCAAGCATCCAATTCTGGAAGTTGGTCAGGACTTGGTTGCCGAGCCATTTGTAGAGCGGCATCCCGCCGGCGCGCGCGGCGCGTTTGTTGATCATGCGCGAACCAAAGACAGCTTCGGCATCGCCGTCGATGAGCGGCCCAAGGAGGGCGGGAAGTTTCTCCGGGGCGTATTGGCCGTCGCCGTGGACGAGCGCGACGACGTCAAAACCGTGATCAATCGCGTAGCGGTAGCCGAGCTTCTGGTTTCCGCCGTAACCCTGATTCTCCGGCGTGCGCAGGACCGTGATTTTGAATGCCGAATGCGCCTGCTGATAACGCAGACCGTTCAGGAAAGTCCCGTCGCGCGACGAATCGTCGATGATCAGCACCTCAACTCCCTCCTGGTGGAGCGAAGAAGGAATGCGGCCGAGCACTTTCTCGATCGTGGTTTCGGCGTTGTAAGCGACGATGAAGATCAGGACGCGTTTCCCGCGCAGGTCGACGCCTGTCGAAAGCTCGCGCATGGTTTTTTTGACGAACACCCCACCCGGGGGAGCTAAAAACGCGCCAAGCGCTCCGGAAACTGTGCCCCAGCGGTCACAGGGGAGGGCACCTTTTCGGCTCGGTGATAAATCCAAAGGTCACCGCGGGTAATCTTCTCTTTCAGCGCGAAACCGTAGCTCTGCGCCCCCGGCCACTCGCGCGGGAAAACGACGTAGCGATATCCCGCCTCCTGCAGCGCCGGAAAATCCGGCGCCAGAAAGAGGATATACATGTCGGGATGGACCAGGCCGCCCTCGACCGGCGCCCGCTGGCCTTGGCGCGGAAGTTCACAAACGATGTTCGCGTAGCGATTGTAGGTGAACTCGTTGGCGGCCGCGGGATCGAGCCGATGCAGAAACGGCAGATCCGGGACGACTTTGGTGCCGTTAAAAATCGGGACGCCCGTCGCCTTGACCAGCTGCGCAAAGTATCGGCTATGGAAAACGATCCATTTCCCCGCGGGATCGGCCCGGTGCAGGCGCTGGACCGTCTGAAATGTCTCTGAGTCGATCAGAGGCGCGAGGCCCGTCATGAGGGGATTGATGCCGGCATTGCTGAAGATGAGAAGAATGCCGAGCACGGCGGGTAGAAATCGGCGCAGGCTCTCGCCAAAGAAAAGAACGATGACCGCGGTGTTGATCGCCAATGGGAGAAGGAGCTGGAACCTGTCGGCGAAGTAGGTCGGATCGCGCTGGCTAAGCGACCAAAGGAGGGCTGCCATCGCGAGCCAGCTCGCGACCCCCATCCCCCAGGCGGCGGAGTTCGCCAGGATCCGCTCGCGGTAACGGTCGAGAAAGAGGCAGCAGAAAAAAACGTTCGCGACCCCGACGGCGAGAAGCGCCCGGCGTTCGGTCGAGAACGAGAGCAACGTTCCGTGCAGCAACCAGCTCGGCCACGGCACCACGCAGTAAAGGCTCAAGACGATCAGCGTCAGCCCGAGGGCAGCGAGGAGCGGGTCGATCCGAGCGCGCCCGCGCCATGCCGCAAAGACCACCACGAGTGCAGGTAATGGCCAGAGCGGATAAAAATTACTCGCCTCCGCGATGTTATTGTAAATCCGGGGCCCGACCTGCTCGCTTTCGAAAAAGCCGATCAAGCCCGAGAAGAGTTTGAAGAGCGAGAGGTCGCCGCCGAGCGCGCGGCGCGCTCCCGGATAAACGGTCTGCCTAACGAGTCCCAGCGTCGGCCGCACTTCGATCCAAAACGGAATCAGAATCAGCAGAACGAGGAGCATTCCCAAGCCCAGCCGCGCCAGGATAATATTCCCGGGCGCGGTGCCGACCTCCCGGCTGACCCCAACGAGGATCGCTCCGCCTAACAACAGCAGCGGAATCTGATACGGCGGATAAAGACAAAGGACGAAATTGATCGCGAAGAAGACGAACCCGGCGAGCGCTGCCGTCGTCTGCCCGCGCGTCAACGGCCGGAGGAGCCGGGCGGCGCAGCCGAGGCAAATCGCCCAGCTTGCGATCATCTCCGGCAGCATCGCCGGCGATGAAAACCACCACTGAGTAAAGCTGGAAAAGAAGATCCAGATCGCCCCGAAAACTGTCAGCCCGGCGCTGCGCAAACCGATCTGGCGCAAGCACCAGCCGGTGGCGAAGAGAAGTCCGAAGACTTTGGCGCACCAATAAAAGGAAAAGCCGCGCGCAAAATTGAAGACGAAAAATCCCCAGAGCTGCGGCCGAAAGAGCGTCGTGTAATAGGCGACCGGCACGCTCATGATTAGCGGCGTCTTGCCCGCCCCGAGGCTCGTGTTTTCAATCGGAAACGGCGGCGTTTGTTGCGCCTGCGAAAGCATCGCCGGCGTCCAGACGGTCCACTCGTCGCCCCGGACTCGTTTGGGCGTGGAAAACAACAGTCCGGCGGGCGCGGTTTTTTCCGAGAGCAGATTGCTCCACATCCCGACCGAGGAGCCGTTCAGCTCCCATGCGACGGAGACGACAAAAAGAAAAAGGAGCCCGCCACAGAACCAGCGCAGGAGCGCCGATCTTTTCGGCGGGTCCTGGATGGGAGCGGTGCGCGGGAAAACTGGAGAAGCCACAACTGGCTCCCCGCAAAGCGGAAAACGTGCCCTCGACTTACTGGCCGTTGCGGCTTGCCTCGCTCGTCTGGCCGAGCACGGCGTCAGCGGTGGCGAGAATAGCGTTGTCGTCATTGTCGCCCAAGCCGCGGAGGAAGTGCCGCGTTTTGCGCAAGGCGCGCCGGATGAAGAGATCGGCTGCGATGTGATCGACCGCATCGCGTCCATTGCGCCCTTGGGTCGATAATTCGGAGTCCCAGCGGCTCAGCACGCAGGTAGCGGCGAACATTTCCATCGCCGCGTTGGCGATCCGTTCCTGCACCAACTGCATATCCATGACCGGTTCGCGATAAGTGATGAGCGCCTTGTTGACCGCGAAATTGAAACGCCAGACCAAGCGCGCGAGCTGGCCGGCATAAGATTTCAGCCGGTCGTTGCGCACCGGTACTTCGGGCACCTTGACCGCGGCGCTGAGCCGTTTCATCCCCGCGCCCCAAGCGGCTTTGGCACCTTCCGGCCGCCATGGCTTGAGCATGGTGTCGTAAATTTCCTTGAACTCCATCCCCGGCCCGCGCATTCCGACCAGTGCGATGAATGAAGTGAGCACTTCGTTGCTGCCCTCGCCGATCTGGTTAATCCGCGCGTCGCGCAGCATTCGGCCTAACGGTGAGTCGTCGAAATAAGCCGACCCGCCGTGGATCTGGAAGCAATCATTGACCGCATCCCAGAGACGCTCGGTCGTGAACACCTTCAGCATCGCCGTCTCGAGCATGTAATCCTCGAGGCCGCGATCGATCAGCGACGCCGTCACCTGGGTCATCGCTTCCATCGCGTAGATGTCCGCCGCCATCCGCGCGATCTTCTTCTTTACGAGATCGAAATTGCCCAGCGTCTTCTGGAATTGCTTGCGGGTGTTGGCGTGCTCGACCGCCAATCGTAGACAGGTCTTGGCGCCACCGGTGCAGCAGGCGCCGAACGTCGTGCGCCCGAAATCGAGCACGGTCAGCGCCACGCGGAGGCCTTTGCCTAACGGGCCCAGAACATTTTCTTTCGGCACCCGGACGTTGTTCAGTCGGAAACGTCCGGTCGCGGTCCCGCGGATGCCGAGTTTCGGCATGCGCGGCTCGATCATTTCGAAGCCCTCCATGTCGGGGGTGACGAGAAACGCGGTGATCGCAGTCTTGCCCGGCTTCTTCGGGTTCGGCGTGCGCGCCATGACGGTGAGCACCTGCGCGATCGACGCGTTGGTGATGTAGCGCTTTTCGCCATTGAGAATGTAATGCGAACCGTCTTCGCTCGGCTCGGCCGTCAGTTGCACGTTGGCCGCGTCAGAGCCGGCTTCGCGTTCGGTCAAAGCAAAGGCGGCGAGCTGCTCGCCGTTCATTAATTTCGGGAGCCACTTTTCCTTCTGTTCTTTCGTTCCAAAAAGAAGGAGGGCGCGAATCCCGATCGAGTGATGCGCGTTGGTAAAGACCGCGGTCGAAGCGCAGCGCGCGCCGATTTCTTCCAGCACCGTGCAATACTGCATCTGGGAAAAGCCGCGGCCGCCCACTTCCTTCGGCGCGGTCATGCCAAGGACGCCGACCCGGCCGAGCCCATCGATCACATGGCGCGGAATGTCCGCCTCGCGATCGATCTCTTCCGGATCGAGATGTTCCTCGAGGAAGGTGCGCAATTCGGAGACGGCGCGATCGACGTCCGCCTGCTGCGCGTCGGTCAGGCTAGGGTAGGGCATGGCCCAGTCGGCCACGAAATTTCCGAGGAAAAGTCCCTTGGCAAAGCCGAGTTCCTGGTGCCCGCTGAAGAGGAGCTCCTCGGCCTGTTGAATTTCCTTCTGTCGCTGAATTTCGGTTTCGCTGAGTGCCATAATAAAAGGTGAGCTAGCCAGCGAGCGCCGGCGGTCACGTATTGTAGCGAAAGGCGCCCGGTTGTCCACCCAGCGGCAGACCCCCGGACGCCAAATCCCCTAACGAAACGCTAGCTGCAGCCCTGGCTCGTGCCGCACTCGGTGCAGACGCCGCAGGCGCCGGCCCGGATCACCTTGTTGCTCCCGCAATGTGAGCAGGTGGTGTCCATGAACATGTTGCCGAGGGCTTCGCTGACCCGTTCGGCGTGGGTCCGGCCGTTGGTCAGGCCGTTCGGGCTGCCTTCGTTCGGCGCGTGGTTGGTGATGACATCGATCAATTCCTTGTCGCCGGTGCGGGAAAGGTCCGAGACCGGGCGGTTGACCGCTTTCTTTTCCATGTCGGCGATTTCTTTGAGCGGCAGCTCGGGATGGCTGCGGCTGGGGGAGGTCGCTTCCTTGTAGCCTTTGATGAACTGGCAGCCGAGCCAGCGAAAGACGTAATCGGTGATGCTGCTGGCGTTGCGGATGTCGGGATTCTTGGTGAACCCGCTCGGCTCGAAACGCTGGTAGGCGAATTTCTTCACCAGGCTCTCCAGCGGCACGCCGTATTGCAACGCCATCGAGGTGAGGGTCGCGACCGTGTCCATGAGACCACCGATGGTGCTCCCTTCCTTCGACATTTGGATGAAGAGCTCGCCCGGCTGGCCGTCTTCGTAGAGGCCGACGGTGATGTAGCCTTCGTGCCCCGCGATCTCGAATTTGTGCGTGAGCGACATGCGCGTGTCCGACATGCGATGACGAACCGGCTGGTCGAGTTGGCAGCGTAGTTTCGAGATTTCTTCGTCCAACTCGACGATGCGGCTCTCCAATTGTTGGCGCCCCAGCGGCGCGCCGTCGGCGACGCCGCCCATGTCTTTGGTCTTGCGCGTGTTCAAGGGCGCGGAACGCTTGGACCCGTCGCGATAAATTGCGATCGCTTTCAGCCCGAGGCGCCAGCCCTCAAGGTAGGTGTTCATGATCTCGTCGACGGTGGCGTTCTCCGGCATATTAACTGTCTTGGAAATGGCGCCGCTCAGGAATGGCTGGGCTGCCGCCATCATGCGCAGATGGCCCATGTAGCCTAACGAGCGCTCGCCTTTGAACGGCTTGAAGGCGCAATCGAAAATGGAGATGTGTTCCGGTTTCAGCCCGGAAGTAATGTTCGAGCCGTCGCTGTCGGTCACGTCCTCAATCGTGTCGAAGGAATCGATGTGCGCGATGATGCGCTCGATTTCCTCGGAGTTGTATTCGAGCTTCTCGAGCGCCGGGCGGACGGTCTGGTTGACGATTTTCAGCATGCCGCCGCCGGCCAGGAGCTTGTATTTCACCAGCGCGATGTCGGGCTCGATTCCGGTCGTGTCGCAATCCATCAGGAAACTAATCGTGCCGGTGGGCGCGAGGACGGTGACCTGGGCGTTCCGATAACCAAATTCCTCGCCGAGCTCAGCGGTCTGGTCCCAGACCTTGGCCGCTTCTTCCTTGAGATAGGCAAACTCTTCGTTGTCCGGAATCTCGCGCACGGCGCAACGATGTTGCTCGATGACTTCGGTCATGGGGGCGACGTTGTCTTTCGCGACCGGCTTGGGCACGCCGCTGGCGCGTGCATCCAGGTAACCGGGGAACGGTCCCATCGCCGCGGCCATGCGC
>JBKJNW010000077.1:0-3900 GCA_046593335.1 Chthoniobacterales bacterium | reverse complement strand
CTGTCATCGCCGGAAGCTCAGTCGGCAGAGTGAGGTAGAATGCCCGAGCTACGTTTGGACCACTCCCATATGGAAGCGAGCCTTGGGCATGGGACGCGAAACGTAGCTTAGCAATTTCAGAAGGACATCGCGTGTCTCGTGCGGCTGGATGATGGCGTCGAGCCAGCCCCGCGCCGCGCCGTAGCGGATATCGGTCTGCTCTTCGTAAGTTTCCTTCACCTTCGCGCGCAATTGCTCGAGCTCTTCCGGCGACGCTTTTTGGTCACCGCGCTCGCGCGACTTGGCGAGGACGGAGAACACGGTGTCGGAGGCCTGGGCGGCGCCCATCACGGCGTAGCGCGCATTCGGCCAGGCAAGGATGAAACGCGGATCGTAAGCGCGGCCGCAGAGAGCGTAGTTGCCCGCGCCAAAGGAACCGCCCACGATGATCGTGATCTTCGGCACGATGGAATTGCTGACCGCGTTGACCAGTTTGGCGCCGCTGCGAATGATGCCGCTTTGTTCCGCGTCGCGCCCGACCATGAACCCGGTCACGTCCTGAAAAAAAATGATCGGCAATCCGGTTTGATTGCAATCCATGACGAAACGCGCGGCTTTGTCGGCGCTGTCGGAATAAATCACGCCGCCCATCTGGATGCCGGCCTTCTTCGTCCGCACCTGGTGCCGTTGGTTAGCGACGATGCCGACCGAGTGCCCGCCGATCCGCGCGTAAGTGGTGACGAGCGTTTTGCCGTAGTCGGCCTTGTATTCGTCGAGCGAATCGGCGTCGATGATCGACGCGAGCAGATCGCGCGCGTCGTATTGTTTCTGCCCCTCCAGCCCGATCAGATCGTAAACCGCTTCCGGCTTTTTCGCTGGGGCGGCAAACTTCTTTTTCGCACCGGTCTTTTTTGCCGCCTCCGCTTCCGGGAGATGTGCGACGAGGGAACGGATCCGCTTCAAACACGCCGGATCATCTTTCTCGTAAAAGTCGACCGTACCGCTGACTTCGGCGTGCATCTTCGCGCCGCCGAGTTCTTCGGCATCGACGACTTGCCCGATAGCGGCCTGAACTAACGACGGCCCGGCGAGGTAAAGGCCACTGCCCTCGGTCATGAGCACCTTGTCGCAGAGCACCGGCAGATAGGCGCCGCCGGCCACGCAGTTTCCCATGATGGCGGCGAACTGCGGAATGCCCGCGGCGGAGATGACGGAGTTGTTGCGAAAAATCCGCCCGAAGTCGTCTTCGTCGGGGAAAATTTCGTCCTGCATCGGGAGGAAAACGCCGGAGGAATCGACCAGGTAAATAATCGGGAGCGCGGATTCAAACGCCATGCGCTGCGCGCGGATGAGTTTCTTCGCCGTTTGGGGAAAGAAGGCGCCGGCCTTCACCGTCGCGTCGTTGGCGATGATCATGCAGGGCACGCCCGCGACCTGGCCGATGCCCGCGACCGCACCGGCGGCCGGGACACTGCCCCATTGCTCATACATTTTATAGGCAGCCCAGAGCCCGATCTCGAAAAAGTCCGCGCCGCGATCGAGCAAAAGCTGAATGCGCTCGCGCGCTGGAAGACGGCCGCGTTTACGCTGGCGATCCTGGCCGACCTTGCCGCCGCCTTCCCGGAGAATTTCCTCCTCGCGGAGAATGGCTTCACATCTTTCGCGAAGCGCTTTGCGGGTGGCGGAGTCGGCGGGCGATGTCATCGGGTGGACTTAGCGCGGCGAAGCGATTGGAGCAAGCAAGCTGTGAGGTAGCGGCGGCCGTGTCGGCCGCAAGGAAAGCGCGTGTCTGTCCGAAACGAGAGCGCTGTCCTGGTGGTGGATCCTTTGCGGGCGGCACGCCCGCCGCTACATCGACGCTAAAAGATGTCCTGTTCCGACGAATAACCCGAACTGCTTCGGATCGAGAGGAGACGGCGGCGCATCCCGCGCTCGCTTTCCGGCCGGTTAATGCGCTCCAGCGCCATCTTCACCAGCAGTGGGATGACGGCGAGCGTCCCGACCGAGACGAGTGCGATTGCGGTCGCCTGCCGCGCGGAACGGTTGAGGCGTTCCGCCACGAGTAAACCGATGCCCAGACCAAAGGCCGTCCGGGTCAGGGTGAGCAATCCGTCCAACGGCAGCGCTTCCGCCGTTTTTGGAATGGATAACGAAATTGACATCGCCTAACCTTATACTTCCCGTCGCGCGAAAAAGAAACGGGAAAAACTTTTGAATGAATCCAACCCACCTGCTGCAATGACGAACTCGCTTTATGCGCTCATTCTGGCTGGCGGCAGCGGGGAACGTTTCTGGCCGCTGAGCCGGCGCGCGCGACCGAAGCAGTTGCTCAAACTGGTCTCGGACAAAACGCTCATCGAGGAGACAATCGATCGGCTGCAAGGCCTCGTTCCCGGAGAACGGATCCTCATCTTGACCAACGTTGACCAGGAAGACGCCGTGCGGGAACTGCTGCCCGATTTGCCGCCGGAAAACATCGTGGCCGAGCCGGCCAAGCGCGACACCGCCGCCGCTGTCGCCCTCGCCACGGCCTGGGTGGCGGCCCGCGATCATCGCGCGACCATGATGGTCTTGCCGGCCGACCATGTGATCAAGGACCGGGCCGCCTTTCAGGAAACAATGCGGACTGCGGCGCGGGCCGCGGAAGAGACCGGGTCGCTCGTGACCATCGGAGTGAAGCCGACTTGGGCTTGTCCGGGCTTCGGTTACATCGAACAGGGCGCGCCGGCTCCCTTGCAGGACGGCTCCACGCCTAACGACGTCTTCCGGGTGCTGCGTTTTCGAGAAAAACCCAACGCCGAGCTGGCCGATGCCTTCGTCCGCAAAGGCAACTTCCGCTGGAACGCCGGGATGTTTGTCTGGTCGGTCCCAACCGTGCTGAGCGAGTTCAATCGGCACGCGCCGGAGCTGGCGGATTTCATTTCGCAGCTCTGCGCCACCGGTAATTGGGAGCGAGCCCTGAGCAGCCGCTTCCCCGGTTTGCCGATGATCTCTTTCGACTACGCGATCATGGAGAAAGCCGATCGCGTCCTGATGGTGGAAGCGAAATTTGACTGGGATGATGTCGGCGGCTGGCGCGCGGTCGCCTCCTACCTGCCGAAAGACGAGCAGGCCAACGCAGCCAATTGCGAACTCACGACCTTGAACGCGAGCAAGAACATCGTCTTTAGCGAGCAGCCCTCCAAAATAGCGCTCCTCGGCGTGCATAACCTGATTGTGGTGCGGACCGAAGACACGATTCTGATTTGCAGCCGGCACGACGCGGAGAAAATCAAGAACCTGGTCGGGAAACTCCCGCCGGAATTGCAGTGAGCGAACTGGCCTAACGAAATGAAACGAATCATGGGAATCGATTACGGAACGGCGCGGATCGGAGTCGCGCTCTCCGACGAGTTGCAAATGCTGGCGCATCCGGCCGAGACGATCGCGGTCGCAAAAGTGGCCGACCCGGTGGCGCGGATCGGCGAGATCGTGACGGAGAAGAATGTCGAACTGATCGTGGTCGGCCTGCCCCGGCATATGAACGGAAGCATGGGCGCCTCGGCCGAAGAAGCGACGAAGTTTGCGGCGAAGCTGAAGACCAAAGCGGGTTGCGACGTGCGTACCTGGGATGAGCGTCTTTCCACGGTCGCGGCCCAGCGCGCCCTGCAGGAAGCGGGCAAATCCGTCCGGCAAAGCCGCGGCTACATCGACCAGGTGGCGGCGCAGATGCTTTTGCAAAGTTATCTCGACAGCTTGGTCTCCAACCAGGGCGGCTTCGAGCCGAGCCCATTTGCCTAACGAGACGCGGTTGTCGCCGCAGGCGCGGGCGCGGCGGCTGAAATTAATCGTCGCCTACGATGGCGCGGGTTTTTCCGGCTGGCAGAGTCAGGCGCGCGGCGACACGATTCAGGATCGGTTGGAAGCGGCTTTTCTCCAAGT
>JBKJNW010000205.1:0-4083 GCA_046593335.1 Chthoniobacterales bacterium | reverse complement strand
CCGGAAGAAGAAGACTCTGCCGCAGTGCCACCGCCGTTGCCGCCAGGCGCAAGGAAACGGCTCAGCTTCGGTGAGATCTTCGCGCGCGGCTGGCGAATCTATCGGGCTGGTTTCGCCCGTTTTTTCGTTCTCGGTCTGCTTGTCTCGGTCCCGGCATTTGTTCTCCAGATCGCCGCGCCCTTTCTCCAAATGCCGAAGGGGCAGGGATCGCTTGTGCCAGTCGTGACGGCGGCAACGGTGGTGTTTGTCGCCTTGGTGCTGCTTGTCGTCGCCTGGCCGTTTTCGCTTGCAGGGACGCAACTGCTGGCGGCGGATCTTTCCGCCGGGCGCGATCCGACCATGCCCGATCTCCTCGCTCGGGCCAAGCCCCTCTGGACCCGGATGTTCATCCTCGGGTTGATCGTCTATGGAAGCTATTTCCTCTGGACAGCGCTTCCGCTCCTGGTCGCCTTCTCGCTCGCGGCCGGCGCTGCTTCGGTCAGCTCACTTTTGCTGACCTTGGTTTTGCTCATTTTCGCCGCCTACATGGTGGCGCGGCTTTTCATTAACTTCCTCTTCTGGCAACAGGCCGGCGCGCTCGGCGACCGGCCTACGGTCGAGGCCTTGCAGGAAAGCAAAGAACTGGCGCGGAGCGGAGCGGAACTGCCCCGTGCGCAAAGACCGCTCTATCGCGGTGCCATGATTGCTTCGCTCTGGCTGCTTGCAGTTATCGTGTTGAATGTCGCGATCGAGCTGCCGGTCGTGCTCTTTAAATTGCGCGGCGTGACGGGCGTGGAACAGGCCGCGGCCATGATAGAGGCCATGGCCACAAACGACTCGATCGATCTCCTCTCTGGCCTAACGACGCTCCTGAGTTCGCTCCTCCACGCCGTTCTCCGCCCCTGGCTCGCGGCCGTCGTCGTGGTCCTCTACCTCGACACCGTGGCCGGCCAGGTGCGCCCGCCGCGTTCGCCTAACGATCAGGCGAGACTCAGATAAGGGGCGAGCCCGTGCAGCCCGCCTTCGCGGCCGAAGCCGCTCTCGCGATAACCGCCGAAGGGACTGGTCGGGTCGAATTTGTTGTAGGTGTTGGCCCAGACGACGCCCGCCCGCAGTTTGCTCACCATCTTAAAGATCTTGCTCCCTTTGTCGGTCCAAACGCCGGCGCTCAGGCCGTAGGGGGTGTTGTTGGCGCGCTCGATCGCTTCTTCAGGGGTGCGGAAAGTCATTACACTCAGGACCGGCCCAAAAATTTCCTCCTGCGCGATCCGATGCGAGGCGGTGACGCCGGTAAAGAAACTCGGCGGATACCAGTAACCCTTGTCCGGCAATTGGAGCCGCGGCTGGACGAGTTCCGCGCCTTGCTGCAAACCGCTGTCGACCAGCTCGCAAATCTTATCCAGTTGCATGCGGGAATTGATCGCGCCGATGTCGGTGTTCTTATCGAGCGGATTGCCGACGCGAAGGGACGAAATGCGGTCGCGCAACTTGCGGATGACCGCGGGGAAAACGCCTTCCTGCACGAGCAAACGCGAGCCGGCGCAACAGACATGGCCCTGGTTAAAGAAGATGCCGGAGATGATGCCCTCGACCGCCTGATCGATCGCCGCGTCCTCGAAAATGATATTCGCGGCCTTGCCTCCGAGCTCGAGGGTGAGCTTCTTTTTCGTCCCGGCGACAGCGCGCGTGAGCATTTTGCCGACGGCGGTCGAGCCGGTAAACGCAATCTTGTTTACGTCGTCGTGCTCGACCAGCGCCTGGCCGGTTTTGCCTGCGCCGGTGACGATGTTGACGACGCCGTCGGGCAATTCTGCCTCCTGAAAAATCTCCGCCAGATGCATCGCGGTGATGCTGGTGGTCTCGGCCGGCTTGAGCACGCAGGTATTCCCGGCGGCGAGCGCCGGCGCGAGCTTCCAGGCCGCCATCAGGAGCGGGAAATTCCAGGGGATGATCTGCCCGGCCACGCCTAACGACTGGGGCGTGCGGCCAGGAAAGGCATATTGGAGTTTATCGGCCCAGCCGGCGTAGTAAAAAAAGTGCGCCGCGACCAGAGGCAGATCGATGTCGCGGCTTTCCTTGATTGTTTTCCCGCCATCCATCGACTCGAGGATGGCCAGTTCTCGCGTCTTCTCCTGGATGAGCCGGGCGATGCGATAAAGGTATTTACCCCGCTCCCGGCCCGGCATCCGGCTCCAGACTTTTCGATGAGCGCGGCGCGCCGCGCGGACCGCGAGATCGACATCGTAGGCATCGGCCTCGGCGATCTCGGCCAGCTTGCCTTCGGTCGCCGGATTAATGGAATCGAAATGAGCACCCGAGTGCGGGGCGCGGAATTGGCCATTAATGAAGAGCTGGTAGCGCGGCTTGATCTTGACGTAGTCGCTCTGCTCCGGGGCGGGCGCATAAGGCCAGCGTTCGCCGAAATTGAGACTTCGTTCGTTCGGCGAGAGTCCTCCGCCATTGGGAGCGAGCACTTTCGCTTCGTGCAACACCGCGGGAGCTTCGACTCGGGTTTTCTTGCGGGCCATGCGCTTGTTCTAGCGTGATTGCCCGAGGCGCGCACTAAAAAAAACCGACCCGTCGCAGAGGGAGCGCACGACCGAGATCAGAGGGGGTTTCCTCCGAAATTCCAGGATTTTTTCTCATAGAAACGAATGAACGGTAAATGAAAATAGGCTTGACAGACGCCTCAAAAACTCCGCCTACTAAATCCTATGAAACATCCAACCTTGCAGAAAGTCATGCTGACTTCGATGGCATTGGTTGCTTCGCTCGCGCTCGCGCAGGCAGGCAAACCATCCGTGTCGTCAGCGAAACAAACCCATGGCCCGAATGGCGGAAGCCCCTCGTCGTCAGCGCGCCAGGCGGGTCATACGTCATGGCATCAAATGTTATTACCTGCGTCGGACTACATGGTCGACGATGGGACAGCGGAGGACGGGGTCGGTTTAACCAACGGCGGCGACATCATCGCGCTGAACAAGTTTGCCGTGACGCCAGGCAACGAGACGATCAAAACCGTTTCCATCGCCTGGGGCACTCCGGTGTTTCCCGATCCAAGCCTGAACGGGAAACCCTATACGGTAGCGATTTGGAGCGATCCAAATGGCGACGGTAGTCCGACGGATGCGGTCCTGTTAAACACGGCCAGTGGAGTCGTTGCCTCACAGGGCACAGACACCTTTATTTTGACGGACATCCCGGATACGACGATCACGACGACAAACTTCTTTGTCGGCTTTCTCATCACGCACAGCGGGGGGCAATTCCCGGCCGCGTTTGACGAGACGGCCCCGACCTTCTCCAACGTCAGCTACGTTGCGGGCGGCGCCACGGGTGACATTAACAACCTGAATAACAACGAGCTGCCAGTCGCTCCGATCGAGAGCTTCGGCCTCGTGGGCAACTGGCTCATTCGGGCCGATTCCAATGGGGTGCCGACACCGACGCCGACGCCGACGCCGACGCCATCGGGTGACGCCCTTTGGTACAACGGCGACTTCAACGACGTCAACGGCCTTGCCAACGAGCGCGACACCAGCCTCGGTTCCGGCCAGTATGCCAGCACCTATGATGACTTCAACGTGCCGGATGCCGATGGATGGGATGTGACCTCAGTCTTCTCGAATAACCTTGCCGACACCTCTGTCATTGGTGCCAGCTATGAAATCCGCCAGGGTGTTTCAGTAGGTAATCCGGGCACTCTCATCGCCAGCGGCACGACGGTCACACCGACCGTAACTCCGACTGGTCGCAGTGGATTCGGCTTCACCGAATTCATGGTCGCTATTGAAGGCTTGAACGTTCACCTGGCTCCAGGATCCTACCACCTGAATGTCACGCCTACGGGCAACCTTACCGGTCGTTCATTTGACTCGACCACGAGCGGCGCGAGTTGCGTCGGAACGCCTTGCGGCAACAACCAAAATGCGTTCTTCGACAGCAATTTCTTCGGCTTCTTCTTCGCCTCAACCGGCGATCCAAACCTCGGCCAACCCTACGACTTCTCGATGGGTGTCAATGGCACGGTCACCGGTGGTGGTGGCGGCGACATCGTACTCTCCGCGAAGCTCCGCCGGCAAATGGGCAGGATTCTCGTGGCCC
>JBKJNW010000195.1:0-26332 GCA_046593335.1 Chthoniobacterales bacterium | reverse complement strand
GAGTTCTTCCGCAATGATTCCTTCGAGAAACTGACGAGGCGTGACAAAACCATTGTCATTAAAGATCGGGCGCCGATACGCGGCGATTGCCTGCTCCGCTGCAGGATAGTCTCGCTTAAAAAACGCCAGCGGAAGACGAGCGTCGGCGGCATCATTAGGGTCAGCTTTTTTTATGATCTCTCCGGCGCAGACGGCTTCCAGCCGATTGAGATTGCCGCGTTGCTCGATATCGGCAAATGCCCGCGAAAGGGTGGAATCGAAGTCGGTCGGTTTCCACGAAAGAATCCCGTCGTATAACCGAATCAGATCCGGGTAACGCCGCAGCCGCCGGTAGTTTATCGCGAGCTGATTGAGCAGCCCGGCGTTTCGGGGGTCGAATGCTGCGGCTTGTTCATAATGTGCGGTCGACTCGGCCCAATGTCCCTGGCGCCGCTCGATCGCCGCGAGATATTTCAAGACGTCCGAGTCATTCGGTAACGAGCGGCGGGCGAGCGTCAGTTCCGACAGGGCGGGAGCGTAGTCGCGACTACCCCAGTAGTAAAAAAGCCCCCGGCTCAAATGCACGATACCGGCGTCAGGATCCAGTCGCGCCGCGGCGTCGAGCGCTTTCCGCGCGAGCTCCAGTCGTGCCGGAGTGTGATCGTGATTAAGCCAGTAAGCCCCAAGGTGTGCGTCGACTAACAAACACAAAGCAGCCACGAACGACGGGTCATTGGCTATGGCCTGGTCGAGGAGCTCCGCTTCCCGGCGGTAACGTTCCGGGCTGGTATCAACACTTCGGTCGATCTCTTTTGCCCTGAGATATAGGTCGTAGGCGGCCATGTTTTGCGTCGGCTTCTCCTGCATCGCCGCCTTCTCCTTTGGCGACAGCTTTGCCTGTAACTGATCGGCGATCGTTTGCGCGATCTCGCTTTGGATAGCGAAAACATCCGCGAGTTCCCAGTCGTATTTTTCCGCCCAAAGGTGGGTATCGTTACGCGCATCGATCAGCTGCGCGGTCACGCGCACGCGCTTCTCAAAGCGTTGCACCGTTCCTTCCACGACGTGGGCCACCTTCAATGCGCGCGCGATCTCCTGGAGATTTCGCGTCCCGGTTTTGTACTGCATCACGCTGGTGCGGCTAATCACCTTCAAGTCCGCCACCTTCGCCAGATCAGTCAGAATCTCGTCTTGCACGCCATCGGTGAAAAACGCATTTTGTTTGTCGTCGCTCAGATTTTCGAATGGCAATACCGCGATGGATTTCTCCGGCGGGGTGGATGTTTCCGGAGCGGCAGTCGGAGCGACAGTCGTTGCCGGCGCCGCAACCACCCGCGCCGATTTCGGTCGCAGAAATTGGAATACGAACAAGACAGCCGCGATAACTGCCAGCGCAACCGTGAGGCCGATGAGCTTCCGTCCGGTTTTGCGAGTGATCGACTCGTTAGGCGCGACATCTTCGGCGCGGACGATTCCTTCCGGCGTGATCTCGAAGGCCCACGCCAGAACGACGGCAATGGGGAATCCAATGACGAGCGCCACAAGTAAGATCTTCATCGTCCAGGCCGGCGCTTCAAACGTTGGTAAAACAATCGAAGCTGCTTGAATCAGCAGCCACGAAACGACCGCGTATGCGACCGCAACCTTATAAACATTGCGCCGCTTCAGCTCGGCGAAGAAGTTGCGCGGGTTCATTTCAAAGCGGGCGAAGCTTGGCCAAATTCTCTCGCGGGCACAATCTTCTCCGCCAGCGCCTGGAAGCGCGGATCGTCGCGCAGAGGGTCGAAGAAGGTATCGATCCGGAGGAAGCTCAACTCATCGCCGCTGCGGCCGGCGTAGCCTTGCTCGAGCGCCGCGAGGGCGTGCTCGCGGTCGCCCAGACCCACGTAAACGATCGCGAGCCAATATGGATCGACATACCTGTGCTCGCTCTCCGCCTGGAGTTGCCGAAGAATTTTTGTCGCCTCTTCCTTCCGGCCGAGGGTGCCGTAAAGATGACCCAGCATGGCGGGCGCGGGCACATCCTCGCCTAACGAAATCGCTTTCTCATACGCAGCGATCGCCTCCGCCGATTTCCCCTGGAGCTCGAGGGCCAGCCCTAACAAGCGGTGAGCGTAGGAGAAGCTGGCGTCCATCTCGATGGTCTTGTGCAACTGGGCGATGGCCTCGTCGAAACGGCGGGCATCAATAAGAGCCCGCCCCAGATTGGTATTGATGATGAGCGAGAGTGGATCCAGCGCCGCGGCTCGCCGCATCTCCGCCACTTCGCTGGCGATGTTGCCCAAGGCCCCCGTGTTCATGCCCGACCAATGCCGGGCAGTCGCGTCATTCGGGTTCAACTGGATTGCCCGTCCGAACTCAGCAGTCGCACCCGCGAAGTCGAATTGGAAGGCCGCCCGCAGCTCCCCAAAAGCGGCATGCGCGTCGGAAGAAGTCTCGTCCAAGGCGAGCGCTTTCCTGATCGCCTCCTCCGCGGGCGGCGCGCAATCTTTGGGCGCGGCCGCGTTGTGGGCGGGCAACAAGATCCAAGCCTGGGCCAGGGCGGCATAAGCCAGCGCATAGTCCGGATCTTTCGCGATCGCCTGCCTGAAGTAGTCGATCGATTTCCGCAAATCCGCCGCGGTGCGTTTGTTCCAAAAAAAGCGGCCCTTCAGATAGAGCTCGTACGCTTCCGGGTTCTCCGTGGGCTTTTTTGCGAGGAGGATTTTCTCCGAGCCGGTTAGCTTTGCCTGCAATCTCTCCGCGATGGTTTGGGCAATCTCGCTCTCCACCGCGAAGATGTCGGTCAGCTTCCGATCGAAGGTGTCGGCCCAAAGATGCGCATCACTCGCCGCATGAATCAGCTGCACATTCACCCGCACCTGGTCCCCCGACTTCTGCACGCTGCCTTCCAGGATGGTGGAGACACCCAGTTGCTTCGCGATCTCCGGCAAATTTTCCGGCGCGCTTTTGAAGCGCTGGGTCGAGGTGCGCGAGATGACCTTCAAATCCGCGACCTTGGCCAGCCGCGTTAGGATTTCGTCCTGCACTCCTTCCGCGAAGTAAGCGTTCGCTTTATCTTCACTCAGATTGTCGAACGGTAGGACCGCGATCGATTTTTCCGGAATGACGCGAGTCGTCACCGCAGGCGCCAACGCGATCGGTGCAACCGGTTTCGGCCGGAGGAGTTGCCACGCCAGCAACCCCGCCGCGAGGACGGCGAGGGCGACCGTGATGCCGAGGAGTTTGCGCCCGGTGCGGCCAGTGATGGATTCCTCCGGCGTTACATCTTCCGCGCGCTTGATTCCTTCCGGCGTGATCTCAAAGGCCCACGCCAGAATGAGCGCGATCGGAAAACCCAGCACGATCATCGCGACAACCACCTTCATGACCCACGGCGGCGCTTCAAAGGTCGGGAAAAGAATCGATGCCGCTTGAATCAGCAGCCAGGCCACGACCGCATATGCAACCGCCACCTTGTAAACGTTGCGCCGTTTCAGCTCGGCGAAGAAATTGCGCGGGTTCATCACTCGTTAGGGCTTCGCGTCTTTCGGCGCCTCCGCGGCGACGATTTTCTCGAAGCGCGGATCGCCGCGGAGCGAGTCCCAGAAAGGATTCAGCTTGAGCGCGCCGTAGTTGGCGACAACCGCGGCGCCAGGCGTCGAACCAGCCAGGTCCAGGTACTGCATGGCCAGATCCTTTTCGCCTGCCCAGGCGGCAATGATGGCGAAGTAAATCTGCATTGTCTGTCCGTTGGTGGCGTCCTTCTCCACCGGCATCAACTCCATCGCACGTTTTCCTTCCTCCAGTGCGAGCTCCTTCTTGCCCAGAGCGGCATCGATCAACCCCAGGAGGCAAAGGGCGGGCCCGTAATCCTTTTGCCTGGCCACCACTTGCTCCTGTTCGGCGCGGGCGGCGGCAAAAGCCTCGGCTGATTTGGCCTCGTTGTGCATCGCGCGGGCGAGGAGGCCTTCACCAAAATGACGATTTAATACAATCGTGTTGTCGCCCCAGACCGGATTATCACCGAGGGCAGCGAGCGCCTGCTCCGCGCCAGGCCAGTCGCGTTCCTGCAGGGCGCAGTAGAACCAGGCATCAGCCACGTCGGCGATCGACGCCGGCTGTTCTGCGCGAATCCGTTCAACAAGCTGGCAGGGTGGTTTGGTATCAGCCTTCCAGAAAAAATCGACCCGAGCTCGTTCCAGCTTCGCGAGAACGGCATCGGGGGTGATCGCCAAAATGCGGTCGTAAGCGGCCGCGCATTCTGGATACCGCGAAAGGTTTTGATAGCTGACGGCAAGCTGCCCGAGGAGAAAAGTATTTCGCGGATCCAGCTCCGTTGCGCGTTGCAACTCACGCACGCCCTCCTCCTCCTTTCCCTGTCGGCGCAGGATGTAACCGGTCAGCGCGTAGACCTGTGGATCGTTGCTCAAACCGCGGCGCGCGAATTCCAATTCTGCCAGCGCGCCTTTGTAGTCCCGCAGAGCATAATAAAGGTGGGTGGCTCGGGCGAGGTGCGTCTCGGGCGCATCGGGCCGAAGGCGAGCGGCGCCTTGCAGAGCAGCTTCCGCCTGGGCCAGGCGTTCCGGGGTATGGTCGCCAAAAACCGCGTAAAGGGAATCGTGAGCTACAACAAGCTGACAGTAGGCTTCGAAAAAGGATGGATCGCGCGCGATCGCACTGTTCAAGTCGTCAATCGCCTGCCGGTAATTTTTGGCGATAGAGGATCCAGTAGTAAAATAAGGGGTAAGCAGGAGAGTCTTGGCCCGGCTGTATTCTTCGAAAGCGACCACATCAGCCGTGGGCCTGACTGCAATCGCGGCCTTCTCGCTCGGCGACAGTTTGGCCCGTAATTGATCGGCGATCGTCCGGGCGATCTCGCTCTGAATGGCAAAGACATCATCGAGCGCCCGATCGTAAACTTGCGCCCACTGATGCGCATCGGTGCGGGCATCGATCAACTGCGCGTTGACGCGGACTTTGCCGGCCGCGCGTTGCACGCTGCCTTCGACTAAGTAAGCGACACCTAGCTGCTGACCGATCTCGCGCACGTTGCGTCGCGCCCCGGTCTTATACTGCATGACCGAGGTGCGGCTGATGACCTTGAGGTCGGCGATCCTGGCGAGGTTGGTGAGGATTTCATCCTGCACGCCATCGGCGAAGTAGGCGTTCTCTTTGTCGCTGCTAAGATTTTCGAAGGGAAGAACGGCGATGCTTTTCTCGGCGATTACCAAAGCCGCCGGCTGGCTCGAGGCTGGTATCGGGTCGCTCATCAATCGTGGCCGGAAAAACTGGAAGGCGAACATCCCACCCGCGACCACCGCCACGGCCGCGGTGATCCCAATCAGCTTCCGGCCTGTGTGATGAGTAATCGATTCGTGAGGCGCGATCTCCGATTCACGTTTGATTCCTTCCGGAGTGATCTCGAAAGCCCAGGCCAGAGCCAGCGCAACGGGAAAACCCAGGATCAAGAGGAACACCACAACGCGAACCGCCCAGTTCGGGATTTCGAAGAACGGGAAGACCTGCGTGGCGATTTGAATCAGGAGCCACGCGACGACCGCGTAGGCGACCGCCACTTTGTAAACGTTGCGCCGCTTTAACTCGGCGAAGAAGGTACGCCGGTTCATGGCTTTTTCTCCTCGCAGAGTTTTTGAAACGCTGGTTCGGAGCGCAACGGGTCCCACGTTCGATCCAGTCGCAAGAGCGCCGGCGTGATCGGGACTCCGTAGGTCTCGCTAAAGTAAGCAACTTTTAGAAGACGCTCGAGGGTAGAGATCGCTGCGCCCTTCTCGCCGAAGACGGTTTGGACGAAGGCAAGATTGTCGTCCAAGGTGGGCCGCAAGTACGGTTCGTGCGAGGTTGGTAAACCGTCGATTGCTCGCTGCGTTTCTTTCATCGCAGCACCCTTGTCGCCGAGCACGGCATACGCGCGTGACAAAAAGATAGCCGCGAAGTTATTTTCAGGTTGCTGTTGGCACACTGGAACGAGCGTCTTGCGCGCTTCTTCCGCATTCGCTTTCGCGCCGGCGATGTCACCTGTCAGACGCTGCGCGAGCGCCAGAAAAACCAGGGAGACGCTTTTTTCCAATTCTGAGCCGACGTGGAATTCGCTCACGCGGGTCTGCCACAATCTGACCGCTGCAGCCTCGTTATGCTCCAGCACGAACTGATTGCCCTTTATCTGGACCGGGCCGATGGAAGAAATCTGTGCGGTGACCTCCCGCAACAGCTTGCCTGCTTCAGTGAGATTTCCCTCAGCCTGGTAGCCTACGGCCTTATAAGCCATTAAATCTGGATCGTTAGGCAGAGTGTCCAGCGCGCGGTCATACAGCTTTCGCGCGGCCTCGAATTGTCGGAGATCGGTGTAGTTGGCCGCTGCCTGATCGAGAAGGTCGACATTCCTCGGATCAAGCACGAGAGCCTGCTCGAAGAGACTAATGCTTTCGTCCCATCGAGCCTGTCGGCGGGCGATCCGCGCCAGATAGGCCGGGGCGTCACTACTCCCGGGTAATAGCGTCACGACCTTTCTAAACGTTTGCTTGGCCGCTTCATAATCATTCAATCTTCGATATTGATGCACGCCTAGCGCAGTCAGAGTTTCGGGCGCGTCGGGCTGAAGCTTCTGCGCCATTTCCAGGGCATGCTTTGCGGCCTCGCGTTGCGCTGGCGTCGGCGAAAAGAAATCCGACTCGACACGAGCGAGCCTGCTCCACGCGACCGCGAAGGAGGGATCGAGCTGAACCGCTCGCTCGTAAAAGCCAGCTGCTTTCTCAAGCGCATAAAGATCGTGCAACTCTTTTCCTTCCGCCGCCAGCCCGCGCAAATATGCATCGTACGCCTCCGGATTTTTCGTTGGCTTAACGGCCAGCGCTTGTTCTTCGCGTCCAGCTAGCTTCGCCTGCAACGACTCGGCGATCGATTTAGCGATCTCGCTCTCAACCCCGAAAATATCGGTCAGTTTACGGTCGTATGTGTGCGCCCACACGTGCGCGTCATTCGTCGCATTGATCAGCTGCACCGTTACGCGCACCTGGTCGTTCGCTTTCTGCACGCTACCCTCAAGGATATGCGCGACACCGAGCTGCTGTGCGATCTCGCGCAGGTTACCCGGGGCGCTTTTATACTTCTGGGTCGAGGTGCGAGAGATGACTGTGAGGTCGGCGATCTGGGAAAGCCGCGTCAAGACCTCGTCTTGGATACCGTCGGCAAAGTAGGCATTGGATTTTTCTTCACTTAGACTTTCGAAAGGCAGCACGGCGATGGATTTCTCGGAAATGGAGGCAGCAGGCATTGCCGCTGGAGCAGCAGCGGATACGACGGCCCGCGCGCGCGCCACGCCGCCAAACCGCCAGAGAAATCCGCCGCCGATTGCGAGCAAGAGCGCCAGAAGCATAAGCTCCGTGCCGCTGATCCGCTGCGCGCCGCGTTCCCCATGATACCAGGCCAGCACCATCGTAACGAACAGCCCCACGCTGAGCGCGATGATGACGAAGCGCATCGTTTGTTCGGGCCAGCCGAAGCGCTGCGCGATGATGTCGATCCCCTGCAACAGCGCGAACGCCGCCGCCACATAGGCCAGCGACCACTGCACAAGTTTGCGTTGTTTCAGGCGTTGCAGGAATTCGTTCACGGGGTGCGCGGCGGATACTTGATGACTTGCGGCGGCGGCCAGGGCAACCCGCTTTCGGCCAACCGGGCTTTAAAGTTAGGCGTGGCCTCGAGATCGAAGGGCGCGCCGTGGAGACAGTCGGCCGTGAGGACGCCGAGGATGAAAGGCCCGGCGGGTTGAGCGTCGATCGCAGCCGCGCGGCGGTTTGCTTCGGCCCGGTCGCCGGAGAGGATGATTTCGATCGTATCGGTCAGGCCCTGCAACTTGTAGATCGAGTGGCTGCGATCCACGCTTTTCAGGCGCTCATGGATACTAGCCGCGCTCTCACCGGCAGCCGTTCCGACAAAGACCTGGGCTTTGTAGTAATTCTCCTCCGTCGGATTCATGGCCGCGGCTTGCGCCCGGGCTTCCGCGACCCGCCCCATCATCATAAATGCCTGCACCCGGAAGAGACTCGGAACCGACGCGCCACCACGGGCTTTCTCCCCGGCGGCGACGACATTGAGCGCGAGCTGCGGTTTACCCGACGCCAGGGCCGAGCGCGCCCGGCTGTTAAAGTTAATTGTGTTGAGCGGGTCACAGACATTCACTCTGGCGCCGAGGTCCTCGATCAGATCGCCGTAACCGAAGACACTGGCGAAGACAGGGAGCCAATCCGGTGCGCTACAACCGGGATGCTTCAGCGCGGCTTCAATGTTCGCCGCCAGACCGTGCCAATCGTCACTCACTAACTGTCGATCGGCCAGAGTCAGGAGGCGCTGTTGTTCGTCATGACTATTCGCCGCGGCGAGTCCGTAATAACGCAATGCGCCTTGCTGCGCCTCTAGTCTTTCGGCCTGCGACTGATCATCCGCGAGCAGGATATGATCGTAAAGGTCGGCTGCGGCGAAGTAGGCCTGGGAAAAGCCGGGCTCTAACTCGACCGCCCGTTCGAACTCCTGATTGGCCCGGCGCAACCCGACGATGACGCTCCGGCTTTTCGCCGCATCGTGCGCGTCGGCGTAAAGCTTGAGGCCTTTCTGGTAGGCGATAAAGGCGTCCACGTTCTTGACGCCTTCGGCCCGCATCCGTGCACGCTGCTGATCGTCGAGGACAACGTTGAGCACGCCCGCGACCTGCTCGGCGATATCGACCTGCACGGCGAGGGTGTCGGTGAGCGTGCGATCGTAAGTCTCGGACCAGAGGTGAAAGCCGTCGGACGCGCGGATCAACTGCGCGGTGATGCGCGCGCGTTCCCCGACACCGCGCACACTGCCCTCAAGCACGGTCGCGGCGCCAAGCTTCTGGCCGATCGTGCGCAAGTCATCGGTCTTGCCCTTGAACTGGAAGGAAGAGGTGCGGCCGACGACCTGCATGCCATCGATCCGCGCGAGGGAGTTCAGGATTTCCTCGGCGAGACCGTCGGCAAAGAACTCGTTCTCCTTCTCCGCAGTCATGTTCACGAAGGGCAGGACGGCGATCGACTTGGCAGGAATGGACGCGGCGCTCCTGCCGGAAGTGACATCCGCGTCCTTCTGCAGAACGAACTGATTGGTCAGCAACAGAACGACGGCCAGCGCCAGGATCGCGATAATCCAGCGATCAAGTTTCTGGCCGGTCCGGCGAGTGATAGATTCGTTAGGTGGAATCTCGCTCTCCAGCTGAAGGCCTTGCGGCGTCCATTCGTAGAACCAGGAAAAGAGTAAGGCGAAGGGAAAACCAACGCACGCCGCCACCACAATCCAGCGCACCACCCATTCGGCGATGTGGAAGAACGGAAAGACCTGGGTGGCAACCTGCACCAGCAACCACCCACTCGCCGCATAAAAGGCGGCGGCGCGCAGCACATTCCGGCGTTTGAGTTCGGCAAAGAATGACATCTCTAATGTGCGGACGCCGCGTCGGTCCCGCATTCGAAGTCCGATTCTCCCAGGGGCCGGCATCCGGCGGGCCAGCCTTTTTCTCGCCAGTAGGCCGGCAGGCCGAAACGCACCAGCATCGCTTTCACCCGGGGATCGCGCAGCATCGCCGGGCCCTTCGGACGGCTGCCGTAGAGGTCGATGAAGTAGTATTGCTGAGGGATCGCTCCGAGCGACTCGACATAGGCATTGTATCCGTCCACGTCCTGACGAGTGATGAAGTAGTAAGCCGCTTCGCCCGTGGGTGCGTGCGCGATCGCCGCGCGCAGTGCGGCGGGATCGAGATCCCCTTCACCCAGAGCCCAAGGGAGTAATTGTTGCGCAAAAGTTGCATCGTTAGGCCAGCGTGCGACGGCTTCGGTAAGCGCACTTCGTGCCTCGTCGACCCGACCGTGGGCGACGGCATAATCGAGTAATCCGAATTTGCCGATGTAATTGTAGGTGGAGATGGCGCGCAACTGCAGGACCGCTTCCTCCACCTCGGCGCGGCGATCAAGTGCCATCGCCGCCCGCAGGATGCGGTTCCAGCCGATGCCGAAGTAAGGATCGAGCTTGACCAACTGGCGTCCCGCTTTCATCGAATCCTCCAAACGCGCGACTTCGTAGAGCACTTCCGAGTAATCTTCACGGATGTCCGAGTAACTCGGGTCGAGCTGCATCCCGCGCAGGTAATGTTTTTCCGCGTCGGCGTAACGGAACCGGGCGCGGGCCACGTTTCCCAGAGCATGTTCGGTCGTGGCTGCGTCAGGTTCGAGCGCGGCGGCCCGATCCGCCGCGTCCGCTTGCCCCTTCAACAACTCCGCTTCAAAGGCCGGAGTCATGTGCGCCGCGTACCAGAAACTCACTTCATAGGTCAGCGAAAGCGACGACCAGCCCGCCGCAAACTCCGGCGCCTTTGCCACGGCCGCCTTCAAATGCACGATGGCGGAGGACAGATCGCGGCGTTGCCGCATCAGGGCGCGGCCCTTGAGGTATTCGTCGTAGGCTTCGGGATCGATCGGCGCGCGCGCAGTCACTGGCACAGAGACGCCTAACGAGAGTTTGAGCGCGTCGCCAATCTTCCGCGCAATGTCGTCCTGGAGCGCGAAGACGCCCTCCAGTTTGCGGTCGTAAGTCTCGGGCCAGATATGGAAGCCATCGGCGACCCGCACTAACTGCGCGGTGATGCGCACCTCCGGGCCATCGCGACGCACGCTGCCTTCGACGATGTTGGTGACGCCGAGCTTGCGACCAATCTCGCGGATATCGCCACCTTTGCCCTTGAACTGAAAGACCGAGGTGCGCGCCACCACCTTGAGCTGCGGAACCTTGGCGAGCACGTTCAAGAGCTCTTCGGTCATGCCGTCGGAGAAATAATCTTCGTCCGCCTTGCCGCTCATGTTGGCGAAGGGCAGAACGGCGATCGAGTTTTTCTCGGTCGTCGTCGGCGTAGTGACGTCACCTTTGCGGAACGATGGCTGCCCATAAAAATACCAGCCCAACGCCAGCACGACGAGCAGCGCCGCCCCAGCGAAAAGGCGCTTGCTGCCGGAAGTCGATGTGTCGAGTTTCATCCCTTCGGACGTGAGATCGAACATCCACGCCATCACCACCGCGATTGGAAATCCGAGCAACGAAACAAGGATGAAAACGCGCAAGACCCACGCCGGCGCATCGAAGGCCGGAAACCCGATCGACGCCGCCTGCACGACCAGCCACGCGACCACGAGATAGGCCGCCCCGACTTTAAACACCTTCCGTCGCTTCAGCTCGTCAAAGAAGTTACGCGGATTCATAGCGACGTCGGCAGACCTGTTTTCGCAAGAAGGGCTCGGTAACGCGGGTCAGAGTGGAGGCCATTGAGGAGCGGATCGATCAGGAGGCTGAGCGTCCCGGTATCGTGGGTGTCGAAGGAAGTTTGCAACCATTCGAAAGCCCTGTCCGTTTCGCCGCGCCAGGCATAGACCTGCGCAATCTGGTAGGTCGCATAGCTGCGATCCTGCGCGATCAGGTCAGCAAGCGCTGCGTCGGCCGCCCGGCGATCGCCCCGGGTCGTCTGGGCAAGGGCGATGACGAAGCGGCGATAACCCGGGCTGGGCTCGAGTCGCGCTTCCCGTAAGGCTTCCTCACCATCGCCGCGCAAGACGGCCACACAGGCCTGCCAGCGATGGCTGGAAGTCGCCGTCGGTTGCAATTCGGCGGCGTGGCGGGCGACGAGCAGCGCCTCATCGTATTTTCCTTCGTAATAAAGAATGCGCGCGAGGTTGCTCCGGGCCTGGAAGCTGAGGGGATCGAGTTCGACTGACCGCCGGGCGAGCGCTTCCGCCTCGGCAAAATGCCCGAGATAAATTACGAAACGGGCCAGGAGATCGCTCGCGGTCGCGCTTCCCGGCGCGAGCTCTCTCGCGTGCCGGAGTGCGGCCAGACCTTCGTTAAATTTCCATTCCACAAAAAAACGCTCCGCCCCGAGCGCGGCATGCGCTTCGGCGAGGCCGGGCGCGATGGCCACGGCCTTTTCCGCATCCGCTTTCGCGGCCGCCCAGGCCTTTTCCCGTTCCTCGGCGTTTTGGTCGCCGATCCAGGACCAGGCTTCGGAACGTTCGGCGTAAGCCAGCGCATAGTTTGGATCCAGCCGGATCGCCTGGTCAAAGAATCCGATAGCCTTGCGATAATCCTCGAGATTGCGGCGAAGGAAATAGAAGTGACCCTGGAGATAGGTATTATGCGCGTCCACGCTGGTGGTGGCGTTCTCCGAGACGGAAGGATTCGTCCGCCCGAGCAACTTCAGCTCCAGTGCCTCGGCCACCGCACCGGCAATCTCGGCCTGAACTGCGAAGATATCCTTTAACTCGCGCTGGTAAGTCTGGGACCAAAGCTCGGTCCCGTCGGCCGCGTTGACCAGTTCGGCTACGATCCGCACGTTCTCGCCCTGCTTGCGCACCGTGCCTTCGAGCAGTGCTTTCGCGCCCAGCTTTTGGCCGATCGTTCTGTTCTCCTCGTTCTTGCCCTTGAAGCGGAAAGAGGAACTGCGCGCGATGACCTTGAGCTGATCGATCTGCGCGAGCGCGGAGATCAGTTCCTCCGAAAGCCCGTCGGAGAAATACTCGTCGTTCGGATCGCCGCTCTGGTTCAGAAACGGCAGAACCGCGATCGACTTTTCCGCCGCCGCGACAGCGTCCGCGCGATCCGGGGCCGGCGCGTGGCTTCGCACCATTTGGAAAACGAAGAGAGCGGCCGCGATGAGCGCGAGAGTGGCAAAGAAGGCGACGAATTTGCGGCGGCTCCACTGCGGCAGCTTTTCGTTAGGCGAAATATTCTCCGTCCGTTTCATCCCTTCCGTCGTCATCTCAAAGGCCCAGGCGATGACGAGTGCGATGGGGAAGCCTAACAAGACGAGCACGACGACCGCGGTCGTCAGGCTATCGGGCAAATGCAGCGCCGGGACGATCGTGGCCGCGACCTGCATGACGAGCCAGCCGACGACCCCGTAGGCGACCGCGACTTTGTAAACGTTGCGTCGTTTCAGCTCGGTCAGGAAGGTTCCCAGGTTCATTCCAGTTCTCCCGTCATAAGCCATCCGCCGCGTAGAGCGCGCCGGCGTGCGGAAATTTGTGGCGCTTCAACTCGGCGAAAAACTCCATCGTAGCCGCCTCGCACGTTAGGCCGCTCTCAGCGCTTCATCGAGCGATTGCGTAAGGGACGGAGCGGCTCGGCGCAATTTCGCGTCTTCCGTTACGAGCGGAAGACCGAGCCGCTCGGCCAGGGCGAGAAACCGACCATCATAGGCGCTCACTCGATACCGAACGGAGGCCTCGAGCACCGATAAGTGGGGAAGACGGCCTAGTCTGCCATCCAATAAAGTGACCGCGGCGGTTAGAAAATCCCGCGCCTGGGAGAGCGTCATCCTTTTGCTCGCAATCGAGGAAGCAAGGACGTTTGTGAATTCCACCAGAAGAACGCTTTCGCTGCGCCAGTCGGAATCGCGCCGGCGCAATTCAAGCGCGGCCGCGGTATGGTCGCCGTCGATGAGAAGATAGGCGACGATGTTTGTGTCAACGATCTGCATCTTTTAATCGCGACCCCAGGCGATGGCAGCCTCGATTTCTTCCGTGGTCAGCGGACCGCCACGCAGTTTCGCCGGCTTGGGCAATTTGGCCGGGCCTTTTGCGTCGGCGGCCATTCCTTTGCGGATGAATTCCGCGATCGCATCCTTCAACTTTTTTCGCTCGTGGACCGCGCGGATCTTAACTTTGCGCATGAGATCGTCAGGTAGATCGAGCGTTGTTTTCATTCGCCCAGATTCCCAGAAAGCTGGTTTTCTGTCAATGCTTGCCCGGGGACGCTTTGTTCGCGGTCTTCGAGAGGTTTCTCACCTGGCAGGCCCAGACATCGGGGGCGGTGCCCCATTCCCATCGCCCATCTCCCCAGGCCAGTGCACCCGAGTCAGCCGACCGGTCAGGAGCACCCACGAGAGACCGCCTAAAACCATAAAACCGGCCGCCAGAACGAAGGCCCACCAGAAGTGCCCGGTGCGGTCGACGACCAAGCCAGTCAAGGGTCCAACGACGATGCCGACCAGATTCCCCAGGGTATTTTGTAGCCCCGTCCATCGGCCGGCCACTGCCGGTCCGGCCAAGGTTTGGGCAAAAACAAGAAGGTTCGGCCCAACGAAGCCGTAGCCGACGGCCATGATGATGAGCCACCAGAGAGTGGTTCCGGCGCTGGCGGCCGCGAGACCCAACACGCCGAACACCACGACAAGGTGCCCAATAACCATGGAGGACTTGCGAACGACATTCGCACTCGCCCCCCGGCGGATGAAGGAATCGGCGACCCATGCGATGAGAGGAGCGCCCGCCGCATAGACGATAAAAAAAGTGGCGGTTTCCCGGGCCATCAGCGTTATCGAAAGATGGTGCTCGCTCACCAGATAAAAGGGCAGCCACAGGATCAAGAGATAGAATGGATACTGACTACAAAATTGACCAATCCCAGTTCCCCAAAAGGCGCGCCTACCGAGAATATCTCTAAACGACGCCGGGCAAACAATCCGCTCTGAGGATTTTGGCGCTCGCGGCATCCAGCGTAACCAGGGGACGAGCCAAAGCAGGCTGCCAATTCCGAGAACGATAAAGGCCGGGCGCCAGCCATAGGTCGCCATGAGACTGCCACAGATCAAAGTGCCGACGGCCGGCCCCAGGCTCATCCCGGTGATGATCATGGCGTTGGCGACCCCGCGATGATCCTCCGCGACATGCTGCGCGAGGATCTTGCCGTAGGCGGGAAAAGCCACCGCTTCTCCCGCTCCGAGTAACATCCGAAAAGCAACTAGCCCTACAAATCCGCTCACCAAACCTGTCGCAATCGTCGCCAGCGACCAGACGACCAGTCCGCCGGCCAGGAGCCAGCCAACATGGAAGCGGTCCACCATCCAGCCGGTGAAGACCATCATCACCGTATAAGTCAGAAAGAAAGCGCCGAGCAGATTTCCCAGCTGAGCAGCCGTCAGGTGTAATTCGCCCTTAAGAAGCGGAGCGGCGACCGAAAGACTGCCGCGATCGACGTAGTTGATGAAGGCCGAAAGCGCGAGGAGAAAGCAGAGACCGAGAGTCCTTCCACCGATCGGTTGGCGATTCGTCGATGTCTTCATCTTAATGCGAGTCCGTTAGGGCTCGGGGAAGCGGTCCGATCCCAAGCGCCTTCTCGATCGCCACGGGGTCGTAGGTCTTCCCACCCTTGATCACTGTCGTGATCTTCCCGAGGTCGCCGATGTTCTTCGTCGGGTCGCCGTCGACCAGAATCATGTCGGCCAGCTTGCCGCCGGCGATTACGCCGCGGTCTTTGGTTACCCCCATCACCTGCGCCGATGTGAGCGTGGCCAGGCGCAAAACTTCCGGCGCGGGAATTCCGGCACGGACATAAAGCTCGAGCTCGTGATGCAGCGTATAACCGGAGAGCGCGTCGGTGCCGGGAATGATCGGGACGCCGGCGTCGTACAGTGCCTTGAGCAGATTTAACATCGCCGGGACCGCTTCGCGGTAGGCGTCCGCTTTATCGGGCGGAACTTCGAGCGCACCGCTTCGGATCGTGCGCCGGACCTGCGCCGGAAAACGCGGGACGGTTTCCTCAAGTCCGGGTGTGATGGCGTTCGGGTTCCCGCAAAACAGCGCCTCGAAGATGTTCATCGTCGGGTCGAGCACGGTGTGATGTTTCTTCAGGAAATCGATGAACTCGCGCACCTGCGGTTTGTCGGGCGTAAACTCGCGCGCGTGTTCCGCTACCTTGATGAAACGGTCGCGGTTGCGCGTCTCCTTCACCTCCGGGAAAAGGAAATTGAGCTCGATGAAATTGAGATGCTGAATTTCATCCGCACCGCCCTCGACGAACTGCCGCGCCGACATGAACGCCGGCACGTGTCCGCTCACGCGCAAGCCGCGGGCGTGTGCTCGCTCGGCGATCAGCGGCATCAGCTCCGGATTGACTGAGGAATAAATTTTGATCTGGACGTAGCCGTGATCGGCATACCAATCGACGTCCTCCCGCGCCTGCTGCGCGTTGTCGACGCGCATCTTGGTCGGCCCGGCAAACTCGCCCGTGCCGTCGATGATCCCGGCTTTCAAGACGCGCGGCCCCAGTTCGCTGCCATCGTCATAGCGCGCGACGCGGGCGAGGAAACTGTCGGTGTCGTTGCCCATGTCGCGCGCGCTGGTCACGCCATTGGCGAGGTCGAGCGCGCCGTCTTCGACGCTGGTAAAATGCTGATGGTTATCCCACAGGCCCGGCATCAAAAAATGGCCCTGCGCGTCGATCGTTTCGGCGCTGGCTTCCGCTTTTAATTCCGACCCGAGTCCAACCCGCGCGATGCGATCGCCCCGCACCAGCACGCTGCTGCCCGGCGTCACACTCAGATCGCGCGGATCGAAGAGGCGCGCATTGCGAATCACGAGATCGCCTTTCGGCACGCGGGCCAGTTCGTGCGCCAGGCGGCGCGACCAAACGTTTTCGGTTTCCTCCTGCGCGGCGAGGAATTTCGACAACGCCTTTTCGTTAGGCGGCGGAACGACCGAGAGCCAGGAACTGGCCGAGGCGGCTGTCTTTCCATCCGCTTCGAGCCAGATCGACTGCGGGGTAAATCCGAGACCCGTGATCCGGTATTGCGTCAGCTCGCGTCCATCCGCGACTTTCACTTTCCCGGCTTCCTCGATGCGCGCCTCGCCTGCCGGCAGGAGGGCCAGCTTGTGGTCAGGCGCTTTTAGGAGCGCGCGCGCCAACACGCCTAGAATTTCCGGCGGGGAGTTGAGCGGGAGGTAAAAGGCGGCACCGGTCACTTCCTGCGCCCCTTCTTCGCCGAGACTCTTCCAGCTCGCCCGGCCGTTCTTCAGCTCGAAGCGCTCCTCCACCGGCGCCTTCATGTAATCGTTGCCCCGGCCCTGGTATTCGATCGGCAATCCGGCGGCATCGACCTTCCAGGTGGCCACGATGTGATCGCCGCGGCCGCGATCGTTGTAGGAATATTCCGCGCGCGTCCCACCCGCTTCGCCCTGCACCGTCTGCGTCCCGGCCGGGTTTCCTTGGATGATGATTTTGTCGGTGCGTTGTCCCGCCGCCAATTGCGCGAGGCTGGTGCACAGGAGAATGGAGGCGATGAATCTGCGCATACTCTTCTTATTTCAGAAATTATCTTGGTGACGCGAGCAAATCGTCTTCCGACCGTGAGAAAGAGCAATCCTCTCCTGCTCTATTCAGAAAGCGCGCAAACCCAGGCGGCTGGCACTTTCGACTACCGTTATTTATTACTAGTGGAGCGCGACTTGACGCTCCAAAGTCTCGCGATGCATCGCTTTTTGATTCTTTGCCTGGCTTTTTTGCTCGTGCCCGCCGTCAGCCAAGCCGCCGATCCGACGCTTGATCCGCACGCCGGGCACGCGCTGGGTAAAGTGAATTTTCCCATCAGCTGCTCGCCGGAAGCGCAGGCGGAGTTCAATCGGGCATTGGCTCTTTTGCATCACATGACCTATCCGCTGGCGCGGGCCGCGTTCGAGCAGATGGCGAAGACCGACCCGAGCTGCGCGATGGCGCATTGGGGCATCGCGATGACTTTATTCCAACCGCTCTGGCCGACCCGGCCGAGCCCGGAAGCGCTCCAGCGTGGCTGGGACGAAGTGCAGAAAGCGAAAAGCCTCAACCCGGCGACGAAAAAGGAACAGCTCTTCGTCGCGGCGGCGGAGGCTTTTTACCTCGAACCGGAAGGGAAGGATTACTGGCTGCGCATCCGCCGCTGGGAGCAGGCGATGGAGAAAGTTTACCAGGCCTTTCCCGACGACCCGGAGGTCGAAGTTTTTTACGCGCTGGCCCTGCTCGCAAACGCGCCTACCGACACCGTTTCACGAGAAACTGCCGATCGCGCGGCCAAGATCCTCCTCCGGGTTTACAAGCAGAATCCCGATCATCCCGGCGCCATGCATTATCTCGTGCACGCGAACGACGTCCCCGGCCGGGAACGCGAATCACTCGAGATCACGCGTAAGTATGAAAAGGTCGCGCCGGACAATCCGCACGCGCTCCACATGCCGACCCACATCTACACCCGGCTGGGCGATTGGGACGGCGTGATTCGCGGCAACCTGCGCGCGGCCGACGCGGCTTTGAAATATCCGGCGGGGGACAAGGGTCAATTCGTCTGGGATGAATTCCCGCACGCGATCGAGTATCTCATCTACGGCTATCTGCAGAAGGGCGAGGACGAAAAGGCCGCGGCCCAGTTAAAACGGTTGCGCGGACCGGATAATCTCGAGCCGAGTTTCAAGACCGCGTTTCACCTCGCCTCGACCCAGGTGCGTTACGCGCTGGAGCGCCGGGCCTGGGAGGAAGCGGCCCGCATTGCGCCGCGCGAGCCGGCGTCGCTCGATTGGGATCACTATACCTGGCCGGAAGCCATTGCCCGTTTCGCCCAGGGACTGGGCCAGGCGCATCTCGGCAAAATCGCTGAGGCCAAGGCGGCGGCCGATTACCTGGCCGAACTCGAGACCGCTACGCGCAAGAGCGGCGAAGATCTTTTTGCCCGCAACATCCAGATCCTCCGGCTCGAGCTGCAAGGCTGGGTCGCCCAGGCGGAGGAAAAAGGCCCAACGGCCGCCACGCTCATGCGCGAAGCGGTCGAGGTCGAGAGTTCCACGCCCAAAGCCCCGGTCACACCCGCTCCCACTCTGCCCGCGCTCGAACAGATGGGCGACCTTCTCCTGGAGCAAAACCAAACCTCCGAGGCGCTCGTCTCTTACCGCCGCTCGCTCGGGCTTTATCCGAAACGTTTCAACAGCCTGCTCGGCGCCGCCCGGGCGGCGGACGCGCTCAAAGACAAGGCGGCCGCGCGCAGATATTACCAGGAGCTGGTCGATATCGCCGGCCAGGGCACTCGGCAGCCGGCCTTGAAAGAGGCCAAGGCTTACCTGGCCAAGGGTAACTGAGAGCGCCGCCAGAAACCCCAGCCTAACGAGTATCGTTCTCGCTTGGGGCGAGGAGATGACCGAAGAGACGGCCGGCGAGGAGAAAGATAAGGCCGGCGCTTCCGGCCAGGCTAGCGTGAAGGAGCCAGAATTGCGACGCGGCCATTTTCTCGAGAAAACCGCCGATCCAGCCGACGAGATTATTGGCGGCGAAAAAGGCCAGGTAATAGATACCGATGATGGTGGCGGACAAGGCAGTAGGCGCGACCCGCGCGTAAAGCGCGAGCGAGACGGGGAAGACATTGGCGAAGCCGATGCTGTTTAGAACGTGAAAGGTGATCAGCCAACCGATCGAAACTTTGCCGGCCGAACCGGCGAGTAGGGCGCCGGTCGCGAGCGAAATAAAGCCTGTCACTGCGATGATACTGCCGATGCCCATCTTCGTGATCTCGGCCGGCTCGGGGAATTTTTTCGACCAAAGCCGCCAGAAAACCACCGCGAGGGCGAGAAAGGTAACGGAAAGAATCGAGTCGAGCGTGATCAGCCAGGTCGTCGGCATTTTTTTGCCGAAGAAGACAAGGTTGGCGTGCTCCTGGGCCCAGATGAGATAGGCGTTGAAGATTTGCTGGTTGCCGATGATCGCCATCGTGAGCACGGGCAGGAGGAGGAGGAGCGCGAGGATGCCCATTTTCTCGCGGTGGGTGAGGGGCGGTTTGGCGGCGCGCTCCTTTTTTTCCAGAACCGGCGCATCCTGCGGAAGATATTTGCGGCCCTTGAGGTAAATCGTTAGGCCAATCAGCATCCCGACCCCGGCGACGCCGAACCCCCAATGCCAGCCGTAAACTTCGCCCAGCGTCCCGGCAATGAGCGGCGCGGCAATCACGCCGCCGTTGATGAAGAGGTAATAAATCTGGAAGGCATCCGCGCGCCGGTTATCGCCGGTCGAATAGAGCGCGCCGACCTGGCTGGCGAGATTGCCTTTGAAACATCCGACCCCGGCGAGGAGACAGCTCAGGGCGAGGAGAAAGGTGACATCGAAAGCCATCAGGAAATGCCCGGCCGCCATGAGCAAGGCGCCGATTGTGATCGTGCGGGTGCGCCCAAGAAAACGATCGGCGATAAAGCCACCGGCGATCGGGGTGAGATACACCAGGCCGGTGTAGAGACCGAAGATGGTGGAGGCGAGCGGCTGGATGGTGAGGGGACCGCGAAAGCCTTCGATCAGATGGCGAAAGGAACCGAACCCGGCGATGTGCTCGATGTGCCCGGGGTGAAGGAGGCGATCGACCATGTAGAGGACGAGGAGCGCCTGCATTCCGTAGTAGGAGAAACGTTCCCAGGCCTCGGCAAAGGCGATGTAGCCAAGCCCGCGCGGGTGGCCGAGAAAACTCCGGTCTTCAGGGTTGTGCATCGGCGCAGGGTGTTTTCTGCGGGCGAATTTGGCAAGCGCGCAAACCGGGATGAATTCGCCTAACGAAATCCGAGCAAAATAAATTTCAAAAAAAAGCTTGCCTGTGCATTAGTGTTATAGTCAACTACAACACCATATGAGGAGCAGCGAGCACACACAGGATGGATACTGAATGGAACGCCAGTCAGCCGATTTATCGCCAGCTTCGCGACCGGGTCGTGCACATGATCCTCGACGGCCTGCTCAACGAAGGGGATCCGCTGCCCTCCGTCCGCACGGTCGCAGCCGAGTACCGGGTCAACCCCCTGACGGTGCTCAAGGCCTACCAGCAACTGGTGGGGGAAGAGCTGGTCGAAACCCGGCGCGGCCTCGGAATGTTCGTCCAGCCGGGCGCACGCAAGCTCTTGCTCAAAGGCGAACGCGAGACCTTTCTGGCCGAACACTGGCCGCGGATCCACGCCACCATTCAACGGCTCGGCCTAACGCCGGAAGAACTATTGAAAGCGGCCCGACAGCGTCCTTCATCAAAAACCGGGAAGGAGAAGCGATAACCTCATGGCCTGTATAGAAGCACGCGGGCTCCGCAAAACTTATGGCACGACCGCCGCCCTCGACGGCATCGATCTGCGCGTCGAGGAAGGGCGCATTCTGGGACTGATCGGTCCGAACGGCGCCGGCAAGACGACGGCGCTGAACGTCATCCTTGGTCTCACTCCTTACGAGGGCGAATTGAAAGTGCTCGGGCGCGATCCCTGGTCGGCGCGCGACCAGCTCATGCGCGATGTCTCTTTCATCGCCGATGTCTCCTTGCTGCCGCGCTGGCTCCGCGTGTCGCAGGCGCTCGATTACGTCGCGGGTGTGCATCCGCGTTTCGATTGGGCAAAGGCAGAACGATTTCTGGCCAGGACCGACATCCGGCGCACGAGCAAAGTGCGGGAATTATCGAAAGGCATGGTCGCCCAACTGCACCTCGCTCTCGTCATGGCGATCGACGCCAGGCTGCTCGTTTTGGATGAGCCGACCCTCGGTCTCGACATCCTGTTTCGGAAACAATTTTACGACTCGCTCCTGAATGACTATTTCGATGGCAGTCGCACGATCGTCATCACGACTCATCAGGTGGAGGAACTCCAGCATGTCCTGACCGATCTGATGTTCATCGATCGCGGCCGGATCGTTCTCGATTGCAGCATGGAAGATTTCGAGGCGCGCTATCTCGAGGTGATGGTGCCGCTCGAAAATGTCGCGGCCGCGCGGGCTCTCGGGCCGATGCACGAGCGCCAGGTCCTGGGTCGGAGCATCTTTTTGTTCGAGCAGGCCGATCGCAATCAACTGGCTGCTCTCGGCGAAGTGCGCACGCCCGGCATCGCCGACTTGTTTGTGGCCGTGATGAGAAAGGACGGAGCGACGCAATGAATATGGAAGAGAATACCGCAGCGCCGGCCGTCACCGTCAGCGCTGAAACGATTGCCGAGACCCGGCCGCTCTACTGGTCGGTGAAGCGAGAGTTATGGGAGAATCGTTCGATCTACATCGCGCCTCTGATCGTGGGCGGGCTGGTGCTCTTCGGGTTTATCATCAGCGCGATCGGCCTGCCGCAGCGGCGGCGCGCCCTGCTCTTACTCGACCCGACGAAGCAGCAAGCGGTGGTCGAGCAACCCTACGACTTCGCCGCCATGCTGCTCTTGCTCACGGCTTTTCTCGTTGGGGCTTTCTATTGTCTCGATGCGCTCCATGGCGAAAGGCGAGACCGCAGCATTCTTTTTTGGAAATCACTTCCGGTTTCCGATTTCACGACTGTGCTCTCGAAGGCGCTCATTCCGTTGCTCGTTCTTCCGCTTCTGACCTTCGTCATCATCCTCGTCACGCAGTTTTTCATTCTCTTGATCAGCACTGCGATTTTGCTCCCGAGCGGCCTCTGGGCCACGAGCTGGGATCGGCTGCCCTTCCTGCAGATGTCGATCGTCCTCCTTTACGGAATGGTGACGCTGGCGCTGTGGCATGCGCCGATCTACGGCTGGCTGCTGCTGGTCTCAGGCTGGGTTCCGCGTGCGACATTTCTGGCGGCGGTCCTACCTTGGCTGGCGGCTTGCGGGTTGGAGAAAATCGCTTTCAACACCAACCACCTCGCGGCCTTTCTCGGACGCCGGATTGCCGGAAATCACGAGGCGGCCTTCGTCGTCTCGCCGCAGCCGAAGGGCGTGATCTTTCCCGTCATTGATCGGATCGCTCAACTCGATCCGCTCAAATTTCTCAGCAACCCTGGGCTTTGGCTTGGCCTGCTCTTATTCGCGGCCTTTCTCGTCGGTGCAAGCCGGCTGCGTCGCTATCACGGACCTCTCTAGGATTCGCTCCATGCATCCAATCACCAAGACAGCTCGCGTCGCAGGAGCGATCTCTTCTCGCCCTCGTGACCCTGCTCATCATCGTCTGGCCGGGGTTGGGTTCGCTCCTCGGCCTTGGCTACATGGCGCCTATGTTCTTCTACGAAGTCGGTCTGGGGCTGTGGCTCATATTGAAAGGCCTGAAAACACCCTAACGAATCGCGAGAAAGAGGTTCTATGAAAACATACTTATTCAGTCTGCTTGTGGCCGGGGTCGGCTTGAATCCGGCAGCGCTTGCCCAGGAACCAGCCGCGACATCGTCACCGCGGGCGACGATGAAAGCGGTCGTTTATCACGAGTACGGCTCGCCCGGTGTCCTGCGGCTGGAGGAAATCGAAAAGCCCGTTCCAAATGACAACCAGCTCTTGGTCAGGGTGCGGGCCGCTTCGGTCAATCCCTTCGACTGGCATTACATGGAAGGCACGCCCTACATCATCCGGCTGCTCGACTCCGGGTTGCTCAAACCAAAGGTCAGCCGGCTCGGCGCCGATTACGCCGGCATCGTGGAAGCGGTCGGCAAGAACGTCACCCAGTTCAAGCGGGGCGACGAAGTTTTTGGCGGGAAGACCGGCGCCTTCGCGGAGTATGTCTGTGTCACAGCCGATCGCGCGGTGGCGCACAAGCCGGCTAACGTCACCTTTGAACAGGCGGCGACGGTCGGGATCGCGGCCACGACCGCCCTCCAGGGTTTACGCGACTACGGCCAGCTCCGGGCCGGACAGAAGGTGCTGATTAACGGTGCCTCCGGCGGTGTCGGCACCTTCGCCGTCCAGATTGCGAAGTCGTTAGGCGCGAATGTCACCGGGGTTTGTAGTGGGCGGAATGTCGACATGGTGCGCGCCCTCGGGGCGGATCACGTGATCGATTACACCAAGGAAGATTTCACCGAGGGCCCAGAACGTTACGACGTGATCATCGATAACGTCGGGAATCGCACCATCTGGAAATACCGGCGCGTCCTTAATCGCAACGGGCACTATGTCCTGATTGGCGGCGGCGGCTCGGACGAGCAGGGATTGTTCGGGCCGCTGGTCGGTCCCTTCCGGCTTATGCTTGTCGCGCCCTTTGTCTCCCAGAAGATGAGCATGCTGCTTGCAGACATGAACCAGAAGGATTTCAACATCCTGGGCGACCTCATGCAGAAGGGCGAGGTCAAGCCAGTCATCGATCGGCGTTACAAGCTCACTGAAATCGTGGAGGCGATTGCTTATCTCGAAGAAGGGCACGCGCGCGGAAAAGTAGTCATCGCCGTCGAAGATAAGAACGAAGCCCTAACCAAAGCTGGCCATCAGCGCGGGAGCGAGCGCACGGCGCCGAGCCCGCTCCTGATCGCGTTTGAGCTGATCGGCGTCATCCTTGCCGTCAGCATTCTGCCGATCGTCATCGCGCTCGTGCTCAACCGCCGGTTTCAGCGGCGCCATCCCGGGAAGCGAGGTTATCGCTGGGGCTATTACTTTAGCATCCAGGCTTTCCTGTTTGCGCTGGCACTGGCGGGTCTGCTCCAGATCGGTACCGCTTTGGTGCTGTTGGCCGGCGTCATTTACGCCGTGCTGGCGTGGTTCTTTGCGCAACGGAAGCGCTGGGCCTGGGTCGCGCTGACCGTTCTTAGTTTCAATCCAATCGCGTGGCTGATTAATCTGATCTACCTCTGGCGACGCTGGACGGAAGATGCGGCCGGCGCAGCGGCCTGACGGCTCTCGCTGCGATCGATTCAGACGGTTTTTTACGAGGTCCGAGAATGCGAGTCCGCGCACCGTCGAATTGACCCACTTTCGGGTGCGAGCCTCGCGAGCCGATCCGGGCCGAATCCTTTTGACGCCGCGCGACGGCCGCCGGAGATAAAGGAATGCTGGAAGAGCGGATGCGAAAAATCGTGAAGCGGATCGCGGAGTCACCCGGGCTGCCCGAAGCAGAGCGCACCCAACTCCTGCAATTAGTCGCGACCCTGCGCGAGGAAGTGGACGAGCTGGCCCGCGGCCGGGCCGAGGATGCGGATAGTATCACGCATTTTCTCGAGGCCTCGGCGCACGAGGCGAGCCGGAGCGAAAAGCAACCGAAGCTGCTCGATGCCGCGCGGCAGGGATTAACGGCTTCGGTCGAGAATCTCGAGAGCTCGCACCCGAAACTTTTCGAGGCGGTGAACCAGGCGGCGGTGATTCTGGCCAACATGGGTCTTTGATTTCTCGCGGCAAAAGAGCCTGATCAGCAAGAGCTTGCTCCGTCCGTTTCGCGTGTGGTATTAGCACCGCTTGCGAAAACGACTGTCTCTTTTCCTTTTTGCGATCCTTATTTCCACGCTGCCGAGGCCAGCGTCTGCCATGGGGTTAAATGCCGAACTGAAGTCGAGGATCTGGGAATTGCGCTGGGCGCGACAGCTCATCGTTGTCACCTCGGATAATTGGAACGCGGTCGGTGCCCGTCTCCAGCGTTTCGAACGCAACGAAGGCGCGGGCGGCTGGCGCGCGGTCGGGCCGGCGGTCGACGTGGTCGTGGGCCGCGGCGGAATGGGTTGGGGGATCGGGCTCCACGGCACGCACTCTGCGAACGAGCCGGTGAAGCACGAAGGCGACGGACGAGCACCGGCCGGCGTTTTCTTCCTCAACACGATTTTTGGTTACGCCCAACCGGCCGCCGCGCGCATCGCAGCTTTTCCTTATCGTGAGCTCACTGCCAGCACCCGGGCGGTGGAAGATGAACAATCGAAATATTACAACCGCTTGGTCGACACCGCGCAGATCGGCGACAAGGATTGGCGAGGTTCCGAGCTGATGTTGCGCCCGGACCATATCTACCAATGGGGCGTCGTGGTAGAGCACAACTGGCGGGCCTGGCCGGGGGCGGGCTCCTGTATTTTTCTCCACATCTGGCGCGGGCCGGAGCAGGGCACGGCCGGCTGCACCGCCATGCCGCTGGGCGAGATGGAAGAGATTGTGCATTGGCTCGATTGGCAGAAGCACCCCTTACTCGTGCAATTGCCGGCCCAGACCTATGACGCGATGAAAGATCAGTGGGGGCTGCCGGAGGCGGACGAGTGATTTCGGCCGCAGCCGCTTCGGCTTTCAGCAAAAGCAAAGGCCTGCCACGAACTCGATCGAATCACTGAGACAATTCTTCGGCTGGTGCGCTGTGATTCATCTCGGCATCCTGGTGCTGTCATCCATTCTCCTCCTCTTGTTCCGCGGACTGGTGACACGAGTCCACGCGCGCCTTTTTGGGTTGAGCGAGGAGGAAGTGGCCCGCGCCTACTTTCACCATCTCGCGCACTACAAGATCACCATCTTCCTCCTGGTGGTGGTGCCTTACCTCGCGCTTAGGATGATGCGCTGACTTCGTCGAAATTTGGATCGCCTTTGCCGGTGCGCGCGGGCAATCTCGTTCCATGTCGATCACGGGAGGCTGCTATTGCAAAGCCATCCGCTTCCGTGTGGAAGAAAAGCCGATGCACCAGGCAAATTGCCATTGCCACAATTGCCGGCGGGCGGTCGGCGCGCAGACGGTGGCGTGGATCACCGTCGCGAGTTCGGGATTCTGAGCTTGTCCCGTTATGGTGGACGTAGTTTGGGAAGAGGCGGAGGATTGGTTGATTAGTTAGGCGGTGATGGTTTCAAAGTCGAGAGGGGATTGATAGCCGAGGGCGCTGTGGAGG
>JBKJNW010000007.1:0-26036 GCA_046593335.1 Chthoniobacterales bacterium | reverse complement strand
TCGACTACGGTTGATCTTCATCAAAATGCGACGCTCGGGCGGGCTGAGAATAATCCTCTGAGACATGCTCCGACCCTAACATCAGATGTCTCATAACTCAATGATACAGTGCACTAGTAGTAGGCTTCGACGTCGGCGTGGCCTGTCCCATCGCCATTGTCAGTAACAATCAGGCGGACGTGGTTCGCTTGCTGCCCGTCGTAGTCGCTACTCCAAGTGTAGCTCATCCCGTTTACGATGAAGTTCGGGTTGCCCAGGTATGTACCTGGCGACAGCGTGGACAGATCGGTGAAAATACACTCCTCTGTGTCCCTTGTGAGCGATTTATTGCTGATGCGAAATCCAACGCAGGTAAAGTGACCTCCGATTGGACTTTCGTAGTCAGCCGTGAAGCGAACAATGGTCCGTTCGACGTCGGACTCGTGGCGTCCGCCGTTTCCGGCGACCCCGATGCCCGACTCGAGGCGTGCCCCGCCCAGAGCGAGGATTAATACCGCAAGAAGTAAAGTCTTTTTCATTCGAAACCTCTGATTACCTAGTCGATAATCTGATCGCTTCTCCTGACACCGTGGCAAGCCCGGCCGGATGCGCTGTCACGACGAAGAAGACTTGACTCCCATCGTTCTTAACAAGGAAGTTCTGGTCCAAGCCCGCCGGCACAGAGGACAGCGTACCCGTGCAATCGGAGTTGACGGTATACGTTGCCAAAATGACCGGAAAACTGACGACGCCGTTCAGGACGGAAGTCCCACTACCGGTGGCACCCCCGACTCCGTCGAAGTCAATCCGATTCAGTGTCGCGTAGGGCAAGCCAATCAGGGTCCCAGACGAGCGGCCCATATAAGCACCCCTCAGGGTCGCCGGAGAACAGAAGGCAGGCGCCAGGGAATCCTTTGCGCTGCTCTGCGCCCAGGCCGCCGACGAAAGCGCAAGACAAGCGAGCGCAAGCGCGGTGTGAACTAAGCCACGCCGAAACGGCGACCGGCTTGTTGAATTTACTGCATTTATTAGCTGACTTGATGTATGTATGTTCATGACTGCATAGGCGTGACTTTTTAGGTCACACTGTGATTTTTCATGTCCCAAATAGTGGGCAGATGAAAAGATCAAAACCTCCACGCGACCTGGCGCTCCGGATGCGGGTTGTAGGAGCAGAAATATCCGGTCTTGACCCGAACGGCCAGATGGCTGCGGAGCGAGGGAACGACTTCGCCGATTCGGTTAATTGAGGTTTTGATTCGCTTGGTTACGGCGGAGCGTGCGCGTTCTGCTTCTGAACCGGTCTTCCGATCTCGTCCGCCGAGTCCGACGGCTGAGGCAAGCTGCCTGGCAACGGCAGCCATCTCGTTCCGGGCTCGCTCGGCGCGAGCGGAGTTGTTGAATCGCTCAGCCTCCTCCAGGTCATTTCGGAGATCTTCAAAGCGCTGCCTGTATTCGACCTTGGCCCTCGCGTCCAGGACTGGACCGGTACCAGGCGGAGATACGCCCTGCCAAGAATCGGCGGCGTGATTGGCCCTGGCCACTAGCCGCAACTCTCCCATAACTTGCCCAACTAACTCCATCACGTGGAACTCACGCCCGGGATTACGTAGCAACAGGGCGAGACAGTCCAAACCACGCGAGCCTTTAAGGAAAGCAGCCTGACCCCGATGCTGGATGATCCAATAATCACCCCGTCGCAAAAACAGGAACCCTTCATCTCCGGGCGGATACATTTGCTCTATCTTCTCTTACGGAAAGCGCGGCCCAAAGTTTCATGAATCTTAGCGCGCTCCGGCCGCGGTTCGATTTCGGTGCGGACTCGATACGAACCGATCATGCTATACCCAATCTCCAGTTGTGATTGAGGCGCCACAGCTCATAACAGACGCAGACGGTGCCGATCACGAACGACCAAAACAGGATCGCGACCAAAGCGCGGATGAAATTCGGCGCGCCCATGTCATCGAAAACGTTCACGAGTGCAACTGAGACAGTCACGCTGCCATCCGGTCGAGGTGCTCGTCTTGAGCTCCAGAATTTCATCTTCACCAAGTTTCTACGGGAACGAGGGATCGAAGTTGCGCCGACACGGAAAATATTTGGATACCGAGTTGGCGATCGCGGAGTCCGTCGCCCGGCACGCAGGCAGAGCGAGCCCGACGCGGGCAGGACAGGACGAACGGTGCAGCGCCCGTGACGGCGTATCGTTTGAACCGTCGCCTACTTCGCGCGAATCGACTCCGTCCGAGGCAACCGGATGAAGTCAGCGAACCAAGTCGACGTAATCCAAAATTAACTGATACCCGCTGCTGCCGGAATTCTTTCCTGTAACGACAAATTGAAACGCTTTCTCACCGGGTTCGGTAAACGTCACCCGACCAAGATCCAGGACCCTGTAACCCACTTTGGCCGAATACCCGTCTTGCGCAGCGCCTTGATTGACGCCATCGATCGCGAGCTGAACTATTCCGCTTTTGTCACCCGTCCTGACGCCAAGCTTCACGCCATAGGTCCCCGCGACGGGCGCTGTCACCTGGAAGGTGACATAGTCGCCCGCGGCTTGAGCGTTGAGGAGAGTACCGGCCCGTTTACTCATATGAGCATCGGTCACGCGAACGAACTGCGTTGATGCGTCCGGCGCCAAGTCTTCCGCTTCGAGTTGAGTGGCCAAAACCAGATCCACATAATCCAGGATAAAGTCGTTGCCGGTATTGTTCGGTCCACATCCTTTCACCAGGAACTGGAAAGATTTGTCGCCGGGACTTCTAAAGTAGACTGATCCCAGGTCAAACGTGCCATCACCTCCGGATGAGCCACAATCTTGCCCTTGAGGATACCCCTGTTTTGCGCCGTCGATCGACAAACGAAAACTACCTGGATTGCCATCCTCTTTTGTCTTTACCTGGACGTTGTAAATGCCCGCTGTGGCTACTGGCACGGTGTAGGTTAGGTAATCGCCGCGTCGGATTGCCTTGAAGAAGGTGCCGGCGCGGCCGCTCAGGCTTGAGTCATGAATCCTCTTGTATGGCTCCGTCCGCGCCTTGACGACGAGGGTCTCGGCTTCGAAATGAGGGACCAAATCAAGGTAGTCAAAGACCAGTTGGTAACCGCCGCTGGCAGGGTTTCGGCCTGTTACGAGGAATTGGAACGTTTTGTCCCCGGCGCTGGGAAATGTGACTGGACCGAGATCACGGACTTCGTAGACGAGATCAGGAGAATATTCGTCCTCGGGAGATCCTTGATTCGTGCCATCGATCGACAACTGAAACATGCCCTGGTTATTGCTTGTTCTAATTCCGGCCTTCAGGTCGTAAGTGCCAATCGCAGGAACTGAGACCGCATAGTTTATGTAGTCGCCTGTCTTGGCAGACTGAAACAGTCCGGCTCCATTCCCGCTCGTGAGCGGATTGTCTGTGAAGATCACGTAATTTGTCCCCGTCGACGTCATGATGGGTAACGCCTCCACTTCGAAGTCGTGCAAGCTGATGAAGAAATTCAGCGGCGCCGTTCCGGTGCCGACCTCGTCTTGCTTGACCAGCGTTTGGATACGAGGTGGCGGCTCCTTTTTGATGGTCTCAATCGCGTTAGGGCGACGTGTGACAGGATTGACATGGGCGCCATGCTCGGCCGGTGGCTTACTTGCGAGATCGCCCCGGTAGATGCCGAAGATCGTTCCCGTTGCGCCGTCGAAACTCAATCCCGCGGGCAGCGACCCGTCCAGGATTCCATCCAACCCGAGGTAGTCAAAAGAGCTAACCGGCGCGTCTGCGGAGATCGTATACGAAAAAAATTGATTTAGAACCAGAGTAGCGTTCGAGCTGCTCGTGATGACGGGAAACAAAGGGTCTGAGACGAAGGTCATTTGCAGATATGATTGTGCAGAAGATCCATCCGCCAGGTTCAGTCCGATCCCAAAACTTTGGGCTGAACCGTCGAGTGTCGGAGGCACAGTGCCAGAGATGAGACCTGTTCCAGGGTCGATCGTCATTTCCGGACCCGCACCTGCCTGATACGGCAAACCAGTGGCCATGAGCCTCGCTTCAACAGTGGCGTTGTTGGTCAAGACTTGGAAGGCGAACGGCTGGCCGGCCCTCCCGGTCACGCAGGTGCTACTGACGATACGGGATAGTTCGTCGGCAGGGGGAAGCGCAATGTAAAAGCTGACGTTCCTGGAATCGGACCCGCTGCTATTGGTTATCTCGAATGTCAGGTCGAAGGAGTCGTCAGCAGTTATTGGGGTACCGGAAATGATGCCGCGCTCATGGTCAATGCTGAGGCCGTCAGGCAGAGGAAAAGCGTCATAGCTGGTGGGATTTTTCGTCCCCGTGATCTGATAGGTGAACTGCTGGTCTAGTGTCGTTACCAGTGCGTCGCCGCCGACTGCATAAAGATTATTGTCGACCACTGCGGCGCCAAGACCTCGTCGGGCCGTTGGCAGGGGAAGTCCCGTCGTCCACAGATCGAGAGCTGGATCATAAACATCAACGCTCGAGACCAGAACGTCAGTCCTCCCACCCACGACATAGATTTTACCATCCAGGACAGCAGCGCCCGGATTGAGTCGCGGATGCGGCATCCTTGAGCGCTTTATAGTCCAGGTATTGGCCACGGGATCGAATTCCTCAACCGTGTCTATGACGCCGTTGTCCGGTGTTTGCCCGCCGACCGCATAGATTTTTCCGTTGACGGCGGCGACCGCGGGAAGCGCCCGAGCGGTGTTCAGATCCTGTTTTTGAGTCCAGGACCCTTCCCCGTTATCCCCTCCCGTTGGATCGAATACCTCCACCGCAGCGAGGACTTCGAAATCGGGTCTGCCGGTGGCGCCTCCGACCGCATAGAGGAGATTGTTTGTCGGGTCCGCGCCAATACCAACCTGAGTCCGGGCGATGTTCAGATCCTTTTTTTGGGACCATCTATCCCTCGTGGGGTCGTATGCTTGGACAGTGCGGAGGGGCTCTCCGGGACATCCATGAACCGTCTCTGTCCCGCCGATCACGTAAACCCTGCCGCCGAGCGCGCCACCGCTTGGCCGCCAGCGAATTGGCCCTGGCAATGCGGCCAGACCAGTAATCCAAAGATCTTGCGCCGGATCGTAGGCTTCCACTGCCGATGTGATGATACAGTCATTTATGACTGCTCCTCCGATGGCGTAGATTTTCTGGTCGGCGGCGGCAATCGCGAAACCTGCGCGGGCGGTCGGCATTGGAGCCATCGACTTCCACGCCGGCTTAAGGTCAAGAGGGCTAAAAACCGTGTTGATGCTTAGAATCTTCAGGTCGCCGGGATCTGTGATCAGCGGTGCCTGTGCGTTGGCTACAGCGACCCCCACGAACAGGCAACTCAACGCCGCGAGTCCCAGCCCTAACCGCACCCTAGTGCGGCCACGATATGGTCGGGGGTCCATGCAGGGTCTTTCTCGTATTGTCTTAGGGACTTATGATTGGAGTCGTCAAGAATATTCGGAAGAGTTTAAAGCGCTCGCATCGGTGCGGGTAAATGGTGGTCACTTTGGTTTTTCCAGAGTATGCAAAAGCCGGGCGTATTTCTGTGTGACGGGATGATTCGGGCCCAACGTCCGGCGCGCGCGATCCTCGGCTCCTCCGACAACCTCGACGGCTTCCTGGACCTTGCCTTGATGCGCCAGGCCAGTGGCAAACTTGATCGTGAAACTCACCGTGTCGGGATAGTCCGGGCCTAATTTCCCTTCCATCAACCGCATGACCTCCGTGATTTGGCTCTGTGCTTCGGCGGTTCTTCCCTCGCCGATCAGTGCAACAGCGAGGTTACCACGGCTATTCAGCGTCAGGCGATGTTCCGGGCCCACCACCTTTTCTTCGAGACCGATGATTTGCTGACACTCTGCTTCCGCCTCGGCAAAGCGTCCTTCATCGTTCAGTAGCTCGGAAAGATTGTTGCGGGTGTTAAGAGTATGCGCGTGTTCAGGCCCGATGACGTTTTCCTGCAGCTTGATGACCGCCCTGTATTCGGCTTCCGCCTCCGGGTAGCTGCCATTCGCCTGCAGGGCGGTGGCCAAATCCATTCGATCATTCAGAGTCACGGGGTGCTCTGCTCCATACACCTTTACGTCGCGCTTAATGGCATCGCGGTAGAACCCGATGGCCCCGGCATACTTGCCCTGGTCGTTCAAGGTATTGGCCAGGCCAATGCGAGCTGCCAGCGTCCGTTTATTCTCCGGACCGAGAATGCGTTCGTCTAATTTGAGAACGTCTCGGTAGATTCGTTCCGCTTCCGCATAGGCGGCTTCGTGGTAGAGTGCGTTGGCAAGATTGCAGCGACTGAGAAGAGTATCGGGATGCTCGGAGCCGAGGATCTTATCTCGCAGCGCCGCCACTGCGCGAGCTTCCGCGACGGCTTCGGCATGTTTCTCTTCCTCGTTCAGAGCATAAATGAGCCTATGACGACTGGCGAGCGTCTCGGGATGTTCGGGTCCTAGGATACGAGAACGGACCTCGATCACGCTGCGAAACAGTTTCTCCGCCTCGCCGTATTTCCCCTGCGCGAAGAGCAGATCGGCAATGGCATCCTGCAATCCGGCCCAATCTTCCGAATCGCGTTTGACGTCGGTAAATTTTTCGGCCTCTCGGAAGTGCTGCATGGCCCGGGGATATTGAATTGCGGCCTGCGCGGAAAGACCTGCCAGTTCCAACGCCTGGATAACAGTTCTTGGGTTCACAGGAGCCGCTTCCCGTGCTTCAGCAGCTGCTTGCATTGCCCAGCGCTCCGCTTCCTCGTAGTCGTTCGCGACGTAGGCTGCATTTGCCCGCTCAAAAGCTGAAGCGTTGGGGGCGCGCCTCAGGGAAGCTGCGAAGGGCGGCAGCTTTCCTCGCAAAAGTTTGACGTCAATCCCAAGCTCCCGGGCGAGCCGGGGGTAGACATCCTCCTGCATTTGTTTTTCACCCGGTTGGCACACCTGCGCCTCCAAATGCGCGAACTTCATCACGCCCTGCCGGAGCTTGGCGATCTCCGCATTAGCCTCCGCCTGGGCCTGCCGATGCCAGGTAAACAAGCCGGCGACGAACATGAGCAGCGCCACCGAGGCCGCGGCCGCTCCGGCGATGGCGGGATTGCGCCGCGTCCAACGCCAAACTTTCACCGGCGGAGAAACCGGCCGCGCCAGAATCGGGCGATCTTCCAGCCAGCGCTCGAGATCTTCGGCGAGATCACCAGCCTGGCGATAGCGCGCCTCCGGTTCTCGCTCCAGGCAGCGGGCGCAGATCGTCTCCAGATCGCGGTCGGCGCCGTTAACGAACGAACGAAGCTTCGGTGCCGGCGTTTCCGCCGCCTGCTGAATGACGGCGAGCGCGTGTTCGCCCAGAAACGGCGGGCGGCCGGCGAGCAAACCGAAGAGGATCGCTCCGAGGCTGTAGATATCTACCGTGGGCCTGGCCGTGTTTGCCGCTCCTTTGGCCTGCTCGGGCGCGATATAGCCGGGCGTGCCGAAAATGGTCAGCGTTCTTGTGATGTCACTCGAAGCGTCAAGCCATTTGGCCAGGCCGAAGTCGCTCACGAACGGCTCGCCGCGACCATCGAGCAGGATGTTGCCCGGCTTCAGGTCGCGGTGAAGGATGCCCTTGCGATGGGCGTACTGAACCGCGCTAGCTACCTTTGCCATCAGACGCACGATCTCGCGCGAATTGTCATGCAGGACCGTGGCGACTTCCTGGAGGCTGCCGCCCGGGGCAAATTTCATGCTGAAGTAAGGCAGTCCATCTTCGCTCTCGCCCACTTCATAGATGGGCAGAATGTTAGGGTGATCGAGGCTCGCGGCCGCTTCCGCTTCGCGCCGGAATCGCGTCAGCGTCTCGCGCGAGTCGGCGTGGTAACCGAGGACGCGCTTGAGCGCGACGATGCGGCGCGAGTGTCGTTGCCGGGCCCGGTAGATGACGCCCATTCCGCCGCGGCCGATCTCTTCAAGGATTTCGTAGTTGCCGAGTCTCCAGTGCGTATCGGCGACGGCGAGGGCCGCGAGCGCGGCGTCGAATTCTTCTAACTCGAGGTTTTCCTCGTCTTCCGCGCCGCCACGGAGGAGACAGGAAAGGCAAAGGCCATGCCCGATGCGCGATTGAGTGTGGCAACGCGGGCAATCACCCGGCGAATGCAGGGCCGCGAGCGAATCAGTGAGGCCACAAAGGTTCATGGGCTGCGCGGGGCGCGACGTCGTGAATCCTGTCTCGGGAAAGCAGGCCAGATCATCGATTCACGAAACTCGACTCTCGACTCATGTTTCACTGCTCCCTCTCCCTTCCCGCGGCCATCGCGGCGACGAGGTAACGCAGTTCGTCCTCGACCTCCTCCGGTTTCTCGACCGTCTCCGCTACCGCCTCGCGGAGGAGTTGGCGATAGCGCTGGCGCAATCGGTGCAGGACGCTCTTGATCTCGGCGGTGCCGGCGCCAAGTTCGCGGGCCAGCGCGTCGTAGGAAACGTCTTCTCTCTCGGCCGTGAGCGAGCCGCTCAAGGCATCGAAGACCCGGCGCCGGTTGCGGCTTTCGCATTCCTCCTGCAACCGCCGGAGCGCCCTTTCCGCCACCGTCGCGGCCCAGCGGACATCGAAGATCCGTTCCGCCGGCCAGCTCTCGAGCGCGGCCGCCGGGATCGTCAAGCGCGAGGGCGCTTCCGCCATCCATTCGTCCCACGAGACAAACTGCTGGTCGCCCCCGCGTTTACCGGCCTGGGCCTTGGCATGAGCATCGCGCAAAAAATTCTGCAGCGCCGTGCGCAAAAGAGAGCGAAACCGGCCGCGCTCGGGATCGGCTCGCTGGAGCAAATTACCTTTCAATACCATGAGAAAGAAATCCTGGGTGAGATCCTGAGCGTCCTGCTCTGAGTGCCCCTTGCGACAAACGAAGGCAAAGATTGGCCGCCAATAGATCCGGCAGAGCTGCGCCAGCGCTTCGCGCGCCTGGTCGTCGTCGGTTTGCCCATCGAGCGAGGAAAGAATCAGGCTCCAGCGCGTCGTGTGGAAACGACCGCTGTTTTCGGGCACATTCCTGGCTCCGTCCTGGGTCATACCCTGGCAGGATGCGGACGCGTGAATTTATCTTCAATACATTAATGCCTTTCCCCCGAAGAACTTGCCGCGTCATCAAGCCCCCAAAAAGCTCTCGCAGGGGGTGTGCCGTCGAGGGCCGGCGCGCGAGATCTCCTTGGAGAACGATGCTGTGGCTTCGTTATCCTTCTACGGGATCGGCAGGATGAAGTTCTGAGAAAATTTAGGGACGGATCGAATAGATCCCCATTTACCTGCCGTCAGCTGCCCGCTCGAAGCTCGTCCCACCGCATCCGCCCTTTTCTTCGAACGCATTTCGTGCGGGTTTGTCTCACCATGCCTATGAGATCAACGCAGGAAATTACCCAGCAGGTGCAGGAGCTGGGAGAATGGATTTCGCCTTTGCGCGAACAGATCGGCCACGTCGTCATCGGCCAGAAATATCTGGTCGACCGGCTTCTGCTCGGCCTCCTCGCCAACGGTCACATCCTCCTGGAAGGCGTTCCTGGGTTGGCCAAGACACTCACCGTCAAAACCATGGCGGCCTGCATCCAGACCGGGTTTCAGCGCCTTCAGTTCACGCCCGATCTGCTCCCGGCCGATCTCCTCGGCACTCTCATCTACAATCCGCGCAGCGGCGAATTCACGACCAAGCTCGGCCCGATTTTTTCCAACCTGATCCTGGCCGACGAAATCAACCGCGCCCCAGCCAAAGTGCAGAGCGCGCTCCTTGAAGCGATGCAGGAACGGCAGGTCACGATTGGCGACAAAACGTATCCGCTGGCCGACCCCTTCCTCGTCCTCGCGACCGAAAACCCGCTCGAGCAGGAAGGCACCTACCAGCTCCCGGAAGCGCAGCTCGATCGTTTCATGCTCAAGCTAAACGTCGGCTATCCCGCCAAGGCGGAGGAGCGGCGCATCCTCGATCTCATGGCCACTTCGTCGCCCGACTTGCATGTCGATGCGGTCGTTACGCCAGACCAAATCATCCGAGCGCGCGAGCTGGTGAACCAGATTTACATCGACGACCGGGTGAAGGATTACATCGTAGACGTCGTCTGGGCGACGCGCGAGCCGGCTTCGTATCGCCTGGAACTGGACGGCTTGATTCGCTACGGCGCCTCGCCGCGGGCGACGATTTACCTCGCGCTCGCCGCTCGCGCTTATGCTTTCCTCAACGGCCGCGGCTACGTCACCCCGCAGGACATCAAGAGCATCGGCGCCGATGTCCTCCGCCATCGCATCATCGTGAGCTACGAAGCCGAGGCCGAAAGCGTGACGAGCGAAACGGTGATCGATCGGATCTTTGCCGGGCTGCCGGTACCATGATCAACGTGAAAAAAAGTAAGCCTCCGACCGTTCGCGAAGGCGAATTGCGGCAGACCCCGGCCGAAATTCTGAAAAAGATCCGCGCGCTCGAGATCAAGACCAAGGGTCTCGTCCAATCCGCGTTCGCGGGCGATTACCACAGCGTCTTCAAGGGACGCGGGATGAATTTCGAAGACGTCCGCGAATACCACCCGGGCGACGAAATTCGCGCGATCGATTGGAACGTCACTGCCCGGCTCGGCAACGCTTTCGTCAAAAAATTCACCGAGGAACGCGAGCTCACCGTCATGCTCGTGGTCGACGTCAGCGCTTCGGGAAACTTCGGCAGCGTCGCCCTCTCGAAACGCGAACTGGCGGCGGAAGTCGCCTGTCTCCTCGCCTTCAGCGCCATTCGGAACAACGACAAGGTCGGGCTCATCCTCTTTTCCGATCAGGTCGAGCTTTTCATCCCGCCAAAGAAGGGGCGCTCGCACACTCTGCGCGCCATACGCGAGATTCTTTTCTTCGAACCAAAAGGCCGCGGCACTCTCCCGAGCCTGGCGCTCGATTACCTCAACCACGTCGTCACTCGGCGCTCGGTCGTTTTCTTTATCTCCGATTTCCAGGCGGCCGACTTTTCGCGCGCGCTCACCATCACCAGCCGGCGGCACGATTTCGTCGCCATCCGGATCGACGACGAACGCGAAGAGACGCTGCCCGACATCGGGCTCATCACTTTGGAAGACGCCGAGACCGGCGAGCAGATCGAGGTCAACACCGGCGATCGCCGGGTCCGGACGCGTTTCGCGGAGGCGGCGCGGGCCGAACTGGCGGAGACGACCCACACCCTCCGGCGCAACAACATCGACACCATATCGCTCCGGACGAATGACGATTATCTCCCGGCTCTGCGCGCCTTTTTTAAACAGCGCGAGCGTCGCATGGCACGTCGTTAGGCAAACACGATGGCTGTTTTTCTCGCACAGGAGTTTCACGACATCACCGGGCCGGTGGATTATTTCCTCCTCCAGCCCTGGATGATTTTCTGCGCCGTCGCCGGCTTTCTTCTCCTCCTTGGCCTAACGATTTGGTTGATCAAGCGCTGGCGCAATCGCCCGGTCGTGGTCAAGACCCCGCGGGAACGCGCGCTCGATCTCCTGGCCCGGGTCGAGACCGAGATCGACAAGCTCACGCCCTACCAATTCAGCATCCGCGTCTCCGACATCCTGCGCCGCTATGTGACCGAGCAATATCAGTTGCCGGTCACGCGCCAAACCTCGGTTGAATTTCTCAACGCCCTCGCCGCGACCTCGCCCTTTTCCACCGATGAACAAACGCTCCTGAGCGATTTCCTCAATCGCTGTGACCTGATCAAATTTGCCCGCTACGACGCGACCCAGGAAGACAGCCGCCTTCTGCTCAATGAGGCCGGCCGCTTCGTGAAAGGAGCTGCGCTTGAACCTGCCTGAGATTTTTTCGCCCGATTCGCCCTGGCGTTTTTCCTTTGCCCATCCCTGGATGCTTTTGCTCCTGCTGCTGGTGCCGCTCCTGATGTGGTTGCGCGGCCAGCGCGGCGCTGCGGCCGCCCTCGTTTTCTCGTCTACCGCGACCCTCCGTGCGCTCGGCAAACGCAGCACTTCGCGCGCGGGGCGGATCATGCATGGAATGCTCTATCTCGCGCTCGTCGCCTTGATCGTCGCGCTGGCCCGGCCGCAGCTTGGGAAAAGCCTGACCGAGGTCGAGGCGAGCGGGATCGATATCATGGTCGTGCTCGATGTTTCCGGCTCGATGCTGACGAAGGATTTCACGGTCGGCGGCGATTCCGCGACCCGGATCGACGCCATCCGCGAAGTCACCAGAAAATTCATCGAAGCCCGGCCTAACGACCGGGTCGGCATCATCGCTTTCGCCGGACGCCCCTACGTCGTGAGTCCGCTTACCCTCGATCACGACTGGCTCCTGCAAAATCTCGAGCGCGTCCGGATCGGCCTGGTCGAGGATGGGACCGCGATCGGTTCCGCCATGGCCTCGGCGGCCAATCGCCTGAACGACAAGCAATCGAAGAGCCGCGCCATCGTCCTCCTGACCGATGGCGAAAACAACGCCGGCAAGATCCCGCCCAACACCGCGGCCGAGGCGATCAAAGCGCTCGGCATTCATCTCTTTGCCATCGGCGCCGGGATCAACGGCGTTGCGCCCGTCCCGGTTTTCGATCCCGCCAACGGCCGGCCCGTGACCGACGTCGCGGGCAACGTCATGTATCGCAATCAGCGGGTGCGTTTCGATGAAGCAGCCCTGAAGGAAGTCGCGAAAATCGCCGGCGGCCAATTCTTCCGCGCGACCGACACCGACTCGCTCGAGAATATTTATTCCGACATCGACAAGATGGAGAAGTCGACGGTCTCGATAAAAAAATATCAGCAGTACCGCGATCTCTTTCCGGCCTGCCTGATGGCGGGCGCCGGACTGCTGTTGGCGGAGTTGCTCCTGTCGCAAACGATTTGGAAGAAGCTGCCATGAGGAATTCGCTGGAAGCTAACAAATGTGGGAGGGGCCTTTGTGCCCCGATCTGGCGCGACGTCAACCCTGATCGGGGCTCAGAGGCCCCTCCCACCTTGGAGGGAACCGCGGCGTGAGTTTCGGTCAACCCATCTGGCTCTGGGGTTTGCTCGCGCTTCCGCTGCTGGCGTTTTTCTTTGCTCGGGCCGAGCAGCGCGGAGCGGACAAATTGAAGCTCTTCGTCGCCGCGCGCCTCCTCCCGCAGCTCGCCGGAACGGTCAATCGCCCCTGCCGCATTTTCCGATTCGTCCTCCTCCTCCTCGTCCTCGCACTTGTCCTCGCGAGTCTGGCCCGGCCCCGCTGGGGCTACGCCTATGACGAAGTGAAACGCAAAGGACTCGACCTCCTCCTCGCGGTCGACGTCTCGCGCAGCATGCTCTCAAACGACGTCCAGCCCAACCGCCTCGAGCGGGTCAAACTCGCGACGCAGGATTTGATCAACGATCTCCAGGGCGACCGGGTCGGGCTGATCGCGTTTGCCGGGCGCGCCTTCCTCCAGGCACCGCTCACGATCGACTACAGCGCCGCGGTCGATTCGATCAACGAACTCGACACCCAGATCATTCCTGAGGGTGGGACCAATATTTCCGACGCAATCGCGCTCGCCACCCGCACCTTCGGGAAAGCCGCCACCGGCAACCGCGCGCTCATCATCTTCACCGATGGCGAAGAACTGAGCGGCGATGCGGTGAAAACGGCCAAGGCGGCGGCGGAAGCGGGCGTGCGCATCTATACCATCGGTGTCGGCACGCCGGGCGGCTCGCTCATTCCGATCCAGAGCGAGAATGGCGGCACCGCTTTCGTGAAGGATGCCAAAGGCGAGGTCGTGAAATCGAAGCTCGATGAGACGCGCCTGCGCGAGGTCGCGCAGGCGGCGGATGGTTTTTATCTTCACCTCGAGAACGGGCCGCGGACGATGCAACAGCTCGTCACCGATGGGCTCGGCAAAATGAAAGTGGCCGATATCAACGCCCGTCTTTCGCGCAAGCCGATTGAGCGTTACGAGTGGCCGCTGGCGGCGGCGATTTTTCTCTTCGCCCTCGCGCTCCTGATCAACGACCGGCAACGCAAGGCTGGAAAGACGGGCGCTGTCTCGTCCGCTGCCGTCCCGGCGGCGGTGATCTTATTGTTCTTCGTTAGGCAGGCGGGTGCCGCTTCCGCCGGGCTGGAGCTTTACCAGCAACAGAAATTCCCCGAGGCCTACGAGCATTTTCAAAAAACGCTGGAGGAAAACCCCGGCAGCCGGCAGGGCGACCGGATCCAATTCGACGCCGGGGCGGCGGCCTACAAAATGAAGGACTACAACAAGGCGCTGCAGTCATTCAGCCAGGCCTTGCTGACGAAAAATCCGCATCTGCAAAGCGAGAGTAACTACAATCTCGGCAATACCCTTTATCAGCGCGGCGAAGCGGAGAAGAGCGATGAGAAAAAGCTGACTAACTGGGAAGGCGCGCTGCAGCATTACCAGGAGACGTTGAAAGCCGAGCCGCAAAACAAGAACGCAAAAGACAACTACGAGTTCGTCAAAAAGAAAATCGAAGAGCTGAAGAAGAAACAGGAAGAGAAACCCTCTCCCACGCCCACACCTTCTCCCTCCCCTTCACCGTCGCCCTCGCCCTCGCCGCAAAAAGATCAGAAGAACGATCAGAAAAAGGACAACAAAAATCAGCAGCAGCAAAAAGATCAGCAACAGCAGCAGTCGGACAAAAACGATAGTTCGGGCCAGGGCCAAAAATCAGAGAACGGCCCGCAATCGCCCTCGCCTACCCCGACTCCCACTCCGCAGCCTTCGCCGGGTGAAAGCCCGAGCCCCAGTCCGGGCGAGAACGGCGCCGGCGAGTCGCCCACCCCGACGCCGTCGCCTGCCGAAGGCGATCAATCCGGCGCTTCGCCCACTCCTTCGCCGGGCGAAGACGGCACGCCATCTCCCACTCCGGGCGAGGGCGAGCCAAACGGCGAGAACGGTGAGCAACCGAGCCCGACGCCCGCGGGCACGCCGGACAAACCCAAGACGGGAGACGTCAAAGGAGCGGGCGAAGAAAAACCGAAAGACCAGCAACAGGCCGAGGTCGCCGAGGCTGAGCCGGAGAAGGAAGGCGAGATGAGCCCGAAGCAGGCGGCGCTCCTCTTACAGGCGATGAAGGACGAGGAAGCGAAAGTCCAGCTTGATGAACACAAGCCGGTGCGTCCTGTCTATAACGATTGGTAACGCCGACACGATGCAGCCTCGAAATTTTTCTCAACCCAGCCCCGGCTTCGCTCGTAGTCGGCCGACCGCGCTGGCGTTCGCACTGCTTCTCTTCTCGATTCTTTTCTGCGCTCCACAGGTGCGGGCCGACGCCCCGACCGTGACTGCGGTCCTGACCAGCTCGGAAACGGAAGTCGATCGCCCGGTTCAGTTGCAGATCAAGATCACGGGCGACGCCAACGCCATTCCGCCTAACGAGATCACGGTCGACGGCCTCGATATCCGTTACACCGGCCAGTCGACCCAGGTCGAGGGCCGCAATTTTCGCTTCACCTACAGCTTCGCCTACAGCTACACCATCCTCCCTTTAAAGGCCGGCACCTTCACCATTCCGCCCCAAGCCGTCTCGAGCAGCAGTGGCACCCTGCGCACTCCCGCCCTGACCCTGCATGTCTCGCCTAACGACGACGGCACGACGACCTCGCGCCGCGGCGGCGGGAGTGGGAGCAATACGCTCGACGAAAAGAAAATTGTCTTTGCCGAGCTGATCGTCCCGAAGACGAGCGTTTACGTCGGGGAAACCATCCCGGCCCAGATCCGCATCGGGATCAACTCGCGTGTGCCGCATCGTTTCATCGATCTGCCGAACCTGAGCGGGCAGGGCTTTACCTCGCAGCGCATGCCCAACCCGGAGCAAAGGCTCGAATCGATCGACGGCCGCTCCTACGAGGTGGTCACGCTCCAGACTGCCATCACTCCGGTGCGGAGCGGGAAGCTCGAAATCGCGGCCCAGGATGCCAAAGCCATCATCCAAGTGCCGCGTCGCGGCGGCAGCCGGACCCGTTCGCCCTTCGATATCTTCGGGATGCAGGACCCGTTCAACGATCCTTTCTTCAACGATCCCTTTGCTGGTGTGGGTGAACAAAAAGAGGTCAAATTTTCCAGCGAGACGACCACAATCGAAGTCAAGCCGCTCCCGCCCAACGCCCCCTCCACTTTCGCAGGCGCGGTGGGCAATTTCTCCCTCACGAGCGATGTGAAACCGAAAAACGCGCAGGTCGGCGATCCGCTTACGGTCACTGCGACCATCTCCGGCCGGGGCAATTTCGATCGCGTGACCGCACCCACCCTGGAAGGCGACGGCGGCTGGCACACTTATCCGCCGGGGTCGAGTTTCAAGGCGGACGACGAGATCGGGATCAGCGGGACGAAGACCTTCGAGATGGTGGTTACGCCTAACGAACGGAAAACCGCCGTGCCGCCGCTCGTCTTCACCTATTTCAATCCCCTGAAGGAACAGTATGTGACCCTGAAGAGCGACAAGCTCCCGGTCGTGGTCGAAGGCGGCGCCGGGCCGACTGCCACCCCCGCGATCGCAAGCGCGGGCTCGCCTCCGCCGCAACCGAGCGCTCGCCCAACTGCGGCGCCACAGGGGAGCGACATCCTTTACCAACTGACTGATCACGGAGGTTGGGGTCAGACGTTTGCCCCGATCTTTCAACAACCGGTTTTCTGGGCCGCCCAGGCAGTGCCGCTGCTGGGCTTGATTGGATTTTTCGGCTGGGAAATGCGCCGGCGCCGGCTGGAAAATCGCACCGGGCAACGGATCGCGGCCTGGGTAAACGAGAGCGCGGAACTGGAGAGAAAGTTACGCCGGGCCGGAGAGCCGCCGGATCAATATTACGCCGAGGCGTTGCGCGTGGTGCAATTGAAGACCGCGCTCGCGCGCCGGGTCGAACCGAACACGGTCGACGCGGAGACCGCGGTCGCGGCCTTTGATTTACCCGACGAACAACGCGACCGGGTGCGCGAGCTATTCCGGCAGAGCGACGAAGTGCGCTACAGCGGCCGGCCAAATGGCAAGAGCACGGTCCCGGACGAAACCCGTCGTGAAGTGCTGGATCTAATCAACCGGCTAAACTGAGATGCGTGCGCTCTGCCTTATTTTCGCGGTCTGGCTCGGCCTAACGAGCAGTTCGTTCGCCGCCCCGGCCGCCCCCGGAAACGCCGAGACGACTTTCGCCAAGGCCAACGCCGACTATGCGGCCGGTCATTTCCCGGCCGCGATCAAGGGCTACGAAGTGCTGGTCGCGAGCCGGCAATGGAACCCGACGCTCTTCTACGACCTGGGGAACGCCTATTTCCGAAAGGGCGATTCCGGCCGGGCCATTCTCAACTACCAACGCGCGCTCGCACTCGATCCGAATCACGCCGAAGCGCGGGCTAACCTTCAGCTGGTGCGCGACAAGGCGCGCGCGCTCGAGCTGGCACCGGGCTGGGTGGAATCGCGTCTTGGCTTCCTCACCCGCAGTCAATATTCCTGGCTGGCCGCGGCAGCGTTTTGGGGCGCGGCCGCGATTTTTTGCGGGCTCTATTTTGCCCGGCGTCGGGCGGTGGTCTGGATTTTTGCCCTGGTGTTGTTAGGCGCAATCTCGGTTGCCGCCGCCTCCGCCGTTTACCAGCTCGAGACCGGGAGCACCGGGGCTGATCTCGCAATTGTGACGAAGGGAAATACCCAGGCCCGCCTCGCCACCGCCGAGAGCTCGGGCACAGTCCTGGTCCTGCCCCCAGGAAGCGCGATCAAGATCCTGAGCACCCGCGGCGACTGGTCCTATGCCGCTCTGCCTAACGACCTACGGGGCTGGATCCCTGCGCAAAGCGCGGAGCGAGTGCGGCTTTAACCATACTGCCCGCGCGTCCAAAGCCCGCCGGGGCACGAATCGTTTGCTATGAGCAAGAAGCTGAAAGCGGGCGACGAGGTCGAATGGCAAACCTCGCAGGGCAAGACTTCCGGGGTGGTAAAAAAGAAGCTGACCTCGAAACGCAAAATCAAGACCCACACCGTTGCGGCTTCAAAAAAGAATCCCGAATACCTTGTCCAAAGCAAAAAATCCGGCGCGCTCGCCGCGCACAAGCCCGGCGCGCTCAGAAAAAAAAGCTAGCGCCGCCGCTTGCTCACCGCTCCGACTTGGTTTCGCGGTCAAGATCCTGGGCGCGGAGAACTTGAAGAGCAACGATAGCCGGCGTTGGCAGCAATCCCCTCACCTTCGCGTCTCGCTCCAGTATCTGGAACGCATTTTCGATTATCTTGCGGCGAAAAAAATTCGGATGTACCGGATCTCTTCCGACCTTGCGCCTTATGTGACGCATCCCGAAATGCCGCAATTTCATCGGCAGATCGAAGAGTGCGCGGGCGAGTTGCACGCACTCGGACGCCGCGCCCGCGCGCTGAATCTGCGGCTTTCTTTTCACCCGTCGCAATTCATCGTCTTGAACAGCCCCGATCCCAACCTGGTGCGCAAGAGCGTCGCCGATCTGGCGGCGCAAACCGAAATGCTGGACCGGATGGAGCTAGGGTCGGAAGCGGTCGTGGTCGTACATGTCGGCGGATCTTACGGCGATCTGGCGCGAGGTCGGGCGGACTGGGCGACGACTTACCGCCGGCTCTCGCCGGAAATTCAGCGCCGATTGGTTTTGGAAAATGACGACATACGCTACAGCGCGGCAGATGTCCTGAAGATCCACGAAGAAACGGGCGTACTCCTGGTTTTCGATCACCAGCATTTTCGTTGTCATAATCCGGAGAACCTGGAGCTGCGCCCTACGGTGGAGCGATTTTTCCAGACTGCCCCGGCGGGGGTTCGACCGAAGTTACATTTCTCGTCGCCGCGCACGGAATGGCGCGACTTCCCTCGGAAAAATGCCAAAACCGGGAAGAACGAGACCATTCGCCAAGCGCCGATCTGGACGGCCTGGAGCTCGACGTCATGCTCGAGGCAAAGGCGAAAGACATCGCCCTCCTGCGACTGCGCCAGGATCTCCTGCGGTTTGCGCCGCGCCTGGCTGAACGCTTTTCCGGTTAAGAACGGCGCAGCGGGTTGATCATTCTGCAAAGCTTTTCATCTTGAGGCGATGAATGCGGAAATGGATGTCGGAACCAACAAAAAGGCGTTCCAGATCAACCTCGATCGCAAACGCTACGGGACCTTCGCCGAGATCGGCGCCGGGCAGGAGGTGGTGCGCCGATTTTTCCAGGTCGGCGGCGCTTCCGGCACGATCGCGAAGACAATGTCGGCCTACGACATGCAATTCAGCGACGCGATTTACGGCGCGACCGATCGCTACGTCAGCCGGACCCGTCTCCAGACGATGCTTGATCACGAATATCGTCTCCTGATCGAGCGGCTCGATCAAAAGATCGGTGACGAGCGCACCTTTTTCGTTTTTGCCGACACGGTGGCGGCGCGCAGTTTCAAGCAACGTAACGAAGCCCACGGCTGGCTCGGGATGCGGTTCCAATCGACGACCCGAGGCGAGCCGAGCGAGATCATTATTCACGTGCGCATGCTCGACGAAGCCAACGTCGACCAGCAGGAAGCGCTCGGGATCATCGGGGTCAACCTGATCTACGGCGCGTTCTATTATCACCAGGCGGAGAAGTTGATCTCTTCCCTGCACGAGAATCTGCCGCCGGAGCGGATCCAGGTAGACATGATCAAGTTTTCCGGGCCAGCTTACGCCGAGGTCGACAACCGCCTCATGAGCCTGCAACTGGTGAGCCAGGGCCTGACCGACGCGGTCATGTTCATGGCCGACGGCGAGACCGTGCAACCGGCGGAAATTCTGCACAAGAAAGCGATCATCGTCGAACGCGGCAGCTTTCGGCCGGTGACCTACGCGACGAACGACATGCTGGAAGGCGCGCACCATTTGTTCCTCCAGCAGCCGGACGCGCAGGAGGAAGATCTCGTCGTCCTGATGGAGATGACGCTGGAAAACCTGCTCTCCGAAGGCCAGCTCAACCACGCCGATTTCCTCGCCCGGGTCGATGTCCTGGGGTCGTTAGGACGGACCGTGCTGATTTCGAAGTTCGGCGAGTATTACCGGCTGGCGAGCTACCTTTCTCGTTACACCAACCGCATGGTCGCGCTCGTCATGGGCGTGCCCAGCCTGCACGAGATTTTTGACGAAAAATATTATCTCAATCTCGAAGGCGGCATCCTCGAAGCGCTCGGCCGGATGTTTAAGAGCGGTCTCAAGCTTTTCGTTTATCCGACAGAAAACGAAAAGACCGGCGAGCTGCAAACCGCCACCCAGCTCGAGGTCGCGCCTAACCTGCATCATCTCTATCAATACCTGATCGAGAATGGGTTCATCCAGGAGATCACCCAGTTCGATCGCGAATACCTGAAGATTTTCCCACCCGAAGTCCTGGCTAAGATGCGGACGGGCGATCCCTCGTGGGAGAGACTGGTCCCGCCGGAAGTCTCGGAGATGATCAAAGCGCGCGGCTTTTTCGGCTATCGGCCCTCCGTGGCTGCCTAAAGAGCGACGCGACCGAGAAATTTCAAAGAAGCCCGCCTCTCTCGGCACGGTTTTCGCTTTATGAAGCGCAAGACCATGGCCAAGTCCTCCAATTCAGTTATCGGCATCGATCTCGGCAAGAACGTTTTCAAAAGCGTACTCCTGCAAAGGAAAGGCGATCAGCGCTACGTCCTGACGAACTACGCCTCGCACCCCGTGCCGGACACGATCGCCACGGCCGACGACCTCGCGCAGCAAATAAAGCTCCTGCTCAAGGAAATGGGCGGCAGCGCCAAGAGTTGCGCGGTCGCCGCCTCCGATTCGAGCGCGCTCCTGCGCATCATCGAGCAGCCGACGACGCCGGTGGAATTGCTCCGCAGCGCCCTCCGGCTCAACGGCCTCGCCGTTCTGAACCAGGAATGCAGAGATTTCGTTCTCGATTGCGCCGCGGTCTCAGCGCCCGCGCTCGCCGGGGTCGCATCGAATGGCGCCCCCATCGAAAGCGGCGGCAGCGGCAAGACCCGCTATCTCGTCGGGGGAATGTTGCGCCCGGCGGTCAAACAAATCTCCGACGCGATGAGCAAGACGAAGATGGCGGCGAACGTCCTTCAGCTCGCGCCCATCTGCTCTTTCAACGCCTTCGAGTTCGCCTACCCCGAAGTCTTCGCCAATGAAGCTTTCCTTCTCCTCGACATGGGACACGAACAAAGCACCGTCCTGATCGGGAACAAAACCGAGCTCATGCTCGTCCGAAGCGTCGAATACGGCGGCAAACAATTCAGCGAAGCGCTCACGGCCGATGGCGCGGTCAACGCGGAATCAGCCCGCGTCCTGATGCAGCAAGGCGACGCCGGGATGGCGGAAGCCTGCCGCGGCACCCTCCTCACCCTCGCCACCGAAGTGCGCAACTCGATCGGATTCTTCGAAGGCCAGTGCGAAGAAAGCATTCACCGCATCTTTGTTTCCGGCGGCATGGCCCGGACGGAAATGATTTTGCAAATCCTCAGCGATGAACTGGGTCTGCCCTGCGAAATTTGGGACCCGCTCGAAACCTGCGAAGTGGCCTTGCCCCCGGCCAAGCGCCAGGCCCTCTCGAGCGAATTTGTCTCCCTCAATGTCGCGTGCGGCGCAGCCATCTCCTACCTCAAGTCCGCCTAACGATGGCTCTCCAACTTAATCTTCTCCACGAGGAAATCAGCGAAGAAAGGCAGCGCAAGCGCGATCCGCTCAAGCTCGGCATCATCGCCCTGAGCAGCTTCGGCGTCCTCCTCTTCCTCTACTACGGCTGGAACGCCTACCAGACGATCCAGATCCGCAGCCAGCTCAACGCCGCCCAAAGCGAGTGGCAAAAGGTCGAGCCCAAAGTGACTGCCGCGCAAAAGCGCGCCGCCGAGCTGCGCCAGATCATCGACAGCACCAAGGTGCTCGACAGCCTGATCGATCAGCGCTTCTACTGGGCGCCCTTTCTCTCCCAGGTCGCACATTGCGTGGCCCCTAATCTCCAAATCACCGGCCTGGATGGAAACGTGGTCGAAGGCGACGGCTCGATCGCAGTCACCCTTGAAGGCCTGGCCGCCGCCCGTGAACCGCGCGGCGCGGCCGAGGATTTCCGGCAGCTCCTAACCGAGCAGCTCGAGAAAAATTACCACGAGGTCAAGGTCACCTTCCGCAACCTCGAAGATCTCGACACGCTGGTGAATCTGAGCGGAGTGCCAACGCCGAGCGCGCGCTTCGTCCTCAATGTCACCCTTGATCCGAAACCGGGCGACGGGACCACGAAAGACGAGGCCGCCCAAGCCATCGCAAAAACGAAATGACGCTGAAAAAACTGAACAAAGATCAGATCCAAAAGATCATCCTGAGCCTGCTCGGCTTTATCGGGCTGATCTATTGCTATTTCACCTTCTTCCTCGGGCCGCTCGACAGGAGCCGCAACTCGATGACCACGTCGATCGCGGATGTTCAGGCGAAAACAGCCTCTTCCAAGACGGAGATGAAAAAGACCGCCAACCTCGAGATGCAGGCCAAGGAAGCGACCGGCCGTTACGAGGCCCTCCAGGCAACCACCGCCCCGGGCGCGCCGATCGCCTGGTTTCCGCCCAAGATGCGCGCTTTCTTTAGTGATCAGGGGATCGACAAAGTGACCGCGCGTCTCGAATCCAGCGCCGATTTCAAACAACCGGAACTGGCCGACTGGATCAAGGACAACTGGGCCATCGAACTGCCCCAGAGCGGCTACGATTCCCTCGGAAAAGCCGTCGCCCAACTCGAAAACACCGAGCCTCTCCTCGCCATCACTCACCTCGTGATTCATGCCGTGCCGGAAGAACCGCAGTTCCAACAAGTCAGCCTGATGGCGCAGACCGCGCTCTTTAAGAAATGAAAAAGCTCTTTCCCGCCATTTGCCTAACGAGCCTCTTGTTTCTTGGCGCGGCCCGGGCCGAAAATTCGGTCCCCACCGTGGAGGTGAAGCACAAATCGACCTTCGACGCGGCCGACGCGCGCGACCCCTTCTGGCCCATCGGCTGGAAAAAGCCCGGCCCGAAAAGCTCGTCTTCCAACGCCGGAGCAAACCTCGCGCCTTCTTCCTTCTCGCTCACATCAGTGATGATGGGTACCGGGACCCACTTCGCCATTCTTAATGGCAAGATCATGCAGGAAGGGCAGCAGTTTGGCCTGCAATTCGGCAACCAGATCTACCAGGTCACCCTTCGCTCGATCGAAGATGGCCAGGTTGTCCTTCTCTACCAGGGCGAAGAGATCATCGTGCCCCTGCGCCGCAAGTAGGGCTGCGTTTCAAAGGCGATAAAACCGGCGGTAGCCGCGGACATTTTCCTCCAGTTTCTGGCGTAAAACTTTTTGCGGATCGCGCGTGGCGCGGCCGCCCAAGATCACCGCCAGGCAAAGCCGGACCATCCCAACGAAGTCGTCTACCGCGACAAACTCCGCCGCGATCGTCCCCTCCGGCGTGACGTTGTGATAATTCCCCAGGGCCAGGCTCGCCGCCGCACAGGTGTAGCCGTAAAGCTGATAGGCGGTCGCTTCACAGGTGCCGCCATCGAGCAGACAACGCTGAACCGGTATTTTTTCCGCCGCCGCGGCCGCCAGCAGACGCGCAGTCGCGGGGCCGTCGAAACTGGAGGCCTTGTCCCCTACCCGTACGATCGGCCCGCGGCCAATCTCGGCCGTCCCGCGCGGCGTGCTGGTTTCGAGCGATAGGATCGTTAGGCTGGGCGGCAGGATTTTCGCTTTTGCCAGCTGGATGGCGCCCACGAAACCGACTTCCTCCGCCCGGGTGAAAAGCCCGGCGCAACAAACATTCGCTCCCCGTTCCTCCAACTCGCGAAAGACACAAAGGATTTCCGCGCAGCCGATCAGGTCGTCGCAGGCACGGGAATGGATGTGTCCATCGCGCACTTGGAATGGCGGCAGGTCCCACATCTCGAAATCGCCAAACGATTTCTTTTTCGGATCGCTCCGGAAACGCGGCGCGACCGAACCGAGAAATTCCATTTCGCCCTCCTCTGCCCGGACCCAACCGGGATGGTCCATGTGCGCGGCCAGGCCCCACTCTGCCGCCCGTTTCCGTCCCCGTTTATAATAAGCGACGACATTTCCAAAGGCGTCCCGCTGGAATTTTACGTGCCGCATTTTCCGCAGCTGCGTTTCGATTTCCTCTCGGACCGCATCCTCATGAAAAGGAGCGGTGGGCTGCGTCGTCAGCGCTTCCACTACTGCGAGCATTTCCTTTTTGCGCATTGTGCCTAACGACCCCCTGTCTGCAGCTGCGTGAGCGAGACAAATTCGCTTTCATGCAACACGACCGGTTTTGATCCGCGCAGGAGGCGCCACCATTGCCAGGCGCAGCCGGTCACGATGGCAAAGACGAGCGCGAGAAAAGCGAGCGCGACGAGCGCATCGATCCGCCAGATCAGCGCCTGGCGCGCGAGATCGACGTTGATCGCCGTCGCCACCATCCCCTTTTCCAACTTGTCCGCCCCACTCAGGAAACCGATCCGCGGATCGGGCGAAAAAATCTTCAGGTAACCGGCGGAAAAAGTGACCACGATCATGAAAACGAGCGGGACCAGCGTCACCCAGAGGTAACGGACCTTGCCCATCTTGATCAGAAGGGTGGTGCCAAGACAGAGTGCGATGACGGAGAGAAGTTGGTTGGCCAGACCGAAGAGCGGCCAGAGGCTGTTGATTCCGCCTAACGGATCGATCACGCCCTGATAAAGGAACCAGCCCCAGGCCGCGACAAGGAGCGCGCTGGCCAGAATATTCGCGCTCCAGGAACGGGTATTCCCGAGCGGAGCCCAAGCCTGGCCTAACAAGTCCTGGAGGAGAAACCGCCCCACCCGCGTGCCCGCATCGAGCGTGGTGAGAATAAAGAGCGCCTCGAACATAATCGCGAAGTGATACCAAAGCGCGAGCGCGGTCGGGTTGGCCGTGATGCGCGAGAACATGTGCGCCATCCCGACCGCAAAAGTAGGCGCGCCCCCGGCGCGGCCGAACATCGTGCTCTCGCCCAGCTCGGTCGCGAGTTGTTTCATCTCCGGCTCGGTCACGGGAAAGCCAGCTTCCGAGACTGTCGCGACCACTTCGCTCGGCGAGCCCTTGGCGTTGATCGCAAAATATTGCCCCGGCGGCAGGACGGACGCGGCCACCAGGGCCATGAGCGCGACCATCATCTCGACCACCATCGCGCCATAGCCGATGTCGCGGATGCGCGTCTCGCTCTCGATCATTTTCGGCGTCGTGCCGGATGCGATGAGCGAGTGAAAACCGGAGACCGCGCCGCAAGCGATCGTGATGCAAACAAATGGAAAGACCGGTCCGGCGAAGACGAGGCCGCTTCCGTCGATGAAGCGCGTCAGGGCCGGCATTTGCAGCGTCGGATGAATCACGATCACCGCCACCGCCAGCGCTGCGACCGTGCCGAGTTTGAGGAAAGTGCTCAGGTAATCGCGCGGCGTGAGGAGGAGCCAGACGGGCAAGGCGGAAGCGGCGAAACCATAAAACATCAGCGCCCAGGCGAGCGATTTTTGATCAAACCGAAACCAGTGCTCGATCGCCGGGTATTGCGGGAGAAACTGCCCGCCCCAGACGGAGAAGAGCAGGCCTAACAATCCGAAAATCGTCACCCAGCCGACCCCGACCCGGCCGCTGCGCAATCCGATTCCCATGATGACCGCGATCGGAATCGTCATCGCGATCGTGAAAACGCCCCACGGACTTTTGGCCAGCGCCTGCACCACGACGAGCGCGAGAACGGCAAGCAGGATGATCATGATGGCGAGGACGCTGATGAGCGCGAGCGTCCCGACCGCCGTGCCGATTTCTTCTTTGACCATCTGGCCGAGTGTTTTCCCGCGACGCCGGACCGAAGCGAAAAGGACGATCATGTCGTGCACACCGCCGCCTAACGTGGCTCCGATCAAAATCCAGAGCATCCCCGGGAGGTAGCCGAATTGCGCGGCCAGAACCGGGCCGACGAGCGGGCCGGGACCGGCGATGGCGGCAAAGTGATGCCCGAAAGCCATCCAGCGATTAGTCGGGACGAAGTCTCTGCCATCGTCGACCACCAGGGCGGGGGTGGCGCGTTCATCATTCAGGACGAGCACTTTGGCCGCGAGCCATTTGCTGTAGAAGCGATAGCTGATCGCCATCGCGCAAAGGCCGGC
>JBKJNW010000056.1:0-8360 GCA_046593335.1 Chthoniobacterales bacterium | reverse complement strand
TGATTCACCGCTCATCGGCGAATTTAATGTCCGCAACGCCGCGATGGCGGCGGTGGCGGCGCGTTTTTATGGCCTCGCCCCGGAGGTCATCCAGACCGCCCTCACCAGTTTCGAAGGGATCGCGCGCCGCCAGGAAGTGCGCGGCACCGTCCGCGGGGTGACGGTTCTGGACGACTTCGGTCATCACCCGACGGCGATTCGGGAAACGTTAGGCGCGCTCCGCCATCGTTATCCAGGGCACCGGCTTTGGGCCATCTTCGAGCCCCGCTCGAACACGACGCGCCGGGCGGTTTTTCAGCAGCAACTGCCGGCAGCGCTGCAACTGGCGGACGGCGTTTTCATCGCGCAAATCGCGGCCCTCGACCAAATCCCGGCGGGCGAGCGGCTCGATCCGGAAGCGGTCGTGGCGGCCATCGCCGCCGCCGGCCGAATGGCATTCTACGAACGCGACGCGGCCGCCATTCTCGATCGCCTCCTGCCCCTGCTTCAGACTAACGACGTTGTCACTATCTTCAGCAACGGCGGCTTTGACGGGATCCACGCGAAATTGCTCGAACGCCTCGCGGAATAATTAACCTCAGAGGACTCAGAGACGAGAGAGAATTCCCAATCTCTGCGCTCTCTCCGGTTAAATTTTCCCCGGCGCGGCTCAGGATGTGTGGTCGAGCACGATCCGCCAGCCCTCCGGCAGCTTGCGGAAGAGGAGGGTGAATTTCCCGTGCGGTTGATCATCCTTCCGTTCCAGCCGCCAGCTCCCCAGGACCAGAGCCGCATCTTCGCAGAGGGGCATGATCGTTAGGCTAGAGAAAGTCAGGTGCCCCATCTTTTCCCGGCTGTCGTATTTTCTGGCGTAACGATCGCGCACCGTCTGCCAGCCCAGGGTGACCTCGTCGCCGGAAACGAATTTCGTCTCGGGCGTGCGAGCGTAGCCGGCCATAAAGGCGTCGATCTTGCCTTCATTCCAGGCGGTCTCCTGCTGGGAGAGGAGGTCGCGAATCGCGCCCGACGAATCCGCTCCGGCCCCAGTCAAAGCGGGCGCGATCATGCCTAACGAGAAGACGAGAAGGAAGAATCGGATCTGGCGCATGGCCCGATCATTCCCGCTCGGAGGCGGCGCGTCGAGCCTGCTCCCCTTGCTCTGATCTTGACCTCTGCTTGCCAAACAATTACATAAGCGCGTGCTCCGCCGCTTCTTTTGCTGCCTGGTTCCCTTGCTCCTTTTCACTTTGGCGGCCACCGCCCAGACACCCCGGCCGACGCCATTCGTCCCGCCTCGCTCTGTCACCCAGCCCGGCCGGCCTGGCGTAAATCAACAGCCGTCCGACATGGTGACGATGCAATACCCCAACAGTGACGTGCTCGACGTCCTGCATCTCTACGAAAACCTGACCGGGAAAAAGCTCGTTATGGACAACAACGTCCAGGGCAAGGTGAACATCTTTATCGCCAAACCGATCCCGCGCGAGGAAGCCATCACCATCATCGAGATGAACCTGGCCTTGAACGGTTTTTCCCTCGTTCCGGCGGGGGGCGACATCGTCGAGGTCATCGGGGTAAACAAAAATCCGCGCGCCGCCGCCGTCCCGATCATTTCCGATCCGGCCGATTTGCCCCAGGGCGCGATGGTGGTGAGTTATCTCTTCCGCCTCAATTACGCCGACACCACGGAACTGCAGCAGGTCCTCTCGCAATACCTTGCCGGCATCGGCGGCCAGGCGCCGATTCTGGCCTTGCCGAAATCCTCCAGCCTCCTCGTCACGCAAAGCGCCGACGTTTTGCGCAAGCTGGTCACGATGGTGGAGCAGATCGATGTCGCCCCTGCGGAAGTGACGAGCATTTTCATCAAGCTCGAGCGCGCCGACGCGCAAAAGGTGGTCGACATGTTAAAGGAGATTTTCGACAAGGGCGACCAGGCCGGCCAGCCGGTCGCGCGGCGCGTCCGCGGTGTCATCCCGCCGGCCAACCCGCAGCAACAGCAAGCGGCCGAGGACGAGAGCGGGGCGGTCCTCTCCGAGGACTCGCTCATTGTCGGCAAGATCAAGCTCGAAGCGGACGTCCGGACGAACCGGATTCACGTCATCACCAGGCCGGTCAATCTCCCGTTTATCGAAAAGCTCATCGCCGAGTTTGATGCCAACGTGGAGTTTGGAAAACCGGTCGTGCGTCCGTTGAAATACATCGCGGCGGCTGACGTCTTGCAGGTGCTGGTCAATGCGCTGACCGAGCCGGGCGACCAGAATCAGCAAGGCGGCGCGCAAAACCTTAATCCAAACCAGCGCAATCAGCAGCGGAACCAGAATACCCCTAACAATCAGTCTCCCAACAGCACGAGTAACACCGGCACCGGAAGCGACAGTACCCTCCAGGTGAGCGAGCAGCTCTCGACCGAACCGACCGACACCACGCCACAGTCAGTCACGGTCGGCAATACCAAACTGATCGCCGACGCGCGCGCCAACAGCATCATTGTCCTCGGGACCCGCGAAGTGGTGTCAAAGGTCTCAAAGATTCTGGACGAGATGGATGTAAAGGCGCCCCAGGTCGCGCTCAGCACGGTCATCGGCGAACTCCGCCTTAATAATAATGAAGAGTTCGGGATCGATTATTTGCTCCAGTTCAAAAAGAACAACATCGCGCAGAGTCCCGATGTCGGAGTCGGCGGCGGTTTGAGAAATACCGGCGCGTCAATCATCGATCCGGCGAGCCTGATCACCTTTCCGGCCTTCAGCGATGCCCTGGGCGCAACCAGCGGAGCGACCGCTTACGTCGCAGCGGGGAACACCCTCGCTGCGATTGTGAAGGCACTTGATTCTACCGGCCGATTCCGCACCATCTCGCGCCCCACCGTTTTCACGAGCAACAACAAGAAGGCGATCATCGCTTCCGGCACGGAAATCCCCGTCCCGATCAGCACCCTGAGCGCACCGACCGGCACGGGCCTGATCGGCACTGGAATCTCCCAGCAATCGAACATTGAGTTCAAGAAAGTCGCGCTTCAACTCGAGGTCGTGCCGCTGATCAATTCCGAGAATGAAGTGTCACTCGATATTTTACAAAAGGTCGACAGCGTAGCGGGATTCACCCAGGTGAATAACAACCAAGTCCCGAACATCGCGACCCGCTATATTAAGACGACGGTTTCCGCGCCTAACCGATCGACCGTTGTCCTCGGCGGCCTGATCATGGACCGGAACGATCGCGGGCGGACTGGTTTCCCGATTCTCGATCGCCTGCCGGTTATCGGCGCGCTCTTCAGCAACACGACGAAGACGAAAGAGCGCAACGAGCTGATCGTCCTGATGCGGCCGGAAGTCACCCTGACGAAACTGGACATGTATCGTCTGCGTGAAAAGCAGGAGGGGAAAACGCATTTCGGCGCCGAGTTGGAACAAGATGATTGCCCCGATTGTCCGCCGGAGCTTGACGGCAAAGCCTTGCCTCCGCCCGATCTGCCGATGGTAAAATAAACCGGTCTTCGCTTATGCGCCGTTTCTTGATTCTGCTCCTGTTGTCATCCTGCCTGCTGCCGATCTGCGCCAAGGCGGATTCGTTTTCGTTCTACACCGATCCGCTGGCCCAGCGCGATGACTTCGGCATTTTGCATCAGAGTCCGAATGTAAACCGCACCGATCTCGCTCCGCGCTGCCCGACGCGTTACGCCTACAACCTGATGCCGGGCGCGAGCCTGGTGGCCGACCCAGCCTATGTCGGCGCCCTGCAGACGTCCTTGTACCGAAATGGCTACTATTGCGGTCCGATCGACGGTGTATTTTCCGCAGAAGTCAGCGTCGCGATCGCGCGCATGCAGAAGAATCATTCTCAGCGCGTTACCGGCACCCTCACCTTGGGCGTTCGCCGCGGGCTCTATTTGCCGTAGATTCCAGGATGAGTCCGGCCCTCAGTAAATCGCTCGTCGACATTCTGCTCGCCAGCGGCGTCCCATCGCGCGACGAAGCCAGCGCTCTGGCCGCCAATCTCAACGGCGGCTCCTGGACGGCCGATGTCCTCAACTCTGGGAAAGTCGACGAACAGCTTTTCCTCAAGGCGATCGGCGAATTCTTCAGCGTGCCCGTTGTTTCGATCGATGCCAAAAGCATCGAGCGCGGGACGCTGCTCGTCTTGCCGAGCCGTTTCGTTTTCCAGCACCACATCTTGCCGATCGAGATCAAGGACAACGCCGTCGTCCTCGCGACTTACGATTTGTTCAACTCGACCGGCCGCCAGCTCGCTTCGCAGCTCCTCGACAAGCCGGCGGAGTGGGTCCTCGTCCCGCGCGCGCAGATTCTCCGCGCCATGAAAACGCTCTACGGCGTCGGCGCGGAAACCTTCGACGAAATCCTCAAGACCAACCGCTCCTTCGAAGCGCTCCAGGACATCGAGACCAGCACCGATCTCAACGCCGACGATCCCGAAGCCTCAGTCGTAAAGTTCGTCAACCAGATTATCCGCGAGGCGATCCACGAGCGCGCGACCGACATTCACGTCGAGCCGCTCGAGAACGATCTCCGCATTCGTTACCGGATCGATGGCATCCTGCACGAAGTCGCGGTCCCGCCGCAGTTGCGTCTCCTGCAATCGGCCATCATCTCGCGCCTGAAAGTTATGGCGCACATGGACATCGCGGAGCGCCGCCTGCCGCAGGACGGCCGCATCAACCTGCAATCGGCCGAGCAAACAATCGACGTCCGCGTTTCCACCATCCCGACAGTCAACGGCGAATCGATCAGCCTGCGTCTCCTCGCACGCGATCAACAAAAAGCTTTCGGTTTCGAACGGCTCGACCTCAGCCCGGAGCAGACGCGCATCATGAAGGCGCTGCTCGCGCAGCCTAACGGAATCGTCCTCGTCACCGGCCCGACCGGCTCGGGCAAATCGACTTCACTTTATTGTTTTCTCAGCAGCATCAATTCCGTCCAGCGTCGCATCATCACGATCGAAGAGCCGGTCGAGTATCGCCTTCCCGGCGTCTCGCAGATCGACGTCAAACCGGAGATCGATCTCACCTTTGCCAAAGGCCTCCGCCACATTCTGCGGCAGGATCCGAATGTCGTGATGGTCGGGGAAATTCGCGATGTAGAGACCGCGGACATCTCGATCCGCGCGGCCATGACCGGCCACCTTGTTTTCAGCACTCTGCACACGAACGACGCCGTCGGCGGCATCACCCGTTTGCTCGACATGGACGTCGAGCCTTTCCTCCTCGCTTCCGTCGTGAAAGCCTTTCTTGCTCAGCGACTCGTCCGCACCGTGTGCCCCGATTGCGTGGAGAAAGTGGAATATCCGAAAGAGTATCTGGAGGAGATCAATTTCCCGCTCGAGCACGGAGTTACTTTTCGGCGCGGTTCGGGCTGCGAAAATTGTCGCCAGACCGGCTACCAGGGACGGCTCGCGATTTACGAAATCTGCGTTGTGACCGAACCGCTCAAGCGTCTCATCATGCAAAAGCGCGACGGCGGCGAACTAAAGCAGACCGCCATTGCCCAGGGCATGCTGACGCTGCGGCAAGACGGCTGGCGGCGGGTCCTGGAAGGCAAAACGACGATCGAAGAAGTCGTGCGGGTGACCCAGACCGACGAAGTCATGGCCGAGACGACCGGCTTCGCCGAGCCGGCGGCCGCCAAATAATCCGGCGGAGCTCCGGCCTCAGCGGCCTGCGGCGCGATCGTAGGGGACGATGTTGTCCCACTCTTCCGCGGAGGAGCGGGCAACGAAAGCGACGACTGGTTCGGTCGCGCTCATGTTGAAGACTTCGTGCGGTACACCGGGCTTGATGTAGATAAAGTCGCCCGCTGCGTTCTCGATCGTTTTCGTTAGGCCATCGCCAAACTCGTGCCGGACCTTGCCTTCCAGGATGTAAAGGATGAGCTCGAACCCGACGTGAATGTGGGCGTAAGCCACGCCGCCCGGCGGGATGGTCGCAATGTTGGCCGAGAGTTTGGTCGTGCCGACGTTCTTGGCCGACATCCCTTGCTTGTAGTGAATGCCGTTCCAGTCGCGTTGCGCGCCGCCGCCGCGAATCGTGAGAATGCCGTCGTGATCCTCAACCGCGCTCGGGTCGACCTTGTCCTTTTCGTTCTTCATGGCGCAGCGAATTTCGCGTCTTTCGCAGAATCACGCCAGCACTTCCGCCCGGCCGCGCAAGGTGCGCTCTACCGCGCCGCGTTTTTCGCCTAACAATCCCTCCGTCGCTGCCCGCACTGCCTCGAGGAGATCCGTGGCTTCGTGCAAACGCGTGAAGGAAACGTAGTTGGCGCCCGCCGCGAGGAGGATATCGGCCTGGTCGAGAACCTCAGCAGTCGCGATGATCTGCGCTTTTGGATTCAGACCGCGCAACATTCGAACGAGCCGTTCGTTGGTCGTGCCTTTCAGGATCGAATCCGGAATGGTGCAGATGAGGACTTCGGCCTTCTCGATATTGGCGTGGAGCAAAGTGTCGCGCTGGCTGATGTCGCCGTAAATCACCCGCACCTTGCGTTCGAGCAGTCCTTCCCGCGCCACCGGGCTGAAATCGACGACCGCGGTGTGGCCGATAAGGTCCGGAGCGTGTCGCTGCATTTCCTCAAGGAGGGAACTGGCGGTGCGAAAGAAGCCGAGGAAAATAATCCGCGCCTGGCCGTGGCCGTGCGCGCCTTCGGCGTGGGCGTCGTCGGAGACTTGATCGAGGTCACGCAGCCCGCGTTTTTTCAACCACGGGATAAGGCTGCGCGCGAGGCTGTCCGATTTCGACATGCCGAAAGTCGAGACCGCGGCGAGGAGGGTAAAGGCGAGCGCCACCATCCCGGTCGTAGCCGGATGCGCGAGATGCCGGGTCTGCGTGCCAAGCGCGAGGATGACGAGCGAGAATTCGCTCACCTGCCCGAGGTTGATCGCCGGAATGATGCTGGTCCGCAAACCCTGCCGCATGAGATAGAGCGGGGCGAAGGTGAAGGCGAAGCGGCTGACCATGACGAAGGCGGCGAAGACAAGCGCCCAGCCGATCAGCATGGGCGAAGGGAAAGGGATCTGCATGCCAAGGCCGACGAAAAAAAGCGTCAGGAAGAAATCCCGCAAGCTCGTCACCTTGGCCGTGACATCGAGCGCGTAGGGAAAAGTGGAAAGCGCGACGCCGGCGATGAGCGCGCCCATCTCGCGCGAGAGATGCAGGCGTTCCCCGAGTTCGCCGACGAGAAAGCACCAGGCCAGCGCGCCGACCTGGACGAGCTCGGGCGAACGCGCGACGTGCCGGAAAATCGCCGGCAGGACATAACGACTAACGACTAACGCCGCCGCGACGAGAAGGACGACGCGCACGAGCGAGAGGAGCAAAATGCTGGGAGCGAGATTTTCCAGGTTTGGCTGGACCGCTAGAAAAAGAATCGCCGCCAGATCCTGCAGAACGAGCACGCCGAGGGTGATCCGGCCGGTCAGAGTATCGAGTTCCTGTTTTTCGTAGAGCACTTTGACGATGATGACGGTGCTGCTGAGCGCGCCGGCCACGCCGAGATAGAGCGCGTCCCATTCGCCCCCGCCCAGGCCAAAACCGCAAAGCCGAAAAAAGAAAACGCCGAGCACCGCCCCGGCGCAGATCTGCACGAGCGCGGTCAGGGTGATGGAGCGACCCGCGCTCGCGATTTTTTTCAGGTCGATCTCCAGCCCGATCATGAAGAGGAGAAAAATGAGCCCGAGCTCAGCAATGGCGGAGATACTGTCGGCCGAGGCGATCAGCCCCGAGCCGGCTGGGCCGAGAGCAAAGCCCGCGATGAGATAGGCGAGCAGAATGGGCTGGCGGAATTGTTGCGCGACCAGCCCGAGGAGCCAGGCGGCGGCAATACTGAACGTGATGTCGCGAACGAGTTCGTGCATGGGAAAAAGACTGCACCGGGGCAACGGCCCTTAGCCGCCGCGCAGGCTGCGGATCGCGGCGGCGTAATCGGCGCTCTTAAAAATGGAGGTGCCGGCGACGAGGACGTGGGCGCCGGCCTCGATCGCCGCGGGCGCGGTTTCGGGCGTGATCCCGCCGTCGACTTCGATGTCATAATCCAGCCCTAACGAACCGCGCAACGTCCGCGCGCGCCGCACTTTTTCCAGCATCTCGTCCTGAAAGGCCTGGCCGCCAAAACCGGGATGGACCGTCATCACGAGAAGCAGGTCGACGTTAGGCAAATGCGGTTCGACAGCCCGGAAAGGCATGGCAGGATTCAACGTTAGGCCGACGCGGCAGCCGCCTGCCCGGATGAGGCGGAGCGTCCGGGCGACATCGTGATTGGCGTTTGGCTCGACGTGGACGGTGATCGAGTTCGCGCCCGCCTCGAGAAAGCGCGGCACGTAATGGTCGGCCCGCTCGATCATAAGGTGGACGTCGAGCGGGAGCGTGGTCAGGC
>JBKJNW010000006.1:0-6163 GCA_046593335.1 Chthoniobacterales bacterium | reverse complement strand
AATTTCGGTCTCGTGTTGCTGCCGCCATTCACGCGCTTGTTGCGCGACCGCGACAGAGTCTGCCGCCCACGCGTTGCTGCCAACGAGCCACCCGAGCAGCAAAACCAGATTGCCTTTAATCCTCATGTTTGAGCCGGCTCAGGTAGCGGAGGATTAGGTAATCCGCGAGCGAGAGCAGGACCGCGATCTCGTAGCGGCCGAGCGCGACCGCCGCGCCGATCGCTCCAACATTCCAGATGCTTGCGGCCGTCGCGCTGCCTTTCACGTTTCCGTTTTGTTTCAGGATCGCGCCCGCGCCGATGAAACCGATCCCGGTCACGATCCCCTGCAGAACACGAGCCTGCGCATCGGCACTGCCGACGAAACTGCTTTCGGCCAGCAGCATGAAGCCGCAGCTCGCCATCGCGACGAGCGGGAACGTCCGCAAACCCATGACATGATCCGCTCGCTCACGGTTTAAGGCGATCGGCAAAGTGAGAATGAAAGCCCCCAGCATTTGCCCCAGCTGCCGCGCGCTGTCTGTCCAGTTCCACTCGATCATCGCAAAATCCATTTTCAGCGAAGCTCCGCTGTTGCGCCTTCGATTTTCTGCCACGGCTCGGCCCGGCCGCCCAGATGCTTGGCTAAAAATTCCTCCACTCGGCCGTAGAAATCGCGGTTGTTTTCGGGGCGGGCAAAGCCGTGTCCTTCGTCGGGATAGACCACGTATATGACTTCGCGTTTCGCGGCGCGCAGGGCCGCCACCATTCCGTTTACATTCGCGATTGTGACCCGCGGATCATTCTGGCCCTGCCCAATGAGGAGCGGGTCGCGAATCTTGTCGACGTGATAAAGCGGCGAAACTTCGCGGTTCAATTTTTCGTCGTGATCGAAGTCTCCGCCGCGCCGCCGCCAGCGAGCCGTGATGTTCGACCAATAGCTCGGGAACGAACGATAGAGGGTAGCCAGTTCCGCCGGGCCGACGCCATCCACACCGCAGGTAAATAAATCTGGTTGCTGCTCAAGCGCGAGCAGGGTGGCAAAGCCGCCGCCCGACCAGCCCATCGCCGCGACCCGTTTCGGATCCGCGATCCCCTGGTCGATCGCCCATCCCGCAGAATCGTAGAGATCCTCCTGCGTGCCGCGCCCCCATTGGCCGGTCCCGGCATTAAGAAACTTGAGGCCGAAGCCAGTCGAGCCGCGGTAGTTCACCTGCAAAACGGCATAGCCGCGATTGGCGAGGAACTGCACTTCCTGGTCGAAGTTGTCGTAATCGCGATACCACGGGCCGCCATGGATGAGCAGAACGAGCGGCAGATTCTTCGGCTCCACCCCAACTGGAGTCGTTAGGTAAGCTGGCAGAATCAAATCGTCCCGCGCCTTGATCTCGATTCCCTCCTTCGCCGCCAGCTTGGCGGCGGCGAGCTTCGGATATTCGTCGTAAAGTTTGCTCAGCTTTTTCGTCTCACGATCAAAAGTATAATACGCTGCGGGCGCATCACTCCGGCGGACCGCCACGATCCATTTTCGATCGTTGCGATCGCGGCTGATCAGATCCACAAACCCCGGCACCTCACGCCCGATCAGTTCGAAGTCGGCTTTGAGTTTCGGGTCGAGAAAAACCCAATGCGGCGCGCTGTAGTCGAACTCAACCGCCTGGATCGCGTCCGTGACCGGGTCGCGCAGCACACTTGGGCCATCCCCCAGCCCGCCGTTCGCGACGTCGGCTTGCGGGTCCTGCGCGAGAACTTCCAGTTGCTCGCCGTCGCGCAAACTCACCCTGACGAGTGCGCCTTTGTCCTGTAGCGGCGGCCGTGTCGGCCGCTCCTCCTGCGCCTTCGGAGACGACCCAGGCGTTGCCTTTCCTCCTGCGGGCGGCACGCCCGCCTCTCCACCCGGGCCGAGCGCGGATTGAATAACGAGGCTTTTCCCGTCCGGGGCGAAGCCGGCGATGAGGGAGCCGCCCACGACCTGCCCGGAAAAAAGCGCGCGCTCGAAAGGCATGACGACCAGATCGCGCCACGGTTTATCGACCGCGTCGCGCACGCGCACCACCGAATTGCCACTCTTGCCATCAAACGCCGTCGCGCCCCGGATCACGAAATCGTTGTCCGTCGCCCAGGTCAGCACGTCGCCGGGATTGGTGGCTTCCAGCGTGACCGCGCCGGTCTCGAGATCAACGCGATACATGTCAAAAGCCTGGCGATCGCGCAGGTTGAGCGCGACCAGGACGAAGCGCGGATGCTGCAAATCAGTCAAAATGTTTTGCGCCCGCACCCCGCGAAACGGGGTCAAATCGCGCACATTGCCGTTCGTTAGGTCGACGGAAAAGAGGTGATTGACCTCGTCCCCGGCGTTGTCCTGCAGGTAGAGGATGTGCTTGCCGCCGCCCGCCCAGGCATACCACTGGATTGGACGATGACTCTCATTCGTGACCGCGCGCGCTTCCGATCCATCGCTCGCGCCGACCCAGACATTGACGACGCCGTTCTTGTCCGGCGCCAGCCAGGCCAGCTGCGCGCCATCCGGCGAAATCTCGGGATGCGAACGCTCGGGGTTTCCAAACATCACTTCCCGCGGGATGAGCGGCGGCAATTCCGCCCGGAGGGCGAAGATGCCGCTGATCGTTAGGGCGAGAATGAGGAATTTCTTCATGGGCGATTCTTTCCGCGACTCGCGCTTGGCGGCGGATTTTTGAAACCGAGGGCGAATCCCACCACTCCGTAAAGCATGAGCAGCGCGCCGAGCGGCACGAGCCAGACACCAGTCCCGGGGTCGCCGTCGTAGGTGACAAAGCCGCCGAGCAGAAACCCGCCCGGCAAAATAATCGCCGCCCCGATCAGCGCGAAAGAAGCCGACGGCCGCAATTTGAACCCGTCAACCCCCCGAATCGTTAGGCCGGCGGCGATGTTAACCAGGGAAAGCATCGTCCCGTGAAAATGGCCGAGGGTGAACATGAGCCGGCGCGCTTCGTTCCCGACATCCAAATACCAGCCGATCTTAAATCCGTGCATGGTTTCGAGCCCGATCCCGAGGCAAACGTAGACCGCCAAAGCCCACCAGCCGAAGCGCAGATGTCGGAGCGAGTAATTCATTCGAATGGCGAAGTCAGAGGTCGGCGAAGAATATCCACAGATTGCGTCGCTTGCACAGATTCATGCGCTGAGGTTGTCGCCGGGGTCGTTGAGCCCGGTCGGCATTCCGCAAATCCGGGGAGAAATACCCTTTGAATCGCCCGTCCTTTTCAATCGCACTTGTAGCGTTGGTAGTTATTCCGCCAGGACGATCGGCGTCTCGTCCCGTTCGCGCCGCAGGCGACTGAACACTTCTTCTTGGAAACGACCTTCGGAATCAAGCACCGTCTTGGGGTCGAAGCTCGGATTCGCCGGGCGAAGTTCACTCCACCATTTCTGATAACTCTGCCTGACCGCTTCGTTGAGCGTCTCCGCGTCAGCCGTGTAGGTAAATTTGAAGTCGGCGAAACCGGGCAGCGTCTGCAAAGATTTCCAGGCGTCGAAGCGCACTGCCGCATAGGGATCGACCAGGGTGTAACTCAGGAAGGGATAAAGCCAGTCGCGCCCGGAAATTTTCTGCGCCGGTTCCCAGCCCATTCCCCACGCGATGAGAGCACGCTGCCCGGCATCGCCTTTCACCAGCCATCGCACCGCGGCCGAGATGGTTTTGTCATCCTCGGACAATTCCGGAAGAGGTTGTTGATACCAATCGTGCAATTTGTTCGCCGTCCAAGCAAGGGTTTGGTCGAGGTGGCAAAGGTTGCAGGCGTTAGGCCGGCCGAACTCGACACTCTCACGAACGTTCGGCGAGGAAACCTGATGGCTCCGGATGGCGCGGAGAAGCCCGAAGGTGGTGTGTGGCATGTGGCAATTGTAACAGTGGCTGCCGGAAGAATCGGCGTCATGATGCGTGTGAGTCGTTAGGCGCGATTCCATTTCCTTGTGGCATTGCAGACAGGCCTGGTCGCTTTCCATCTGCGGCGCGAGCTGGTCGTGGGAGGCCCAGCTCTTGAGCGCGGCCCGCGTCGTGGGCGTGGCCGGGTGCATCTCGTGGCAGCTAATGCAGGAAAACTCCCCGCCCTTGAAGCAGGGCGACGCCTGCACCCCGTTCATCTCCCGCCCCGTCACCCGGATCATGCCGTCGCCCCAAAAACGGTTGCGAAAAAAATCCGGCTCGGTTTGGCGAATGAAATTTTTCTGGGTGGCGTGGTCGGGGTCGTTAGGCTGGACGACGAACCGCTGCACCAGGTCGTCCTTTCCCGGACGAAACTTTCCTCCCTGCCGGTTGAAATCGATCTTTTCCTCCATCCCATCGAAAGCCCAGACGCTGTGGCATTGTCCGCAGGTCAGCGCGGCCGCCGGGCCCTTCATCTTTTTCGCGTTCGCGATCGTGGGATCGTTCTCCTGCGTGAGATGAAGTTTCCAGCGCCGCACCGGATTGCGATTGGCTTCGATATGCTCGCGCCCTTCGCTGTGACACGCTTCGCAGGCGATCCCAAACTCGGTCACCTTGCTGTCCCATTTATTCCCTTCGACGAAATTCGAAGTGCCCTGGGTGACGTGACAATCCATGCAGGCGCCGTTCCAGGCTCCAATCGAATACGCCTCCTTCGTCTCCGGAGGCATGAGGAAGGTTTGTGTCACTGGCGCCCACATTTTCTCGGCAATGATGTAAGCGAACGGAAACTGCTCGAGCGTGCGCCCCTGCCCGGTCTCACTCCACAAAATCTGCAGCGTGTGCGAGCCGGTCAGCAGGACGACTTCGCGCGGCGGCCCGTAGTCTGTCTGCCCTAACGAACGATCGGCGACGAAGATCTTGTCCCCCAGACGCGAAAGTTTGTATTCCCGGCCGGCAAAGGTCAGCTCGACGTCGCGCGCGTCGGGAATAAGGGTCGCCGGCGTCGCGACCTGCGTCATGGTGCGGTGAAACGAGGTGTGCCAGCTCGCGTAGTTGCCGGGGTGACAGGCCCGGCAGGAATTCGAAGTCACGTAGTTCGCCTGCTGCGTCTGGATCGGACGATTGGAGGGGGGCGTCTCGCCACGGGAAGTCGCGTCGTGCCAGAGGAGCGCGCCGGCCAGAATCGCCGCAACCAGGCCGCCGACCGCGACGAGCCAACTGGATTTGCGAACAGGCGAACCATCGGGCATTGCGATGGAACCTGAGCGTTCGAGGCGGAAGTTTCAAGGTTGGTTGCAATGCGATCGATTGGGTAGCGCACGCGTCTCGCGTGTTGGTCGCGGTGTTCCACCGCGACGAACTCTTCTCCACGGTCAAGATGCCAAAACGTTTCCATGTGTTTTGATGAGTTCGTCGCGGCAAGATGCCGCGACCAGCACGCGAGACGCGTGCGCTACCCGGACGCTCGCCGCGCGCCTAGATACTTTCGTAAAATTTCTTGCACGCGCCTTAACTTTGTATTACAAAGCTTGCCATGAACGAACGCACCCGCGCGGAAGAACATCTCCGCGTCATCCGTTCGCTGATGGAACGCGCCACGATCTACCGCGCCATTTCCGCGCCGACCGCGCTCGTCGGCGGGTTGCTCGCCGTCACCACCACGGCAGTGATCTGGTGGTTCGAGCGCTCGGCTGCGCCCGGCGCGGCCCACCTCGATCGTCGCCTCTTCGCCGAGATCTGGCTCGCGATTCTGGCCGGCGTTCTCGCGGTCAATACTTTTTTCGTTAGGCAGGAAGCGCTCCGCGATGGCCGCGTCCTGCTCTCCTCCGGCGCGCGCCTTGCCCTGCGCGCGATCGCGCCCTGTCTCCTGCTCCCGGCCGCGACCACGGTCTGGTATTTCAGGAACGCCGAACCAATCGACCAAGAGATTCTGGTCGCGGTCTGGATCGCCTTTTACGGGCTCTGCCTCCTCGCCACCGCGCTTTTCGCTCCGCGTTCGCTTGTCCTCCTCGGCTGGGCTTTTCTCCTCTCCGGCCTGCTCCTCATTTTCTGGCCGAAGTCGCTCGGGGACGATCCGCGCGGGCTCTTTCCAAATTTCGCCATGGGCGCGACTTTCGGGCTTTATCATCTCGTTTATGCGGTCTGTGTCTGGTCGAGCCGACGGCCGGGCGCACGGGAAATTCTTGCACCAGAATGAGCGATGCCGGATTTCGACAAACTCGACAAAGCGATCCACGAAAAAGGCCGGCTCGCAATCATGACCCTGCTCGCC
>JBKJNW010000257.1:0-9756 GCA_046593335.1 Chthoniobacterales bacterium | reverse complement strand
CCATCGAGAGTGAACTTGGGATAATCGATCGTCTTCTCCGCGATCTGGAGCCGCGAGGGCCGCGAGCGCAGAAAGCCGCCGCTTCTTCCCCAGTCGAGTTTCGTCTTCGCCTTGCGCGCCCGCGCGACCAGAAACGGCAGATCGAATTTGAAAAGGTTGTGCCCCTCGATCACATCCGGGTCGCGCTCCTTGATCAGGCTCGTCAAGCGCTTGATCGCGGCGTGCTCCGATTCCTCGATCGCGTCGGGGCTCACTTCGATCAGCTCTTCCCAGCCGGTGTTGTCCGAGACGGCAATGCTGGTGAGATGATCTTCCGCCGCCGCTTCCAGGTCGCCGCCGCCAAAGGAAAGCACCTCGATCTGCATCCGCTTCAGTTCTTCAAAGGGCAGGCCTTTGAAAAGCGTGCGCCCGGTGTGGGTGAGGTAATGCTGCACCGGGTCGGTCAGCGCGAAAAAATTCCGGCCCGCTTGCTTGAGTCCGTTGCGGAGCGCAATCAATTCCTTCCAGCTGTCGGTCGTGACGAGCCAGTTGTATTTCAAGTCGCCGGCCAGTTTCTCCGCGTTCGTTAGGCCGAGATCGGCCACGTCGCCGTCGGCCCAGACGAAGGGGTGAAACTCTTCGACGTCACAGACCGTCGCCCCGTTCTTCTCCCGGCGATAAACGCGCACCGTGCCGGTGTCGCCCAACTCGATGGCGACGATGCGCGGCGTTGGGTCGGCGCCAAAGAGCAGCTGGTTATCTTCAAAAGCCACGGCAGAGATTCCCTGCTCGCGCCCGGCCTGGCAAATCATCGCCCGGTGCGCAGGCGAAATTTCGCAGGGGTTTTTTCGCGGAGATGTGCGCGCCCGAAAAAGGTGGTCTTCGCGCGCCGCCAAATCCAAGGTAGAGCGTGGAAGAACTTTGCCTAACGACGCGCCCTCGCGCGGAGGTGCCCGATGACCTGGCAGATGCTTTTCGTCTTCGGGCTGCTCGTCGTTTCCTTCGCCTTGATGGTCTGGGAAAAACTCTCGCTCGACATCATCGCCATGCTCGTGTTCAGCGCCTTGCTGGCCGCGGGAATTCTGACGCCGAGAGAGGCCTTCCGGGTCTTTGCCAACGAAGCTGCCGTCACGGTGGCGAGTATGTTCATTCTCAGCGCCGCGCTGGAACGCACCGGCGTGATCGAGTCGATCGCCCATCGACTGAACGAGGCGGTCGGCCGGAGCGACTGGTCGCTCTTGATCGTGATGCTGCCGATCGTGGCGGTGCTTTCCGCTTTCGTTTGCCTCCATCTTCGGCGGTTTGTGCACGCTCATCGGCACGTCGACCAACATTCTGGTTAGCTCGACCGCGCAGGAGCTCGGCCAGCCGCCGTTAGGCATGTTCGAGTTGGGCCGGGCCGGCTGGGTGCTGGCGATCGTCGGGTTAATTTACCTGCTCACGATCGGCCGCAAGTTGCTGCCCGATCGCGAAACTCTCGCCTCCATTCTCCAGAGCACCGAGAGCAAACAATATCTCACCGAAGTCCTCGTCGTGGCCGACTCACCCTTGGTCGGCAAGGCTCTCGCGGCGACGCCGCTCGCCAACCAGCCGAAGGCACCCGTCCTCGAAGTCATCCGGGCCGGGGAAATGGTTTACACGCCGCTGGATGGCGTTGTTCTGGAGGCGGGCGATCGGTTGCGCCTGAGCACGCCGCTCGGTTCCGTCCTCGAGCTCAATCAACTCAAAGGCGTCGAGTTATTGCCGAAATCCGTCCTCGGTGTGGAGCTGGTTGGCGCGCAAAGGGCGATTGTCGCGGAGTGCGTTATCGGGCCGCGTTCGAGCCTGACCGGGCGCAGCGTTCGCGATTTGAATTTTCGCCGGCGCCACGGCGTGCTCGTGCTGGCGGTCCATCGGCACGGCGAGAATCTGCGACAGGATTTTGCCGACGTGAAACTGCATTACGGCGACACCCTCCTGGTGGATGGCCCGGAGCTGGCGGTGCGCGAACTGCGCGGCCACCGGGATTTCCTGCTCCTCATGGACGTGCCGGAGCAAACCAAGCGTCGCCACAAACAGTTCCTGGCAGTGGGCGCGATCGCCTGCGTGGTCGCCCTGGTGGCGTTGAACGTTTTACCTATCGGTGCGCTCGCCGTCATCGCTGCGGTGGTGGTCGTCGCGACCGGTTGCCTCGACGCCGAGGAAGCCTACGAGGCGGTGGATTGGAAAATCATTTTTCTCATCTTCGGCATGCTCGCCCTCGGCATGGCGCTGCAAAAAACCCAGGGCGCGGCGCTGGTGGCAGACACGATTATTCGTGGCATTGGATAGTGGGGACCGGTCGTCGTGCTTGGCGCGATTGTGTTCCTGACTTCCAACCTAACGAACTTTCTTTCGAACAACGCCGTCGCGGTGTTGCTCACCCCGGTCGCCATCCAGGCCGCCACCGCGCTGCAGATCAACGTCCGACCGTTTTTAGTTGCAGTCGCGCTGGGCGCTTCCGCCTGTTTTGCCACGCCTATTGGTTACCAAACCAACACCCTGGTCTATGGCGCCGGCGGCTATAAATTTCGCGACTTCATCAAGGTCGGGCTGCCGTTAAACCTAATCATCTGCACTCTCGCGGTGATTATCGTCCCGCGACTCTGGCCTTTCTGAAAAGCGAACAACGGCGAGGGAAATCAGGGGTGCGGATAAAGCAGGCCGTAATTCAAATACGCGATCGCCAGCGAAAGCAGGAGGAGAGTCGCGGCTGGAATCATTTCGAAGAGCGGGTTCTTCACCCGCACGTGCGTGATGAGCGCAGCCACCATCAGGAGGGCGAGCAACGCTCCTGCGAAGACGGCGGCTCGCGGTCGTTCGATTCCGACAAGGAGAAGGATGGCGCAGGTTATCTTGAGGATTCCAACAAAATCCCGCAGCCAATCGGGCAGCCCGTATTTTTTGAACTCCGCGATGATGTTCTGATAACGCACGACCCAGACGAAAAAGATCGAGGCGGCCACAAAGACTTGGAGAAGGATGATATATCCGCGCATGGCCGGAGATTATCGGATCTGCCCGAGACTTGGCAGCTAAAAAGTCTGGCGTCAGGTTGCTCAATCAAAATATCGAAAACCAGGCAGCAATCAGAAGACTCTTGCCGCTTGCCGACCGTGGAGGAATGGTTGAATCGCGGAGATCGCGTTGGCTTGAGAAAAAAACGGAATGATCGTAGTGCAATGCCTCATCGCGGTGTCGCCCGGAAGCGGCGTGATCAAGGTGTTCGATCCGCAATCGCCCCAGGCTCGATCGATTTTTCACTTGGGGATCACGGCCGGAGTGATCTTCGCTTTCATCTTCGCCATCGTCGCCGGGATGATCCTCTTCGCGCTGATGCGTTACCGCTGGCGGGAGGGCGAACCTGATCCGAAGCAAGTGGCCGGCAACCGAATGGTGGAACTGGTCTGGACCGTCATTCCCTGCCTGATTGTGATCGCGCTCTTCATCCTCTCCGAGCGCACCATGGGCGTGGCCGATCCGCCGCCTGCACCCGAGCCGGATATTATTATCACCGGCCATCAATGGTGGTGGGAGGCGCGCTACCCGAAGTCGGGTGTGGTGACGGCAAATGAGATTCACATCCCGGCCGGCACGCCGCTCTCCATCCGGCTCGAATCGGCCGACGTCCTGCATGAGTTTTGGGTCCCGCAGTTGGCCAGAAAAATGACGACGGTGCCGGGCCATCCGAATCACATCTGGATCCAATCGGACGAACCCGCGACGTATCTGGGAGTTTGTTCGGAATTCTGCGGGACGCAGCATGCCTGGATGCATTTCCTGATCGTGGCGGAATCGCCTAACGAGTTTCAGGAGTGGGAAAAGGCGCAGTTAATGCCGGCGGCCGCTCCGCCTAACGACAGCGCCATGCGCGGGCTGGCGCTTTTCCAGCAGATGAGCTGCATGAATTGCCACGCCATTAATGGCACGGCGGCGAATGCGGGTGTCGGCCCCGACCTGACGCACTTCTCCAGCCGCCGCCAGCTCGGCGCCGGTATCGCCGAGAACACACCGGCCAATCTCCACCGTTGGCTGGCCGATCCGCAGCAGGTCAAGCCCGGGGTGAAGATGCCGAATTTCAAATTCACCGAGCCTCAGCTCAACGAGCTGGTCGATTATTTCGAGACCTTGAAATGAACGAAATCGCCAACGTTCTGGACCGCATCGGCATCTTGAGCCGGGAAGAGCGGGAGCATTGGAAGATGGCGTGGCTCTCGACGGTCGATCACAAACGCATCGGCATTCTTTATATGGTGACGGGGCTGGTCTTCTTCGTCGTCGGCGGAATCGAGGCGCTCCTCATCCGGGTGCAACTGGCCGTGCCTAACAACACCTTCGTGGCGCCCGACACTTACAACATGCTTTTCACGATGCATGGCACGACGATGATTTTTCTCGTCGCCATGCCGGTGCTCTTCGGGCTGGCCAACTACATCGTGCCGCTCCAGATCGGCGTGCGCGACATGGCTTTCCCCCGGCTCAATGCCTACAGCTTCTGGCTCGTGCCTTTCGGCGGCATCCTCCTCCATTTCAGTTTCCTCGCTGGCGGCGCTCCCGCCGTCGGCTGGTTTGCTTACGCGCCGCTCAGTGAGACCGCCTACTCATCGCAACACGGGGTCGATTACTGGGCGCTCTCGCTCCTCGTCCTCGGCATCGGCTCGGTCGGCACTTCGATCAACTTTGTCGTCACCGTCCTGAGCAGTCGCGCCCCAAACATGACCCTGCGCCGACTGCCGCTCTTCACCTGGATGATCTTCGTGAACTCTTTCCTCGTCATCCTGGCGTTGCCCGTCCTGAACGCCGGCCTGGTCATGCTCCTGATCGACCGGTTACTCAACACGCATTTCTTCCTCATGCCGGGCGGTTCCGCCATCATGTGGCAGCACATCTTCTGGGCTTTCGGTCATCCGGAAGTTTATATCGTGGCCATCCCGGCGTTTGGGATTCTCTCAGAAATCATTCCCGTCTTTTCGCGCAAACCGATCTTCGGTTACGAGTTCGTCGCCGGCTCGACCGTGGCGATTGCCTTTCTCAGTCTCGGCGTTTGGGCCCACCACATGTTTACCAGCGGCCTCGGTCATGCGGTCGACCTGTTCTTCATCGCCTCCAGCATGCTGATCGCCATTCCGACCGGCGTGAAAGTGCTGAACTGGAGCGCGACCATGATCGGCGGCCGCATCCGCTTTTCAACCCCGATGCTCTTCTGCATTGCCGCGCTGTTGCAGTTTCTTCTCGCTGGCCTAACGGGTGTAAGTCACGCCGCCGCGCCGCTCGATTGGCAGACGAAGAACAGCTACTACCTGGTGGCGCACTTCCATTTTGTCTTCGTCGGCCTCATCGTCTTCGCCATTCTCGGTGCGCTCCATTACTGGGTTCCCAAGATGAGCGGCCGGATGCTTTCGGAACGGCTCGGGAAATGGAGTTTTTGGCTCATGGTCATCGGCTTCAACATGACCTTCCTTATCCAGCATTTCCTCGGGCTCGCCGGCATGCCGCGGCGCGTTTACACCTACCCCGATTTGCCGGGCTGGGGTTGGATGAACATGCTCTCGACCGTGGGCGCCTTTATCATGGGGATTGCCTCGCTTCTCTTTGTCTGGAATCTGATCGTTAGTCTGCTGCGCGGTCGGAAAGCGAGCGACAATCCCTGGGACGGCTGGACCCTGGAGTGGGCTACGACCTCGCCGCCACCGCACGAAAACTTTCGATCGTTGCCACAAATTCACAGCCGCCGCCCGCTCTGGGACGTGGCTAATCCCGATCGTCCCGATCCCGTGGTTGGCACGAAGGGCGAGATTGATCGGGTGGCGCCGGAGAAGAATCGCGCCGGCGTAATTGCGTTCATCCTTTCGGAAACCGGCTTCTTCGGCATCCTCATTCTGGCCTATCTCTACTACAACGCGACGCCACAGCCCGGACCGAATGCGCACGGGTTGGATCTGGTCAAAACCGGCTTCTTCAGCCTCTGTCTTTTCGCCAGCAGCTTCACGATCTGGCGCTCTGAGAAAGGGCTGCACCGGGGACAGCAGGGCCGGATGATCGGCTGGCTCATCGCAACCATTGTGCTCGGAGGAATCTTTATCGCCGGCCAGGGCTTCGAGTATTGGCACTTATTTGAGAGCGGCGTGAGCGTGAATTCGAATCTCTTCGCAACGACGTTTTTTACCCTGACCGGTTTCCATGGGCTGCACGTCTGCGTCGGTCTAATTGCCTTGATGATCGTGCTCGGGCTCGCGCTGGCCGGCGACTTCCGCAAAGGCCGCTCGCCCGCGCTGCCCGCGGTCGGGTTATATTGGCACTTCGTTGATGTTGTCTGGGTCATCGTGCTTTCCGTCGTTTACATTTTGCCTCGATTGCGATGACGGAATTATTCATCTCGGCCTGGAGCTGGAGCCCGTTGGTGCTGTTGAGCTGTGCGGCGGCGCTGGGCGCTTACTTCGCCGCCTTTGGTTTTCATCGCCGGCTGGGCTGGTTCGCGGCGGGCCTGGCCGTGTTTCTGCTCGCGTTGCTTTCGCCGATTAACACGCTGGCTGAGGGCTATCTCTTTAGCGCGCACATGGTGCAGCACATTCTTTTGCTCCTGATTGTGCCGGCACTCTTGCTCCTAGGTCTTCCCCGGTCGTTTTCCATGGCCGTGCGACCGCGCTTTCTCACCCATCCGCTCATGGGCTGGATGGCAGGGGTGGGCGCGATGTGGTTCTGGCATTGGCCAACGCTTTGTAACGCAGCAGTTTCTTCCCGGCCGATGTTTGTCCTGCAAACGGGATCGCTTGTTCTCCTCGGCAGCCTCTTCTGGCGGCAAGTCATCGCGCCGCGCGAGGAAGAACGGCTTTCGCCGCCAGGCGCTGTGCTTTATCTCTTCAGCGCCTGCGTCGCCTGTAGCGTGCTCGGGATGATTCTCACTTTTTCGCCGGTTACAGTCTGTTCGATTTATTCCATGCCGCCGCCGGATCGCCTCGGGATTCTGCCGGTCATTCGTGGCGCGTGGGGTTTTACCCCGGAAAAGGATCAGCAAGTCGGCGGTCTTCTCATGTGGGTGCCGATGTGCCTGATTTATTTAGGCGCGATTTTTCTCCAGATCGCGCGCTGGTTCGGAGAAGCCGCGGCGCGTCCGGCCACGGAGAAACTTTCATGAACAGCGAGCCCGATCCCGCGCATCCCGATTGGGAAGTGCTCCCGCACGAGAATCTCCCGCGCCCGAATTATTTCCCAGCCGGTCTGGCCATGGGAACGGCGTTTTTCTTTTGGGGCTTTGTCACCTCGACGGTCATCCTCGCGGTCGGCGCCGGACTTTTCATCGCTTCGCTCGCGGGTTGGATCAGTGAGATGCGTCGTGGACGGAAACAGCATGACTAACGAACCAATCTCTGCCCATCAGGCCACGCCGGAGGAGATGAACCGCCGGCGTTTTCTCGAAAAAGTTTGTCTCGGCCTGGGTGGCGTGTGCGCGGCACTTCTTGGAATCCCAGTCGTCGGGTTTGTTCTCGCCCCGCTCTTTCGCAAGGCGCCTTCGGAATGGGTCCCGGTCGGCAAGGTCGGTGACTTCGCCATTGGCACGACGGTGAACGTGACCATCGTTGATCCCTCGTCACTGCCCTGGGCGGGCATCACTGCAAAGACGGCGGCGTGGTTGCGCCGCGAGGACGAAGAGCACTTCATCGCCTTCGCGGTTAACTGCACGCACATGGGTTGTCCGGTGCGCTGGCTCTCCGACGCGAAGTTATTCATGTGCCCGTGTCATGGCGGCGTCTATTACGGAGATGGGACCGTGGCCGCGGGGCCGCCGCCGAAGCCATTGGAACGCCATGAAGTGCGAATCGCCGGCGGCAAAGTGGAGATCAAAGCGTCTCCAATTCCGATCATGCGCACGCTATGAAGCGCGTCTTCGTGACCGCCTGGAAGTGGCTCGATAACCGGCTCGGCATCGCTGATCTCATCGTCCCGTCGGCCAAACACCTCGTGCCGCACGACGCGCGGTGGTGGTACGTCTTCGGCAGCGCGACCATGATCGCGTTCATCGTCCAGGTCGTGACCGGTGTCGCGCTGGCGTTTTCCTACGTTCCCTCGGCTTCGCAAGCTTATCAGACACTGCAGTTCATCACCAACGACGCGCCCTTCGGAAACTTTCTCCGCGCCCTGCACTACTTCGGCGCCTCGGCCATGGTGCTGATGGTCGGCGCGCACATGGCGCAGACTTTTCTCTTCGGCTCCTACAAATTCCCGCGCGAGATGAATTGGACGACGGGCGTGTTGCTCCTCGCATTCACGTTGGTCATGGGATTCACCGGGCAACTTTTGCGCTGGGATCAAAACGCCACCTGGTCGGTGGTGGTGGCGGCAGAGCAGGCCGGACGCGTTCCCCTCATCGGGAACTGGCTCGCCCAATTTATTCTCGGCGGCTCAACGATTGGCGGCGCCACCTTGAGCCGGTTTTTCGCCATTCATGTTTTTCTTGTGCCGGCGCTGCTCATCGCATTTATCGCGCTCCATCTCCGGCTCGTCCTGCGCCACGGCATCGCGGAACCGCCCACCGCCGGCAAGCCGGTTCACCCCGAGACCTACGAAAAGGAATACCACGAGCTACTCGAAAAAACGGGCCATCCCTTTTGGCCGGAAGGCGCCTGGCGAGATTTTGTCTTTGGCACTGGCTTGCTCATTGTGCTCGTCTTGCTGGCGATCTATGTCGGCCCGCCTGCGCTCGACAAGCCGCCCGATCCCAGCGTCCTGAATGCTGATCCGCGCCCTGACTGGTATTTGCTCTGGTATTTCGCGGTCCTCGCGCTCATCCCGCCGCAATTGGAAGGCTACGTCATGATCCTGGCTCCGGTCGTGATCGGCCTGCTCTTGCTCGTTGTGCCCATTCTCAACAACCGGGGCGAGCGCGCACCTTCAAGGCGTCCCTGGTCGATCGCGGTCGTGCTGCTGAGCATCATCATGATCGGTTCGCTCTGGATCGCCGGCGCTCGCTCGCCGTGGTCGCCCAATTTCGACCCCGTGCCCCTGACCCCGCAGATCGTGGGTGCGACCAGCGGATCCGTCTTTGAAGGGGCGCGTCTCTTTCAAGACAAGGCCTGCCTGAATTGCCATCTCGTCCAGGGCCATGGCGGGCGGCGCGGCCCCGACCTGACCTATGTAGGCGATCGCCTAACGAAAAACGATATCATCATCCGGATCGTCAATGGCGGGGTAAATATGCCGGCCTTCGGCAAATCCTTGAAACCCGAGGAACTGGCCGACCTCACCGCTTTCCTTGAATCGCGCAAGCAGCCGATTCCCTCAGCGGCCCGGACTTCCGCCATCAAATCCCAACCCGTCGGAAACGATCAGCCCGCTGGCCCATTGAGATAACGACAAAGATTAAACCGCCAGCCAGCGCAAGCCGAGCGAGGCCAGGCCGAGGAAAAAGAAGAAGCCCGCTACGTCCGTCACCGTCGTTAGGAAAATGCTGGAGGCGAGCGCGGGATCGAGCCGGAGAGTTTTTAATCCCAGCGGAATCATGACGCCGGCGGCGGCGGCCGCCAGCTGGTTGAGCAGCATGGCGACGCCGGCCACGACTCCGAGCAGGATGCTGCCTTTCCAGAGCCAACCGATGAAACCAACCGCGAGGCCGATGGCCAATCCGTTGAGCAATCCGAGAGTGATTTCCTTGAGCAACGCGCGACGACCGTCGCCGGGGCTGATTTCACCCAGGGCCAGGTCGCGAATGATAACCGTGAGGGTTTGCATTCCAGCATTCCCGCCCTGCCCGGCGACGATGGG
>JBKJNW010000160.1:0-13042 GCA_046593335.1 Chthoniobacterales bacterium | reverse complement strand
GGCGTCCCACGCGCCCCCGCCGAGGCCGAATCCGCAGAGCCGGAAAAACAGAACGCCGAGGATCGCGCCGCCGCAGATCTGGACGAGCGCGGTCAGGGTAATGGAGCGGCCGGCGCTAACGATTTTTTTCAGATCGATCTCAAGCCCGATCATGAAGAGGAGAAAAATGAGCCCGAGCTCGGCGATGGCCGAGATGCTCTCGGCCGAGGCGATCAGGCCCGAGCCGGCCGGGCCGAGGAAAAAGCCCGCGATGAGATAGGCGAGCAGGATGGGCTGGCGGAATTGCTGCGCGACCAGCCCCAGGAGCCAGGCGGCGGCAATGCTAAACGTGATGTCGCGAACGAGTTCGTGCATAAGGAAACAGTGCGTCGGGGAAACGGCCCTTAGTCGCGGCGCAGGCTACGGATGGTGGCGGCGTAATCGGCGCTCTTGAAAATGGATGTGCCGGCGACGAGAACGTTGGCCCCCGCTTCGATCGTTAAGGGCGCAGTCTCGGGCGTGATCCCGCCGTCGACCTCGAGGTCGAACTCCAAGCCTAGCGAATTGCGCAGTTGGTCTGCACGCCGCACTTTTTCCATCATGTCGCCGCGGAAAGACTGGCCGCCGAAGCCGGGATGGACCGTCATGATGAGGAGCAGATCGACGTTAGGCAAATGCGGCTCGACGGTCGCGAAAGGCGTCGCCGGGTTCAAGGTCAGGCCGGGCCGGCCGCCGCCTTCGCGAATGAGGCGCAGCGTCTTTGCGACATCATGTTTCGCTTCCGGCTCTACGTGGACGGTGATGGAATTTGCGCCCGCCTCGAGAAAGCGCGGCACGTAATGGTCGGCCCGCTCGATCATAAGGTGGACGTCGAGCGGGAGCGTGGTCAGGCCGCGGACGAGTTTCACGATTGCCGGACCGAAGGAAATATTTTCGACGAACTGGCCGTCCATGATGTCGAGGTGAATCCAGTCGGCGCCGGCGGCGACCACGCGCTCAAGATCGTCGGCGAGATGCCCGAAATCAGCCGCGAGCATGGAAGGGGCAATCAGGACAGGGCGCGAGGTCATGGAAGGGCAGAGGTTGGACGTTTGCCGCGCATCCTTCAATCCGAAAGCGGCGAGTTTCGCTGGTTGGAGGCGAGCTTTCCCTTGACGCGAGGGAGGGCCGTTCCAAGATACACTGGTTTTTCGCCTGCCCGGATGTGCGGCATAGCTTTCGCTTCGGAGTGCCGTCGGCGTTGATGCAAAACTAAGGCTTCTCACATGTTAAACAGAATTTTCGGTTGGTTCTCCAGCGATATCGGGATCGATCTCGGTACCGCGAACACCCTCGTTTACGTTAAAGATCAGGGCATCGTCCTGCGCGAACCCTCCGTCGTGGCGGTTCAGGCTGGCACTTCCAAAGTGCTCGCAGTCGGCGACGAGGCGAAGCGGATGCTTGGCCGTACGCCGGCCAATATTGTCGCCGTCCGTCCGTTAAAAGACGGCGTCATTGCTGATTTCGAAGTGACCGAGGCGATGCTGCGGCATTTCATCACCAAGGTGCACAACAGCCGCGTCCGGGCCCGGCCGCGGGTCGTGATCGCGGTCCCCTCCGGTATCACGGAAGTGGAAAAACGCGCCGTCCGCGAATCGGCGACGCATGCCGGCGCGCGGGAAGTTTACCTGATCGAGGAACCGATGGCGGCGGCGATCGGAGTCGGGCTGCCAGTGCAGGATCCGGCGGGCAACATGATCATCGACATCGGCGGCGGCACCACGGAAGTGGCGCTGATTTCTCTTTCTGGAATCGTTTTCAGCCGGAGCGTGCGGGTGGCGGGCGACGAGCTCGACGAAGCGATCGTGCAATACATGAAGCGCGCCTACAACCTGATGATCGGCGAGCGCACGGCGGAGGAAATCAAAATTAAAATCGGTTCCGCTTATCCGAGCGAAAAAGAGACGAGCGTAGAAGTGAAAGGGCGCGATCTCGTGGCCGGTCTGCCCAAGACCCTAACGATTACTTCGCAGGAAGTGCGGGAAGCGTTGCTCGAGCCGATCTCGACCATCGTCGATTCCGTCCGGATCACGCTCGAGCGTTGCCCGCCGGAATTATCGGCCGACCTGGTCGATCGCGGCCTCGTTCTGGCCGGGGGTGGCGCACTCCTGCGCGGATTCGACCGGCTCCTGAGCGAAGAGACCGGGTTGCCGGTGCACGTCGCGGAAGATCCATTGAGCGCGGTCGCGGAAGGCACCGGCAAGTGTCTGAACGAAATTAAGTTTCTCCGCCAGGTCGCGACTGCCGATCGGCAGTGGCGGCAGTGAGGAGATTGGCTGTTTCAAATGGTCGATTTCAGATTGGCCGGATGGTGAAATCTGAGATTGAAGATCTGAATCCTGAAATAGCATGAATCGCAGCAGCATTGTCGCGATCGTTATTTTCGCCGCCGCGCTTCTCGCGCTGCTCAGCCTCGGCCCGCAGGCGACCCGGAAGATCCAATCGACTTTTTTCCAGGCAATCTCGCCTTTCCTCAAAACAGGCTCGGGCCTGGACCGGCAGATCACTTCGGTTCGCGCAGGCTTGAAGTCGCTCGAGGAACTGGAGCGCGACAATGCCGCGCTCCGGGTGGAAAACCGCTCGCTCAAGGCGACGAACGAAGCCTTGCGCGACGTCGAACATGAGGTCAATCGGCTCCGCCACGCGCTCAATTATCGCGAGCGCTCGCTCTTCCGCCTCGTCCCGGCGGAAGTCGTTTCGCGCGACTCCTCGACTTGGTGGCGCACGGTCACGATCAATCGCGGCTCGGCCGATGGTCTCGCGGCTGAGATGCCGGTCCTGACCGACGAAGGCCTCGTCGGTCGCACGACTACGGTGAGCGAAAATATTTCAGTCGTGCTTCTCATCTCGGACGAGAACTGCCGGGTCGCTGCCAGCGTCGAAGGGACGCGCGAGCAGGGGATCGTGACGGGCGAGCGCGTGGCGGGCAGCCTCTCGCCGATGCTCGACCTCAACTACCTCTCGAAGCAGGCCGAGCTGAAGGAGGGCCAAAAGGTTTACACCTCTGGCGTCGGCGGCGTTTTTCCCTCCGGCCTTTTTGTCGGAACGATCAAGAATTTCCAGGTCCGCGCGCTCGACAGCCAGGCCAAGCTCGCGCCCGCGGTCGATCTCGCGAAACTCGAGGATGTCTTTGTCGTGATCGGGAGAAAATGATCTTTCGAAAATCCGAAATCCGAATGTCGAAATCCGAAACAAATTCAAAACCCGAAATTCGAATTTCCAAAGCCACTGCGTCGGCGGGGTCGTTTCGAACATTTGAAAATTCGTGCCTTCGGAATTGTTTCGGATTTCGACATTCGAGATTCGAACTCACCCCATGATTTTTTTCCTCATCCTGGCCGCGCTCGTGGTAGTGGCGCAGATCGTCGAGATTTTCATCCCGCCGCTGGACTGGATGTTTAACGCCCACGTTTACATCGTGCCGGTGATCGTTTTTTATGGGGCGATGGCGCTGCCTTTTCCCCTCATGCTTTGCCTCGCCTTTATTGCCGGTTTTCTCTGGGACGCGATGACGGTCCAGATCCTCGACACCAACGTTGAAATCTCCTTCGGATGGTCGATACTCCTCTACGCGGTGCTCGCCGCCATCATGCACGGCCTCAAGCCCTTGTTTAATCGGGGTCGATGGGAAGTGCATTGTGTTCTCAGCGGCGTCTGCACGTCGCTTATTCTCCTCGCACAATATTTGATGATTTCGTTTCGGCGCGGCTCCATTTTTTTCAACCACGAAGTCTGGTGGCAGATCGGCGGGCCAGGGTTACTCGCGATGTTGATGGCGCCGCTCGTTTTTTGGTCGCTCCATTGGGTCAGCCGGCTCGTGAACAATCCTTATCTCGAGGAGTCAGAAAGGTTTGATGAATACGCGTCGCGCTAAACCCATCTTCCGCATTCAGTTCCTCGGGCTCTGCATGCTGGTCGCCCTTGGCGCGCTCGTCGCGCGGCTCTGGTGGGTGCAGGTGGCGCGGGGCAAGGAATGGACCGCCCGCGTCCAAAGCAGCTCGGAAGCGACGGTCCGCATCCCGTCGATCCGGGGCGAAATCCGCGACCGCAACGGGGTGGCGTTGGTCCAGAATCGCGCCAGCTACGAGGTCGATTTTTACCTCCCGGAAATGGTTAAGGGTTATCGCCAGCGCTACGGCCGGCCGCCGGAGACGCAATATCGGGCCACGATCAGCGGCATGCCGAAGGACATGAAGGAGCCGGATATTGTCCGGATCGTGAACGACGGGATCGTCCCCCGACTGGAGGATCTCGACCTGGCGCGCGATTACAACGCCAACCAGCTCCAGAAGCATTACCGCAACAACACCGAGGTCCCTTACTCCTACATCAAGGACATCGATTTCCAGACGATGGCGAAATTCTCCGAGCACGACGTTGGCCTGCCCGGGGTCGACATCGCGATCAAGCCGGTCCGCTCCTACGTCTACGGCGCGCTCGCTTCCCACTTGTTAGGCTACGTCGGCGCGCCGGACGACACGAACCTGGAGGAAGCGCGCAAATACACCTTTTACCAGGGCGATGTGGAGGGGAAATCGAACGTCGAAAAAACGATGAACGAATACCTCCGGGGCGAGCCCGGGATCCGCGTCATGCGGCGCAATGCGAAAGGGGCGATCGATGGCGTCGTTAGGGAAGAAGCGCCCAAACAGGGGGCCAATGTTTATCTCACAATCGACGCCCGCATCCAGACGATCGCCGACGAAGCCTTGCGCGCGGTCGGGCGCGGCGCCGCGGTCGTAGTCGATCCGAAAAATGGCAACGTCCTGGCGATGGCCTCAGTACCGTCATTCGATCCGAACACTTTCATCCCCAGCATCAAGGCGAAGGATTGGAAGGAACTGCGCAACGACGAGGCCCATCCCTTGATCAATCGTGCGGTCAGCGCCTTTCCCCCGGGCTCGACTTTCAAGATCATCACTTCGCTCGCCGGTCTCCGCAAAGGCCTGGCCAACGCCCGCTTCACCTGCACCGGCGGGGTCACTTACGGCGATCACTTTTTCCAATGCTGGATCAATGAGAAAGGTGGCGCCCACGGCACGTTAGGCGTGAGCGATGCGATCAAGGTTTCGTGCAACGCTTTCTTTTATCAATTTGGCAACGCCGCCGGGATCGACGCGATCGACACCACCGGCGACGCCATCGGCCTCGGTAAACAGACCGGGATCGAGATCACGGGTGAATCGGGCGGCGTCCTGCCCGGGCCGGATTGGATGCGGCTGCAGCACCCTAACGAGAAGTGGTCCTCCGCCTATACCGCCAACGTCTCCATCGGGCAGGGTTACGATCTTGCCTCCCCGCTCCAGATGGCGATGGCCTACGCCACCGTGGCCAACGGCGGCATTTCCTATTATCCGCGGCTGGTCGATCGAGTGGTCAACCAGGACGGCAGCCCGGTCCTTAACGCCGATGGGCAAATCGCCGTCCCGCAAACCCCGCGCGTCCACGCCGATTTCCGGCATGATTTTACCGCGCAACAAATCGAAGTGGTGAAGCAGGGCCTCTGGAAAGTGGTCAACGAAAGCGGCGGCACCGGCAGTGTGGCCCGCTTGAAAGATGTGCAGGTCGCGGGCAAGACCGGGACGGCGCAGGCGATGTTGAATGGCAAGAAGGACACGATTGCCTGGTTCTGCTGTTTCGCGCCCTACGACAATCCGCGCTACACCATCGCGGTCATGGTCCAGGGCGGTGAGCACGGCGGCTCGGTCGCGGCCCCGATCGCAACCCGAATCCTGGAGCGCACCCTCGCGATGGAAGAGGGAAAATTTGAGCCGCAGCTGGCCTGGATCGCTCCGGCCCGGAAAGCCAACCCCTTTGAAATGATCCCGGCCGTGAAATACAAAGACTCCTCCATCCCGGTGGCCGGTGGGACCGATGAAGAAAATGCCAGCGCCAACGGCGCGCAGGCGACGGAAAACGCCGACATGGCAAACCCGGGCGACGCGCCTGACGTCGAGCCCGAAGCCGACGTCCGCGGCAGCGTCAAGTCCGCCCCCCGCACCCGCAAAGTTCTCCGCGCGCAGCCGGTCAGCCCGCCTGCCGTGCAGCAGCAGCGTCCCCGCAACTTCTTTGAGCGGATGTTTAACACCCGTCCGCGCCCCGCCGCACCCACGCCGGCTCCGAAGAGACGCGCGCGGCCGGCCTTTTGATTAACCCATGAAGCTCAGAAACGGAATGACCGCGATGACTTCGAAAAATTTGCAGCACTATGATCGAACAAGTGAAAAGAATTCTGGGCCTCCGTCGCAAGACGGGCAACAAGATCGTCATCAGCGTCGAGAAACTCGAGCGCCGGGTCGCCCTCCTCGAGGACGGCCAGCTCGAGGAATATAGCGTCGAGCGCGACGGCTCCCGCAACATCGCGGGCAGCGTCTACAAAGGCCGGGTGAAAAACATCGAGCCCGGTCTGAAAGCGATGTTTGTCGACATCGGTCTCGAGAAAAATGCCTTCCTCCATTTCTGGGACGCCATTCCGGCTGCGCTCGACAGCGGGATTGAGGAAATCGAACGCCCCGAGCGTGGGAACCGCAAGAACCCGAAAAACCGCCTGACCGCGAAGGACATTCCGAGCATCTATCCAGTCGGGTCGGAAGTGATCGTGCAGGTGACGAAAGGCCCGATCGGCACCAAGGGCCCGCGTGTTTCGACCAACCTGAGTTTTGCCGGCCGTTATCTCGTGCTCATGCCCTTCAGCGAACGGAGCGGCATTTCGCGCAAGATCGATGACCCGAAAGAGCGCGCCCGGCTGCGCACGATCTTGCGCGAACTCGATATTCCGGATGGGATCGGGGTCATTATCCGCACCGTGGGCGAGGGCCAGCGCAAACGTTATTTCGTGCGGGACCTGAGCTTTCTCATCGAGCAATGGGCCAAAATCGAACAGGAGATCAAGGATCGTCCGGCCCCGGCGCGCGTTTTCGAAGAACCCGATCTGGTCGACCGGACGGTGCGCGATTTCCTGACCGATGAAATCGACGAGGTGGTCTGCGACGATCACGGGGCGGTGGAGCGGATGGTCGATATGGTCGGGGAAATTTCCCGCCGCGCGAAAAGCCGGATCAAGTATTACGACAGCAGCGCGCCGATCTTCGAGACCTTCGGGGTGCAGAAACAGATCGACGACGCGTTTCATCGCCAGGTCTGGCTGAAATGCGGTGGCTACATTGTGATCGACGAAACCGAAGCCCTCGTCGCGGTCGACGTGAACACCGGCCGCAACAAAGGCGGGCGCGACGTCGAAAAGACCATCCTGCAAACCAATCTTGAAGCGGCCGATGAGATCGCGCGCCAGCTTCGTTTACGCAACATCGGGGGCCTGATCATCGGCGACTTCATCGACATGAAGAACCGCAAGGACCAGCAGATGGTTTACAACCGGATGCGCGAACGGCTCAAGCGCGACAAGGCCAAGACCCACGTTCTGCCGCTCTCGTCGTTAGGCTTGATGGAGATGACGCGGCAGCGGGCGCAGGAAAGCCTGAGCGATTCGCTTTACCAAAACTGCCCCTATTGCGAAGGTCGCGGGGTCGTGAAAACGACCATGAGCACAAGCGTGGAAGTGCATCGCGCTCTGAACTCCGTCATGCGCAAATACCAGGACACGATCCACGACATTCGTGTGATTCTGAATCCGGAGGTGTTGAAGCGATTGAAGGAGGAGGACGAAGAGCTGCTGGTGGAGCTGGAGCGGCGTTACGCCGGCCGGCTCATGTTCCGGGCCGACCCGGCCTTTCATCACGAGAAATTTCTGGTGACCGATGCGAACACCGGGGCCGAGCTCTCGTAGAAACGCGGCGTTGGGCTGGAAGTAGCGGCGGACAGACAACTTCGGGACGCGGATTAACCGTTAACCCGCAAAGCCCCGAGAATATGCTTGCCGGAAGACCCTTTAATAGCTGAGAATCCCGGCCAATTCGGGATCGACTTTCACGACGGCTGCCTTGGGGAGCCAGCTCAAACCGCAGTCCGCATGTTATTTTCTAGCTTTCGTCAGCGTCTTTCCCTTTTCACGGCCTCGGCCGGCATGCTCGCCCTTGCTTCCATCAGCGTGGCCGACAGCGTGGTGACGGAACCGGCCGGGTTTACCACTACTTCCTGCCTCAGCAATTCCGATACGCTGGTCACCATTCCCTTCACCCGTCCGCAGGCCTTTGTCGGCTCCGTCGTGTCGGTTGCCGGCGGCACGGTGACGGTTTCGGGTTCGCCGGGCTGGGCGACGAACCAGTATGTTTACGCGCTAGGCTCACAGCCGAATCATTACTACGCCCTGATCGGTTCTGCCTCGACCGCAAACCCCAAGGAAGGCCACACCTTTCCGATCACGGCGAACAGCTCTTCCAGCTTCACCGTCGACACGACTAACGACTCGCTCACCGGCGTCCCGGCCAATGCCCAGGTCGTCATCATCCCGTATTGGACCCTCGCCACTGTCTTCCCCGCGACGGACGTAAACGTTTCCTTCACTGCCACGACCGCAACCCGCACGATCAAGACCGAAATCCTGATCCCGGACTACAACGCCGGTGGGATTAATCCGGCTTCGTCGGCGGTTTATCTTTACAGCGATCATATCAACGGGGAGCCGACTTCCGGCTGGCGGATCGTGGGGGACAACGTGACTGATCACGGCGATGACGTCCTGATACCGGACGGTTACATCACGGTTCGGAATCTGAACAGCGCGCCGACTCTGCCGCTGACTGCCATCGGAGGCGTCCTGACCAGGAAGTTGGCCACACCCGAACTCACGAATGTTGCGACTGCGCGCGATAATCCGGTCTCGATGGTCCGCCCGGTCGGCGTGGCTTTGAGTTCCACCGGTCTCAATCCCGCCGACGGATCGTTTGTCGCCACGACTGCGACGCGCACCCTCCAAGATCAGCTCTTTGTTTTCGACAACAGCACGGTGGCGCTGAACAAATCGCCCTCCGCGATCTACATCTACGGCGACAACATCAACGGAGATACCGGCAACGGCGTCGGCTGGCGCGTGGTCGGCGACAACGCGACCGATCATGGCTCGGATCTGATCGCGGCCGGCAGCGCGATCATCATTCGCAAGGCGGGCAACGGGACGGGGCAGCCGGTCTACTGGACGAACGCGCCCACTTATTGAATTTCACGACACCAACGACATGAAAAAACTGCTCGCACTTCTCTTCCTGGCCATCGCGACCCCGGCTTTTGCTGATTTCACGATTATCCTCGACGCCGGAAGGTTGACGATCAACGGTTCGACGCCGATGCCGCTCGATTCCGTCCTCGTCTTAGTGGCGGCGGGAGGCGACGGCTCTTTTTCCAACTCGCTCTCGGCTGGCCAGTATGTTTCAGGGAACGATATTCTGCTTTCCCAAACTGCATTCCCGAACTCTTCAGGGAAGTACAATCATGCCGGCGGTGTGGAGGAGACGTTCAATACGATCACGATTAGCACAACGGCCTTCCCAACTTTGGCTGTCGGCGATCTGCTGGCATTGCGCTGGTTCCCGCAAATTTCGTGGACGCAGTTCAACGCTGGTGCCACTCCTGCCGGGGGTAATAACTTCGGTACGTACAATCCTTTCTTCTGGGGCAACGCGACGAATAACCCCGACGGTGGCAACACCTGGTCCGTGCCCAGTGGGGGCTCGACGATCAATCTGGACTTTTTCACAACCAACGCGATTCCGGCCGGAAGCCAAAACCCCATCGAAGGCTACGCCCAGTTCAGCATCATCCCTGAGCCCTCCAGCATCGCGTTACTTTCCTGCGGCCTGATCGGTGCGCTTGGTTTGCGCCTGCGCAAAAAGCGCGCTTAACCGCAGAATCGTTCGCGGTGCAACGGGGCTTCTTGCTCGAGATCCAGCGCGCGCTATTTACGTTTACCCTGGCCTGATCGAGATTGCGGCCGTGCGCAGGCTTCTCCTCTTCTTCGCCTTTGTTTGCAGTTCGGCTTACGCCGATTTTTCCGCGACGGTGGATGCAGGCAAGTTGAAGGGTTTCGGCGGCGCTGCGATGCCGCATGTCGATAACGTCTTCCCGTTTTCCAACGGCTCGCTTCTCCTCCTTATCGCCGCCAATGGCGATGGAACTTTCTCCAGCACGGTCGACCCGGGAAACGTGATTGGCGGAAACGATGTCGTGCTTGCCGTCGGCGGATTCAACAGCAGCGGGGGCACCGAAGAAACGATCACTTTTTTTTCCGTCCCGACCGGCGGCCTGACGCTGCCGCCCGATGATCGCATCGCCTTGCGCTGGTTCCCCGACACCACTTACGCGCAGTATCTCGCTGGAACGAGGCCCTCCGCCGGGCAGCGCTTCGGCACCTACAACCCGCGCACCTCTGTGCCGCCGAACCCGACCGATAACCCCGATGGCGGCAGCCCCTGGACGTTTCCGACCGGCGGCACGATCCAGTTAAATTTTTTCACCACCGATTCGGACGGCGGCGGCACGCAACACGAGATCGAAGGCTACGCCAACTCAACGGTCTCCGGTTCGCCTTCGCCCACTCCGACTCCCACAGCGACGCCGACCCCGACGACGACTCCAACCCCGACCGTGACTCCCAGCGTGACGCCGACGCCGTCCGTCACACCGACGCCGTCGGTTACGCCGACGCCAAGCGTCACTCCAACCCCGAGCGCAACCCCGACTCCAAGCATCACCCCCACGCCTGGTCCCTCCGTCAGCCCGACCCCGACCGTTTCGGGTGACGCGCTCCTGAACATCTCCACCCGCGCCCGCGCCGAGACCAGCGACCACGTCCTCATCGGTGGGTTCATCCTCGGGAGCGGCGCGACCAAGAACATCATCGTCCGCGCGCTGGGGCCGTCGTTAGGCGCGCGCGGGATCAATTCGCCCCTGCTCGATCCGAGCCTGCAATTATTTAATTCCTCCGGTCAGCTGATCGCGAGCAATAACGATTGGATGACGAACACCAACCAGCAGGAGATCACCGACAGCGGCCTCGCCCCGACCGATCCGCGCGAGTCGGCCATCCTCATGTCGCTGGCCCCGGGCGCCTACACCGCGATCGTGACCGGGATCGACGGGACGACGAGCAACATCGCGCTGGTCGAAGTCTACGACCTCGATTCGGTCAACACGCCGCAGCTGCAAAACATCTCCACTCGCGGAACAGTTTCGACCGTCGAAAGCGTCATGATCGCGGGCGTCATCGTCGGCGGCACGGTTGGCCAGAACGTCGTCATTCGCGGCCTTGGTCCTTCGCTCGCGGCCTCGGTGCCGGATGCACTCCCTGATCCGCAGTTGTCGCTGGTCGATGGGTTTGGGCAAACCATTGCGACCAATGACGACTGGCAGGACACGCAGGCAATCGACATTGCCAACACCGGCCTGGCCCCGACGAACTCCCTCGAGTCAGCCATCCTCGCGCCGCTTCCGCCCGGCGCTTACACCGCCATCTTGTCGGATACCACTGGCGCGACCGGGATCGGTCTGATCGAAATTTACAATATCTCCAGCAGCCCGTAGCCGCACCGGGCCGCTCAGGCGCGATTCCATAACTGTATGGGATTTGACCAATATCACGAGCCGCCTAACGAACTACCGAGCGAGACCCGCACCTTCGCCCGGATGATTCTTTCCCTCATTGAAGAGGCGCAGGCGATCGATTGGTACGAGCAGCGAATGGCGGTGGAAAAGGACGATCAGGCGAAGGCGATCATGCAGAACGCCCAGAAAGAGGAGTTCAAGCACTTTGGGATGGACCTCGAATTCCTCCTCCGGCGCAAACCGGTCTGGCGCGAGATCCTCCAAGGGATCCTTTTCACCTCCGGCGATATCGTCGAGAAGGGCGAGAAGGCGGAAAAGAAAGCGGATTAAGCCGCGCTAACCGCCCGCGGCCACGCGCAGGATCTCGAGGCGATCGCCCTCCGCGAGTTGCTGCGCCGGCCACTCGCTCCGGCGCAGGGCCGCGCCGTTCCGTTCCACCAACGCCGTTTCCGGCAATAAGCCGAGCCGGGTAATCAAATCCTGCACCGTGCTCGCTTCCGCGCATTCGGCGCTTTCGCCATTGAGCAGAAGCTTCATCGACCCGCCAGCGCCTGGTCCCAATCTTTCCAGACCGGCTCGAATCCGTCCCGGCGCAGGACGCGGGCGACCTCGGCTGGAGAACGGTCATCACTGATCTCGAATTGACTAGTGGCGAGTGCGTCCGTGCTTTCGTCCGGCGGGAGAATGCGGCCGCGCACCGTTTGGTGGACCGCGCCCCGGCCCTGGCCGGTGTACCCGCCCGGCTCGGTATGGCTGCCGGAACTCATCGTGGTCACGCCTAACGACGCCAGCGCATCCCGGAGCGGGGCCGGTTCGCGCGTGCTCAGGACGATGCCGACCTGCGGAAAACAAATCCGGAAGGCACAGATCAATTGCGCCAGCTCGCGCTCGCCTAACGAAAAGGGGGGCACGAATTCTCCCGCCGCCGGCCGCAGCCGCGGCAGGCTGACGGTGAGGTCGGATTGCCAGCAATGTTTGAGCAGATATTCGACGTGGGCGGCGAGAGCGAGCGCTTCTGGCCGCCAGGCCGAGAGACCAAACAATGCGCCCACTCCAATCCGCCGGAAGCCGGCGGCATAGGCGCGTTCCGGGCAATCGAGCCGCCAGTTGAAATTCCGTTTCGGACCCGAGGTATGCATCTCGGCATAGACCGCGCGGTCGTAGGTCTCCTGGTAAACCACCAGCCCTTCCGCGCCGGCCACGACCAGCGGCTCGTATTCTGCCGTCTCCATCGGGCCGAGCTCGAGCGAGATCGAAGAGAAATGCGGCTGAAGCGCGCGAATGCAGTCGGAAAGGTAAGTGCCGCTGACAAATTTCGGGTGCTCCCCCGCGACCAGCAGCACCTGGCGAAATCCCTGGGCCGCGAGGTAGCGGCCTTCCGCCAGCACCTGCTCGACGGTGAGAGTGATGCGCAGGATCGGGTTGTCGCGCGAGAAACCGCAATAGCGACAGTTGTTGATGCATTCGTTACTCAAATAAAGTGGGGCAAACATCCGCATCGTCCGCCCGAAATAGCGCCGGGTCAGGG
>JBKJNW010000055.1:0-5181 GCA_046593335.1 Chthoniobacterales bacterium | reverse complement strand
CCATTTTACCCTTCTGGCGGGGGACGAGACCGGCTATCGCAATCTCGTTAGGCTGATGTCGACTGCGCATCTCGAGGGGATGCATTACAAGCCGCGGATCGACAAGGAGCTGCTCGCCCGGCACAGCGAAGGGCTCATCGGGATGAGCGCCTGCCTCAAGGGCGAGATCAACATGGCCATCCAGGCCGATCAGCTGGACAAGGCGCGGGCCAGCGCCGCGACTTATCGCGACATTCTTGGTGCAGAAAACTTCTTCCTTGAGCTGCACGATCACGGGATCGAGGCGCAGCGAAAATGCAACGCGGCGCTGCCTGCGATCGCCCGGGAATTTGGGCTCGGGCTGGTGGCGGCGAACGACGTGCATTTCCTCGAGCGCAGCCATCACGAGGCGCACGACGTTATGATCTGCATCGGCACCGGAAAGATGGTGCACGACGAAAAGCGGATGCGTTATACGCCGGAGCTTTATTTCAAAAGCGCCGCGGAAATGCGCGCGCTTTTTCCCGATCATCCGGAAGCGATCAGCAACACCGTCGCGATCGCGGAACGCTGCAACCTAAAGCTCGAGTTCGGGACCTCGAAATTTCCCGAATACGACCCACCCGCGGGCAAGACGCGCGAACAATATCTGCGCGAACTCTGCGAAGCCGGCCTGCGCAAGCGCTTCGGCGAACGGGGCGCGAGCGATCCCGACGTGCGCGCGCGCTACGACAAGGAGCTGGCCGTGCTCGAGAAGACCGGCTTCGTCAGCTACTTCCTTATCGTCTGGGATTTCATTCATTTCGCGAAGGAGCACGGCATTCCGGTCGGCCCGGGACGCGGTTCCGCCGCCGGCTCGCTCATTGCCTATGCGCTCGAGATTACCGATATCGATCCGCTCAAGTTCGGTTTGCAGTTCGAGCGCTTTCTTAATCCGGAGCGCATCTCGCCGCCCGATATCGATGTCGATTTTTGCGAATCGCGCCGCGGCGAAGTGCTGGAATACGTCCGGCGCAAATACGGCGGGCGCCGGGTGTCGCAGATCATCACTTTCGGCAAACTGAAAGCGAAAAGCGTGGTCCGCGATGTTGGCCGCGTCATGGGCTTGAGCTACGGCGATTGCGACCGGATCGCGAAGATGATCCCTAACGAGTTGAACATCACCCTCGCGCAGGCTGCGGAGAAAACGCCTGACCTGAAGAAAGCGATCGCGACCGAGCCGGCCACGCGGCAGCTCTGGGAATACGCCGGCTTGCTCGAGGGTCTTTCGCGGAATGCCGGGGTCCATGCCGCCGGCGTCGTCATCGGCGATCGCGATCTCTCGGAATACGTCCCGCTCTGCCGCGACTCGAAGGGCAACGACATCGTGAGCCAATACGCGATGGGTCCGCTGACCGATCTCGGGATGCTGAAGATGGATTTCCTCGGGCTCAAGACGCTGACCGTGATCGAGGACACGCTGAATTTGATTCGCCAGCGCGAGCCGGATTTTTCGCTCAAAGACATCCCGATGGATGACGCCGCCAGCTTCGCGCTTTTCAATCGCGGCGAAACGATCGGCCTGTTCCAAATGGAATCGGGCGGCATGACCAGCGTCTCGAAGCAGATGGACGTGCAGAAGATCGACGACATCATGGCCTTGATCGCGCTTTACCGGCCGGGCCCGATGGACCTGATCGGCGATTACATCCAGCGCAAAAAGGGACTGAAAAAGATCCGCTACGAGCACCCGCTGCTGGAGGAAGTCTGCGCCGAGACCTACGGCGTCATGATTTACCAGGAGCAGGTGACAGCGGCAGCGAACCGACTCGCCGGCTACTCGTTAGGCCAGTCCGATTTGCTTCGCCGCGCGATGGGCAAGAAGGACAAAGAGAAGATGGCTAAGGAGCGGGTCAACTTCATCGCCGGCTGCGAGCGAACGAACAAGATCCCGGAAAAGAAGGCGAACAAGATCTTCGACTTGCTGGAGAAATTTGCCGGCTACGGTTTCAACAAGAGCCACAGCGCGGCTTACGGCGTGATCAGCTACCAGACGGCTTATCTGAAGGCGAATTATCCGGTCGAGTTCATGGCCGGGTTGTTGAGCAACGAGATCAACAACACTGACAAAATTTCCGTCTTCGTCGGCGAGTGCAAGCGAATGGGAATCCCGATCCTGCCGCCGGATATGAATCGTAGCAGCCTGAAGTTCACTCCGGAAGCGTGGGAGGGGCCTTTGCGCCCCGAAGGAACCACCCCCGATGCCGATCGCGGCGCAAAGGCCGCTCCCACATTGAACGCCATCCGCTACGGTCTCGCGGCGATCAAAAACGTCGGCGCCGGCGCGATGGCGACGGCGATCTCGGAGCGGGAGCGGGGAGGGGAATTCACCTCGCTGGAAGACTTTTGCAGCCGGGTCGATTCCCGGGTCGCGAATCGCAAGATCATCGAGAGCCTGGTCAAGGCCGGCGCTTTCGATTTTCTTGGGCGCGATCGGGCGGAACTCTTCGCCTGCATCGAGGAGACGCTCGCTTCCGCCGCCACCGCGCACCGCGACCGCGCGGCCGGCCAGGAATCGCTCTTCGGCGATCTTCCGCCGGCGCCGATCACGCCGCGAAATCGCGATTACCCGCAATGGAACGAGCGCGAAAAGTTATCCTTCGAGAAAGAGCTGCTTGGCTTTTATGTCACCGGTCATCCGCTCGATCCCTACGCGCACCTCTTCGCCTCCGGCAAATATCAAACCATCTCTTCGTTAGGCGAACTGGAAGATCGCGCTACTTTCACGATTGCTGGAGCGATCGCGCAGGTCGACCGCAAGTTCACCAAGAAAGAGGGCAAACCGTTCGGCGTCGTCTTTGTCGAAGACTTGAGCGGCACGCTCGAGGTCGTGCTCTGGAACGAAACCTACGTCCCAATCGCGAGCCTGCTCGAGCCGGGAAAGGTGATCGCGATTCGCGGCACGATCGACAAACGCGACGACTCCGTCCGCGCCACCGCGCAAAAGGTGAAACTGCTTAAGCCCGAGGCCGCGCCGGCTGAAGAGCTGAACGGAAACGGTAACGGCCACGAAACGCCGCGAGTCCGCGAGGATCGGCCGATCACGTTGCGCTTCGGCGCCGGAATCGCGGCGGAAGAATTGCGCACCGTTCGCGAAATCCTCGCCTCGTCTCCGGGGGTGCAGCCGGTGACCTTGATGCTGACCCGGGAGAACGGCAGCACGATCCGGATTGAGGCCGGAGAACCGTGTCGGGTCGAGCTGACGCCGGCGATTGAACGTCAGCTGGCGCGCTGGCTCAGCTAGTTCCTAGCTGTCGGCTTTTTCCTCTGCGTGCTTCTCCATCTTGCTGCACTCCGCCTTGAGCTGGGTGTACTGCTCAGAAGAAAGAACGCCCTTCGCCTCAGCGAAAAACTTCTTCATGCTGCCCTCGGTGCAGCCGTCTTTTTCACAACGCGCCTGGAAAGCATCGAGCTTGGTTTTTTGTTCAGGGGTCAGGCTGAGCTTGGCGTAAATCTCAGAGCATTCCATTTTGCCGGACGCGGTCGCGCAGCAGGTCTTTTTCATTTCGCCAGCGAAAGCAGAGGAAGCGGCGAGGAGTGCAATCGCTATTAGGGAAAGAGTCGTCTTGATCATGAATAATGAGATCGCACGATAAGCGCTGCAATTCAACGGGACCGAGGCGCGGCTCGGGTGGCGCACACGTCCCGTGTGCTGGTCGAGGTGTGTCACCGCGACGGAGTTTTCCAAACGCTCCTCTCTTCCCGGGCTCTTGCACATCAGACAAAAGTTCGCGAACGCGGAACGCCTTCGCCAGCACACGAGACGTGTGCGCTACCCCGATAAATCGCGAGCGCGCATTGCCTCTTGCAGCGCGGCCTTAGCGTGGTGGCGGATCGGTTCGCGATGCCCGACAACGATGCGCTGGAAATCGTACTCGAGCAGTTGCCGCAGGGAGGCCGCAAAGAGTTCTTTGTCGCGAATCACGAGGCGAAAAAATGCGCTGATCCCGACCATGCGCGGGAGTCGCATGAGGTGGCGGGCAAAGAAGCGTGACCAGCCGCGAGTCTCGGGCTCAAAATGAAAAAGAAGATCGCCCAGGACCAAGGTGCCCGAGGCGCGATGGAAGAGCGCGTGCTCGCCCACATGGCGAAGTCCATCGATCGCGATCACCTCGATCTCGCCGGCCCAGTCGTTAGGCGCGGGCGAGAGGAGTTCCGTCGCGAGCCCACTCGCTTTGGAGAATCCGACCGGAGCGAGGTAAGGCAATCCAGGAAAAGCTGTGCGCCCCGCCTTCGCGAAAGTGTCGTGCATCAGGGTCACGTCCACCATCCACGCGGGCTGGCCGAAACGACCAATTGCTTTCACGTCCTCGGGGCCGAAGGGCGCGGTTGAATGGATGACGAGGCGGCCGTCGCGCAGCCGCAGCAGCGTGACGTTGCGCCGAAAATCGATCCCGAAGGCGCGCAGCGGGAATTGCAGCAGCGCCACATCTTCCGCCAGTTGCTCCCAGTGGCTCATTGGCTCGTAAACTTCTCCGCCGCACCCAGGTGAAGCGCCACCTGCGACATTCTATTTCGGATCACGTCGACTCGAAGGTCAATTTACCGTTCTGCTCGTCGACCTTGATCGTCTGTCCCTCGTGGAATTTGCCTTCGAGAATCTGCAGGCTGAGCGGATCGAGAATCTGCTTCTGGATCGCGCGTTTCAAAGGCCGCGCGCCATAAACCGGATCGTAGCCTTCATGGGCGACCAATTCCTCCGCGGCGTCGCTCAACTGGAGCGTGATTTTCTGGCTTTCCAGCCGCTTCGTTAGGCGACGGAGCTGGATCGCGACGATCTTCTTCAAGTCTTCATCGGTCAGGCGATCGAAGATAATGATCTCGTCTACGCGATTGATGAACTCGGGCCGAAAATGCTGCCGGAGCGCATCCATCACGAGTCGCGAGCGGTCTTCGCTCGAGGTTTCTCCGGTGATGAATTGCGAGCCAATGTTCGAGGTCATGATGATGACGGTGTTCTTAAAATCGACCGTGCGGCCCTGGCCATCGGTGATGCGGCCGTCGTCGAGCACCTGGAGGAGGACGTTGAAGACGTCGTGGTGCGCCTTCTCGATTTCGTCGAAGAGAATGACGGAATACGGTTTGCGCCTAACGGCTTCGCTGAGCTGTCCGCCTTCCTCGTAGCCGACGTAGCCCGGAGGCGCTCCGATGAGGCGCGCGACG
>JBKJNW010000022.1:0-3205 GCA_046593335.1 Chthoniobacterales bacterium | reverse complement strand
GGCGGAAGGATGGCCGTGAGGTAGGATTCTGCAGGATTCGTGGGCAGGAGCGGATTTACCAGCCCGCCGAGCTGGAGACGGTTGTCATTCGATTCCATCAAAACGCCATTCGCGTTGTAGAGGGTAAGCACCGGATCGGCCAGGGTGCCGTTCACTCCAGACTGGGCGAGCGAAGGTCCGAGCGCGCGCAGGACCACGCGTTTGTCCGTCGTCCCGCTGACGATGAATCCACCGACCATAACGTCGTCACCAGCCCCGGCAGTAGCTCGGGTAGAAACGTTCAAGAGTTGTTTCGAAATCGATCCAGGTGGCGGGACTGGGACCGGCGGCGGCGGTGCAATGCCCGCGAAACCGTTGGCGATAAAAGCCAGTGCCTGCTCTTTGACCGATGGCCAGTTGGCAAAGGCGTGAGTCCCTCCAGGGAAGCTGATCGCCTGGTAGTTTGTGACGCCGAGAGCGTCGAGGTGCTCGATCATATCCCCCATTTGCGAATACGGCATGGGATCCGAGATCGAGTTGACCATCAGCAGAGGGGAGATCGCAGAATCTGCGAACCAGGCCGGAGAAGCCGTCCTTAGGGCCGCCGTATCGGTCGTGCTCACGCCAACATAGTTCGTCACGGTGCTGGTGAAATAGTTGAGAGTGGGATTCGGGCTAAAGTCGGAGAGGTCATAAACTCCGGAGAGGCTCACTCCGACATCGATCCGATCGTCGCCGAGCGTCCCACTGCCGGCCCAAAAAGCGGTCAGATATCCCCCCCCGGAACCACCGACCGCGGCAACCTGGCCGTTGCCACGCGGATCGGTCCGGGCGGCACGGATCGCCAACTGCGCGTCGTCCGATTGATCGGGAAACCGCCCATCGGAGACCTGCCCCGGCAGCGCACCCGGGGGAGCAAGCCGATATTCAATCGAGAAAGCAATGTAACCGGCCGCGGCCATGTCCTGCGCGCAATTTATCGATTCGGGGGAACTGTTCGGCGAGTTGGAATCGAATCCGCCCCCATGAATGATCACCACCGCGGGCCACGGACCGGGCGTGGTCGGGGTGTAAACCACCCAATGAAGAACGGTTCCATCGGAAGCATTAGCAAATACCTCGGTTGTCGGAACGACCGCCTGAACCGACCGCCCGAGCGCAAGGCTCACCATGACGGTCAAGAGAAGTCGAAGAAGTTTATTCATTTTCAAGCTGTGAGACAGGGGAAGAGAGCATTTTGGAGGCCCTTTTTCAACGGTCGCCGGAGAAAGTAACCTTCGGGTCACCGCGCTGAAACCTACGGCTAATTCGGAACCATCCTCAGCCGCGTGGACAGACCCTCACTCCTTCGATCCGCCCCCATCAGCCGGCCTACTGGGACATCGGGTGAATGCGCAACCAATCCCTTTTCCGGTAATTTGCAAGTTTGCTCTCCTCCTCAGCCCAGAGAGGAAGGCCCATTTTAGGGCGCAGGCGGGTCCAATTCGCGATTCCGACGCGCCCGGAAGAAGCTTTGCAAAAGCGCGGCACAATCCTCGGCCAGAACGCCAGGTACAACGTCGCACTGGTGATTCAGTGAAGGATTTTGCAGAAGATTCAGAAGCCCGCCCGCCGCGCCACCGCGAGGATCGGCGCAACCGAAAACGACCCGCCGGATCCGGACGTGGACAAGCGCGCCGGCGCACATTGGGCAGGGCTCTTTAGTGACAAAGAGATCGCAATCCGTCAGCCGCCAATCGCTCACGGCCGCTTCCGCCTGGGTGATGGCGAGCATCTCGGCATGCGCGGTTGCGTCCTTTAACAGCTCGACCTGATTGGAGGCACGGGCGATGATTCTCCCCTCCCGCACGATGACGGCGCCGATTGGCACTTCCTCGGCCTCGTAGGCCCGCGCCGCCATCCGCAACGCCTCGCTCATGAAATAGGCGTCACTTTGCAGGTCGATGATCGATTCCATTTTTACTGCTCTTTTTTGAAATAGCCTCCCGCATCCGCTAAAGAACCTGCAGATGACATCTCACAAAGAAAAATTTCATCCAATTCGTTCCTGGGGACCGCTCTTCGTCCAGAGCTTTAAAGATTGGCTGGCTGATCGCGCGCTCCGGTTCAGCGCTGCCCTTGCCTACTATTCCATCTTCGCGATGGCGCCGCTCATTATCATCGCGATCTCAGTCGCGGGACTGGCCTTCGGCGAAGAAGCCGCGCGCGGGCAGATTTATCAGCAGATCGAATGGCTTCTCGGCCCCAAAGGCGCGGCGGAAATCCAGAATCTTATCCAGGCCTCGAGCGATCCGCACAAGAGCCTGCTCGCGACCATCGTCGGGGTCGTGACGCTCCTCATCGGGGCCTCGGGTGTGTTTGGTCAGTTGAAGGATGCGCTGAATTCGATCTGGGGAGTCATGCTCAAACCCGGCGGCATGATGGCTTCGTTGAAGGAATATCTCCTGAATTTCTCGATGGTGCTCGGGGTCGGATTTCTCCTCATCATTTCGCTCCTCCTCAGTGCCGTGCTGCAAGCGGTGAACAGTTTCATGACTGGCTATCTGCCGATCCCGAGTTTCGTCGCCCCACTGACGGCGGCCGTCAGTTTTCTTGTGCTCGTCCTCCTTTTCGCCCTCATTTTCAAGGTGCTGCCGGACGTCAAGATCGGCTGGCACGACGTCTGGATCGGAGCCGCCGTCACGGCGCTGCTTTTCACCGCCGGGAAATATCTCATCAGCCTTTATCTCGGGACGAGCAGCGTCGCCTCCAGCTTCGGCGCGGCCGGCGCGCTCATCTTGATCCTGGTCTGGGTTTACTATTCGACCACGATCTTTTTGCTCGGCGCGGAATTCACTAAGGTCTACGCCAGCCGCTACGGCTCCGGCATCCGGCCGACCCGAAATGCCTGCCTCGTGAGCGAAGCGATGCGGAGCGACCAGGGTCTCACTCCCGGAAAAGAGGAGACGCGCTCCGCCTCTGCCTAACGACAGGGCCGGGCTTGCATCCGACGGGGCCTAGGACGAAATATCCAGGTTATGAAGTTTCTCGCACTTGTCCTTGGGGCGTGCGCCCTGGCCTTGGCCAGCGCGAGCGCGGCTACCGAACAGGAAATCGTGGATCAGTCGGTCGAAATCCTGCGCGATTTCCGGCAAATCCCGGAGAGCGAGATTCCGCCCCGTATCCTGGCCGATGCGCGTGGCCTTGCCATCATCCGTGTTCTCAAGATTGGCTTCGGGGTCAGCGG
>JBKJNW010000108.1:0-9413 GCA_046593335.1 Chthoniobacterales bacterium | reverse complement strand
CTTGCCCTTCGGCCGGCCGATTGAGGTGTAATCGAAGCCGAGTTTCCGCATCGTCTCCGGGTCGTAAAGATTGCGCCCGTCGAAGACGAGCGGGGTGTGCATTTTCTCCCGCACCGTGGCGAGATCGACGTTGGCAAACTCCGACCATTCCGTCGCGATGATAAGCGCCTCCGCGCCCTCGACCGCTTCCAAGGCCGACTCCGTAAAGGTCGCTCCGGCGATCGATTTCACTTCGCGCGCTTTCTCCATTCCCTTCGGATCGTAGACAGTGACTTGCGCACCTTCGCGCAGCATCTCGGCGACCAGCTCGATCGCGACCGATGAGCGAATGTCATCCGTGTCGGGCTTGAAAGTCAGACCCCAGACCGCGATCTTCTTGTCGCGCAGGACCCAGAGCGCGCTCCGCACCACCTTGAGGAAACGCTCTTTTTGCGAGGCGTTGATCCGTTGCACTTCCTTCAGGAGGTTGAACGGCACGCCAAGCTGTTCGCTGATCGTGATGAAGGCCGCGATGTCTTTCGGAAAACAGGAACCGCCGTAGCCGATCCCGGCGTTGAGAAAATTCCGCCCGATCCGGCGATCCATCCCGATGCCGTCGGCCACTTTTTCCACGTCCGCCCCGCTCGCTTCGCAGATCGCGGAGACGGCGTTGATATAGGAAATCTTGAGCGCGAGAAACGAATTCGCGGCGTGTTTGATCAGCTCCGCGCTGTTGATATCGGTCACGAGCATCGGCGCCATGAAGGGCTCGTAAACTTTCTTCATCAGGTCGACTGCGCGCTCGCTCGAGGCGCCGATAACGATGCGGTCGGGCTTCATCAGGTCGGCCACGGCGCAGCCTTCCCGGAGGAATTCCGGGTTGCTCACGACGTCGAACTCGGCCCCGTGTTTGTTATAACGCTTGATCGATTCCGCGACTTTCTCCCCTGTCTTCACCGGCACGGTGCTCTTGTCCACGATGACGCGGTAATCGGTCAGAACGCCGGCGATTTCCCGCGCCACTTTTTCGATGAAGCTGAGATCGACGCTGCCGTCGGCATCCTGCGGGGTGGGCACGGCGATGAAGACGACTTGGGCGTTATCGACCCCCTCTTTGATGCTGTCGGTGAAACGGAGGCGCTGCGCGGAAACGTTGCGGTGCACGATCTCTTCCAGGCCAGGCTCGTAAATTGGCACTTTGCCCTGGCGGAGCGATTCGACTTTGCGCGGATCGTTATCGACGCAGATCACGTTGTGGCCGACGTCCGCAAAACAGGCGCCGGTCACGAGACCGACATAACCGGAACCGATGATTGAGAGATCCATGGGAAATTTATGAGTGCTGCTTTGGGCAAAAGGGCAGACCGCTGCCTGATTTCAATCAGAAATCAGCAATGGCCAATCTGAAACATTATTGCGTTTGATTGGTCCCGGCCGGGTCGAAATTCAGGTCGAGCCCGAATTTTGGGAACGCCTTGAGGGTGAAAGTAAGGAGAACGCCGTATTCCTTAACCCCGCCATTGTTGCGGATAATCGCGCCTAACGAGCCGACCCAGCTCGTTAGGTCGCGGTAAACGGAGTAACGCTGTTGTTCGACGATGTTGGTGTTGGCTTCGTATTGTTCGAGGAAGCCGACGCCCCAGTTGTCGTTGATCCGGTAATAACCGCTGACAGTGAAAAGACTGCTGTCGACGAAGTAGGGGTTATCCCTCAGGAAACGATGCCCGAGGGTGAGTTGGGTGTTCGCGGTCGGCTTGAAGTTGATGCTGGTGTTGATCTCCTTGAAGCCCTGGTCGAGAAGCGGGAGCTGGGACTCGAAGACAAGCGTCGCCCACGGCACGGGGGTGAAGGAGAGCTTGTTAAAGACGTTGGAATATTGCGTCTTGTCGAAAGGATTGTCGAAGTTGACGTCGACGAACGTTTCCAACTCGAGCCAGCTCACGGTCAGATCGTCGCGCCGGGTCTGGAGCCGGTTGCGCACGCCGACGCGGGCGATCGACCAGTTATCGATCGCGTCGATCGCAGTGTATTGCGGGAAATCGATCGGGTTCAGCTTGGTCGAGGGCTGGATGCGATCGAACTGGAGGATGGTCGCAGGGTCGACGTTAGGCGAAGAGACGTAGGAGAAATTAACGAAGGGCTGGATGATGTGGCGCAGCCCGTCGAGCCCGAGGAAGCGCGTCTGCACGTCGTCCCATTCCCGTGAGATCTTGAACGAGCTTTCGAGCCCGGCATTAAAAATCGAGCGCCAGGCCGAGCCGTTACTTATGCTCGGAACCCCGATGACTGGATTGGGCAGAGGGAATTCCGGGTTAAAGGGATTGGCCGAGAGGAGTGAAGTGAAGAGGCTCGGGTCGAGCGTGCGCGTCTCGCTGTAGTAGGTCTCGCGAAATCCCACCCGCGGCACGATGGAGAGAAACCCGAAGTAAGTATTCGGGTAGGTCAGCTGATGAAAGGAATCGATCCGGAAGGCCTCGTAATCCGCGAAGGTGGAGTTGGCCGGAAAATTCCGGCGGAGCTGGCCGAGTGTGGTCTCGCCCTCATAGAAAATCGGGCCGCCGAAAAGACCGTTGCGTTTGATGTCGAGCGCGACTTCCGGGAGCCGCTCGGTTGTTTCAAAAAAAGTGTTGAGGGCAAAACGGCCGTAGGCGGTGAGGGTGTACCATGGACTCGTTTTCGTTAGGGCAATGACATTGTCCGGCTCTGGGTTGATCCGGAATTCGCCCGGGAAAAAGTCCTGCAAAATAAAAGCGTCGCTCAGCTTCGTGATGTCGGTTGTGAGTTCGAGATCGTCCCGAATCTGGGTCCGGTTCTGGAGCGAGAGCCGGTAGCGGCTGGTCGGGGTGCCCTTACGCGGGATCGAAGTGCGGTTCAGTTCCGGGTTTTGGTCCTGCAAAAAATAGGAAGTGAACTTGGCCTTGCTCTTGTCGTCCTTGCCGTAAGTGATTTCGGCATCGAACCCGAGCGCGACGCCGCGCCGGCTCCGGTAATCGAGCTTCACCGTGCTCGTGATTTTCTCCCCGATCGGGAAAGTGATCTGGCCGAGGAGCGACGGTCCCCACGAGCTGAGGTAGGCCGGTGCGATCGAGTAGCTGAAGGTCCGGTCGAGCGATTGGTAGAGATAAGGCCACCAGAAAACCGGCACCTGCCCGATATAGAAGGTCACGTTCTTGAAAATGACCCGATCGTTCTGATAGATCCGCACGCTCTGGGCGTTGAGGTGGAAATCGGGGTGCTCGGAATCATCCGTCGTGAAGGTTCCGGTTTTGACCTGGTATTCTTCGTCAGAGGCGCTCGTCACCGTCTGGCCGGAGAGGAGGTAGGGATAAGTGCCGGAGCGCATCGCCATGGCATCGATCGACTTGGTGTCGACGTTGTAGGTCGCCTGCTCGCCGATGTAGAGCGAGATGCCGCGATAAATGCGGACATGTCCCTTGAGAAAAACCGTCCGCTTGGCCTGGTCGTATTGCGCGAAGTCGGAGTAAATGTCGGTGTCGCCAAAGTGGATCGCGACATTGTCGCGGGCAGTGGCAAGACCGTTTTCGTAGTTCGTCTGACCGGTGGAATTGATCTCGATCGGGAGGGCGCCGGGCCCTTCCAAATCCTGCGCCACCGCGCGACCAGCGAGGAGCAGGAAAAGGAGCAAAAGAACCGGCTTACGCATCGCGGCGCCGAAGGTAACGGTGGGCGGATGCCGTTGCAAAGTGAAAAGCCAAAGGCTTTCCCATTCCGGGGAGCACAGGCCGCTGGCCTGTCGCGTTCGGCCGCTGGGCGGTAATTTTCAAGACGAGCGCTGGAGGGTCAGCGCGGCGACTTGCTGGTTCAGCCCGCAGGTGGTGACGATGGCGCGCTGCCACGGAGTTGCTCCCGGTTCTCGCGCGGTCGTTAGGCCGAGCTTGGCCGGGGCATGCAGGAGCGGCGGCAGCTCCTGCCGCCGCAACGCCTGCGCGGCGCAGATCACCTGCCAGATCGCTCCCGCCGCCACGCTTTCGCCCAAGGCGGGCTTGGCGCTGTAAACCGCGGCTGCCGGGAAATGTTTCGCCGCCATGGTTCGTTCTGCTTCATCGATGAACGTCCCGTTCGCGCTCGCGATCCAGACGTCGGTCGGCGACTCGTTAGGCAATTCCTTCCCGATCAGGTCCAATTGCCCCGGGAGTTCACTCTGGCGCGCAAAATTCCCCCCTGGGTGCACCTGCTCGAGCATGACCTCGCCCTCTCGCGCGAGCAGGACGGCACCTGCGCCTTCGCTCAAAATCATTCCCCGCGGCGGCTTCGCGAAAGGCTCGATCGGCGGCGCGGACCGGAGCAAACGCCACTTGCGATAAGCATCGCAGAGCAACCAATCCGCTTCCTCCGCTCCGACCACGAGACAGCGATCCAGTTCCGGGTTCGCCATCAGATCTTCCGCCATCCGCAGCGCCAGGATCCCGACCGCGCCGTCGCCGACCAACGTGTAGCTCGCGCCGGTGATGCCGAGAATCGCCGCGAGGTGGCTGGCCGGCGCGTTGAACACCGTCTCGGGAAAAAGAAGCGGGCTGGCCGCACTCGCGCCCGACTGCACGATCTCGTGATAAAAACGCTTGGTGTAAATGACCCCGCCGTTGGAGATCGCGAAAACGAGCGCGGTCCGCGCCGCGCTCGCTTCATCCAGGGCGAGGCCGGCATCGCGCAGCGCGCTCAACCCGGCCACGACCGCGAAGCGCGAGATCGCGCTCGAGCGGCGCAGGCGCGGCTGTCGGGCCGCTTCCGCGACCGCCGCCAACGGCACCGCAAAAGCAGTGCAATCCTTGCGCCCGCCTAACGAACTTTGGACCGTGCCCGGGCTTGCTTCTTCACCGGCTCGCAGCTTCGCCCAGACTTCGTCGAGGCTGCTCCCCAGCGGTGTGACCCATCCCAGGCCGGCCAGGCGCAAACTCATGCCGCGCGCGTCTCGAGCACGACCGAGGCATTCGTGCCGCCGAAGCCGAAGGAGTTGGAAAGCGCCCGCACCGCTTTGGCCGGGCGCACCTTGTTCGCCACGATGTCGAGGTCCATTCCAAGATCGGAGACGCGGAAGTTGATGTTGGCCGGGAGAAAGCCATCGCGCAGGGCCACGATCGTAAGCACGGCTTCGATCGCGCCGGCTGCGCCTAACGAATGGCCCATCATCCCCTTGGTCGAGCTGACCGGGACCCGCCCGAACAGCTCCGCGATCGCTTTGCCTTCGGCGGCGTCGTTGAAGGGCGTGGCGGTGCCGTGGGCGTTGACGTAATCGATCGCATCCGGCGCCAGCCCCGCGCTCTGCAGGGCGCGCTCCATCGCCTGGCGCGGACCGCTCCCGGAAGGATGCGGCTGGGTCAGGTGATGGTTATCGGTGGAAATGCCGTAGCCGGTGATCTCGGCCAGGATTTGTGCCCCGCGCGCTTCCGCCATTTCGAGATTTTCGAGAGCGAGGAGGGCCGCCCCTTCGCCGAGAACGAGCCCGCTGCGGGCGCCGTCGAAAGGCCGGCATTTCTCCGGCGTCGCCGCCTGGAGCGAATCGAAGCCGACGAAAACCAGCTCGGAGATAGCGTCGTAGCCGCCGGTCAGGATGCGGGCGTATCGGCCGGAGCGAATGCATTCGAAGGCGTGCCCGATCGCGTTTGTGCCGGAGGCGCAAGCATTCGCTATGACCTGGCACGGGCTCGTTAGGCCAAAAGCCTCCAGGGCGTCGACCGCCGGTTTTTGCGGCGGGTAGTTGGCGATCCAGCCGGGCGTGTTGCTGGTGGGCGCCCCCGTTTCCTGGAGGGCGCGGTAATATTGTTCGCCGAAGCTCATCCCGCCGCTGGTCGTCCCGACCACGGTCAGCTCGGGACGGAAATCGGGCGCCTGCTCGAGCAGCTCGGCCAGGGCGGCGATCATCATGTGCGAGGCGCGGTGGAGCCGGCGCGTCTTCCGGTCGTTAGGCAGAAAAGCCGCCAGCCATTCATCCGCCACCTGCCCGGCGGTCGAGCAGCGGCATTGCCCGACTTCGAAGCGCGTCACCGGCGAAACGCAATCGCGCGCTTCGCGCAAAGCCGCCCGGGTCGGGCCGAAGCCGGCGCCGAGCGGGCTCACCACACCCGCCCCTACGACCGCGACGCGCCTCTGTCCCTTCTCGCAAATATTTTTAGCCGCCATCTTCTTCAAAGACTAACCACGGATTACACAGATGACACGGATGAAGAAAAAGGCCCGAGTCGGTCTCTCTTTCTGATCTGTGCCGTCACGGATGCGAAGCAACGGCCGGGCCTTCAAATCCGCGTGATCCGTGGTCGATTTCGCTGCCCAGGATTTTTTCAGAGGAACCACGGAATACACAGATGACACGGATGAAGAAAGAGGCCCAAGCCGACCCTTTTTCTGATCTGTGAAATCCGTGTAATCCGTGGTCGATCCCTGTTTGGAAAGGCACGGCGCGCGCTGCGTTTATTCCGCTTGCTTTGGCTCTCGACCTACCTTACATAGCCGCCAGAAATAGCCGTTCTGGACGTTGGTAAATTGTCAGGTGAGTTGATCAGTGGCGATTTGAAATCCGATTAGCGGGAACAGTGACCGAGCAGCGTTTCAATTAAAGAAAATATTCAGATGGGCACCAAACTCTACGTTGGAAATCTCTCCTTCAACACCACCGAAACGGACCTCCAGGACCTCTTCGCTCAAGCCGGCGCGGTCCAGGAAGTCACTCTCATGCAGGACAAATTCACCGGCAAATCGCGCGGCTTCGCCTTTGTCACGATGGGCTCGGAAGCTGACGCAACAAAGGCCGTTACCGAATTCAACGGCAAGACCGTCGAAGGCCGGCCCTTGACCGTGAACGAAGCGCGTCCGCGTGAAGCGCGCCCGGGTGGCGGCGGCGGCGGCGGAGGTCGTGGCGGTGGCGGCTACGGCGGCGGCGGTGGCGGCTATGGTGGTGGTGGCGGCGGCGGCTATGGCGGCGGTGGCAGTGGCGGCTATGGCGGCGGTGGTGGCGGCGGCGGACGCCGGGACGGCGGTTCGCGTCGCGGACGCTAAACCAAACAACCAATAATTTACGAAAAGCGCCTCGGGAAACCGGGGCGCTTTTTTTGTTAGGCAAGGAAACCGCCGCGCGCGGGAGGAGCGCCGAATTCAGTGCATAACGCGGCCGGAATGAACCGCGCCGCGGCAGTGCAGATGAAAAATCCTATGGCAAAGAAATCGCAAACCACAAAATCCTCCTCCGATCGCAACATCGACATCCCGCCCGTTTCGAAACCGACCGCGGGCGCAGCCGCCGGCGCCGTCGTCGGCGCGATGGGCGGCCCGATCGGCGCCATCGTTGGCGGAGTCATCGGCGCCGTCCTCGGCAAACGCGCCCAGGAAAACAAACCGCTCATCCCCGAAGCGGTGAAAAAGCCCGTTATCCGAACCGCCCGCCAAGCCGTGCCCGTGGCGAAGCGCGTTTTGAAATCGGTCACCCCGAGCAAGTCGAAGAGCCGGGGCGCGAAGAAATCCACCGCCGCAAAAAAATCGCCGGCAAAGAAAACTGCCGCGAAGAAGAGCGGCAAAGCGAAGGCCGCGCCCGCTCGGGCGAAGAAGAGCGCTGGCTCCTCGACCCGCGGGAAGAGCACAAGCAAGAAACGCCGCTAGAAAGCTTGGCCAGCTCCGCTGAGCCCACCCACAGGCTTTCGATTGCGCGGCATTGCGCAAACCGGACGGGCAGCCGTGCACACTCTGCACCGTCCGGGTTGAGGCAGTCCCGTTCCGGCGAAAGAAGGGCCGAATCTGGCGACCGACTGATCGGTTTTGGGTAACGACACGGCGGTTCTGACAAAGGGAAGAGCGATTCACAAAGGAGCGTTCCGGTCCAGGCAAAGATGGAAATCCGTTGCCTGAGAACGGAGAGCCAGGTAGCGGGTTAACTGTTCAGGTAAAAATCTCAGCCTCTGGCAAAAAAGTCTTGTCATCCTCCGAGCCGCCTGACATGGTCGCCGCGCTTCAGAAGACTAAATCGGCAAGAAAACAGCGGAATTTTTGGATGAAATTACTAAGTAAAATCGCACTAACGGTCGCCCTCGTGGCGGGAATGACAGCAGCGGCCCAGGCGCAGATCAGCTACACTGGCGGCACCTACACGCAGGACTTCGATAGCATGGGAGCCACGGGAACGACCACGCCGACCGGGTGGTTCGCTGGAACCGGAACTGTTGCCATCATCGGAACGACGGTTGTCGCGGGCACTGGCAGTTCTACTGCGGGTGGGAACTACAACTTCGGCGTCGCGGGAGTTAATGTCATTGGCGAAAGAGCTCTCGGTTCATTGGCTTCGGCAAGCACGCAGCGAGACTCGGAAGTGCGTTTCACCAACAACATGGGACTCGACATCACCGAGTTCACCATTGGCTACGATGGCGAGCAGTGGCGCAACGGCGGTTCGACCGTTCCGAATGTTTTGGCGATGCAATACAGTACGGACGGGATCAACTGGACTTCGCTTGGAGCGGCTTTCAACTTCACCAGCCCGATCAATACGTCGACTGCCAGTGCGCTTGATGGAAACGCTGCCGCCAACCGGGTCGCGGGCATCGGCGGTACGTATACACCGACCGTGTCGATCCCGAACGGTTCCGTCTTTTATCTTCGCTGGGCCGACATCGATGATACCGGGTCTGACGCTGGCATCGCGTTGGATAATTTCACTTTCTCGGCCGTCCCCGAGCCATCCGTTTACATGCTCCTCGGCGTTGGCCTGCTCTTCTGCGGGCAGCGTTTCCTGCGCCGTCGTCGCGCCTAAGGGATCTTCGATCTTCGCAAAAACCCGCGCCTGAACGGCGCGGGTTTTTTGTTGCCCTCGCCGCGGCCTAACGTTCGCCGAGCAGCTCGTAGGAGAGGATGCTCAGGCAATAAATCGCCGCCGTCTCGACCCGCAGGATGATCGGGCCCAGGGTGAGCGGCGCGCAGCCGTGGGAACGGGCCAGCGCGATCTCGGCCGGGGTGAAATCGCCTTCCGGCCCGATCAGCATGAGGACCCGTTCCGGTCGCGCCCCGGCATGTCCCTCGGCGTAGTCGGCCAGGATCTTTTTCAAATGCTGCGCGCCCGCATCACCCTCGCCCAAGCCATCCCGAAGGGGAAAAACATGGACCTGATCGTGCAGAAAGCGGTCGAGATCGGGGCGGCAGAGATTTTTCCGCTTCTCTCCGACCGCACCGTCGTCCAGCTCGACCCGGAGAGCGCGGCCCAGAAACAGGCCAAGTGGCAGACTGTCGCGCTCGAGGCGGCCAAGCAATGCGGCCAGAACTGGCTCCCGCTGGTCCACCTCCCGCGCTCGCCGAACGATTTCTTCCGCGATGAAGAGGCGGGCGTGTCGCCCGCAAACCCCAGCGTCTCGACCGCAATGCCGAGCGGCTCGCCCAACGAAGTCGCCTCTCTGCGCCCGGCACGGGCGCCGCTACACTTTGCCCTGCGGCTCATCGGC
>JBKJNW010000087.1:0-19655 GCA_046593335.1 Chthoniobacterales bacterium | reverse complement strand
TTCCCGGAAGGCCGGATCATGTTGGAGAACGACTCGGCCGATTCCGCCTGCGTGCGCGCGGTCGATCTTCTTACCCCCCTCGGGCGGGGCCAACGCGGGCTCATCGTTGCTCCCCCGCGCGTTGGGAAAACCATTTTGCTCAAGCAGATCGCGAAGGCGATTCGGATGAATCATCCCGACATCGTCCTCATCATCCTGCTCGTCGATGAACGTCCGGAAGAAGTGACTGATCTACAGCGGGAAGTGGATTGCCAGATCTACAGCTCGACTTTCGACGAATCGCCGACCCGCCACGTCCAGGTGGCGGAGCTGGTGAGCGAGCGGGCCAAGCGCCTGGTCGAGCAGAAGAAAGATGTCGTCGTCCTCCTCGACAGCATTACTCGTCTCGCGCGCGGTTATAATTCCCTCGTCAAAGGCAAAGGCCGCACCATGTCGGGCGGGGTGGAATCGAAGGCACTGCTCAAGCCGAAACGTTTTTTCGGCGCGGCACGCAACGTCGAAGAAGGCGGCAGCCTAACGATCCTGGCGACGGCCCTGATTGAAACTGGCAGCAGGATGGATGAAGTGATTTTCGAAGAATTCAAGGGCACCGGCAACATGGAGCTGCACCTTGACCGTTCGCTGGTCGAGAAGCGGCTTTATCCCGCGATTCACATCCAGCAGTCGGGCACCCGGCGCGAAGACCTGCTTTATCATCCCGAGGAATGGGAGCGGGTGCAGCTCTTGCGCAAAGCGATGGCCGCCCTCCCGCCCTTGGAAGCGATGGAGCAGCTGATCAAAAATCTGCACGCGACCAAGTCCAACGCCGAACTCTTGCTCGCTGGCCTCCGGTGATCGCCTTCGATTCACAACTCGCGGACATCCTCCCGCGGCTCCGCCAATTCGAACGCGTCGCGGTCGATACAGAAGCCGATAGTTTGCACTGCTACTTCGAAAAGTTGTGCCTGATTCAGCTGACCTTTGATGGCGAAGATATTCTTGTCGATCCGCTCGCACCGCTCGATCTCCAGCCCCTCTGCAGCGCCCTAGCCGAGCGCGAGATCGTGCTCCAGGGAATGGATTTCGACCTCCGCCTGCTCCGGCGCACCTACGATCTTCCGGTGAGCCGAGTCTTCGACACCGTCATCGCCGCCCGCATGCTCGGCTTGCGCGAATTCAGTCTTGCCGCCCTCGTGCAGCAATACTTCGATGTCACCCTGGCCAAGGGCTCGCAAAAGGCGAACTGGGCGCGGCGTCCGCTTCCTCCAGCGATGGCGGACTACGCCAAAAACGACACTCATTTTCTCCTCCCACTCGCCGCCAAAATGGAGGAGCAGATGCAGACGCTCGGACGAATGGATTGGTTTCGCCAATCCTGCCAGCGTGCGCTCGAACAAACCATGGTCTCGCGCGAACGGGACCCGGATGAAGCCTGGCGCATCACCGGCAGCGGCACCTTACTGCCGCAAACCGGCGCCGTTCTCCGCGCCATTTGGCACTGGCGCGATCGCGAAGCCAAACAGGCCGACCGGCCCTCGTTTCACATCCTGCAGAACAGCGCCATGATCGAAGCCGCGAAGCAATTCGTGGCCGGCGAGACTCCGGACTTCCGCCATCTTTCGGAGCGGCGGCGGCGTGGCTTTCTGGATGCCGCACGCGAAGCGCTGGCCCTGCCTGAATCCGCCTGGCCGCAACGGCCACCGCGCCTGAGCCGAACGCGCACCCCCGGTTTCGACAAGAAGGTCGAAGAACTGCGGCGACGCCGGGATCACCACGCCAAAGAGTTGGCGCTCGATCCCGCCTTCATCGCGCCGCGCAGCGCGCTCGAAGGCATCGCGGCCGATCCGAGCCGCAGCCAAACCCTCCTCGTGCAGTGGCAGCGCGACTTCCTCGGACTCTGATTCGTTAGGCGAAAACGGGTCCCCGCTCGGCGTGTCGTTCCCCAATGCAGGCGCTATTGCGCCGGCGGCAGTGGCCCTTCCTGCGCGGGCATGGTGCCCGGAGCCGCTTTCTTTTGCTGCGTCGCGTTGTAGGGACCGGCGTCCTCGCTCGGGTTATAAAGATCGCGCCGGTTCGACAAAGTGGTGCACGAAGTCAGGCCAAGCGTGAGCACGCAGAGCAGGAGAATCAATTTCACGCCGCATCGAATCAGATCGGCCGCGGGCTGTCAACGCGAGCGAGAAAGCAATTGCGCCGGCGCCTGCTTCGCAGGAAGTTCCATCTCCGTCAGGGGCTATGGACTGAGGACTAACGAACCCCGCCAGGGCAGGAATGCAGCAACGGTAGTCTGATTCTCTTTGCCGTAGTCCTCTGGCGGTCTTTTCTTTTTCCGCGCCGCCCACCCTTTCCGATGAAGCTGCTCAAGGTGAAATCCACTCGCTTCAGCGCGGTCGTCGACTCCTGCGGCCAGCCGCAGGTTTACACCCTCTGGCAGGCACCGGAAAAAGATCGCGCGCTGCAGGCGCAGATCCGGCAAAACCGCGTCCTGTCGATTCTGCGTTCGGACAGCGGCACTGAGTTCGGCAGCGTCGGCCTGGCGAAACGGAAAGGCGCGATTCATCTCGTTTTCCCGAAATCCTTGAAGCGCTTCGCGGATGAGAGGATCGTGGGGATCAAATGGGACCTGGCCAAAAAATAGCGGAGCTTTCGCCTAACGAACAGACCGGCGTCGGCCTGAACCAGGGGGAACGCCGTCGGTATTCGCGGCAGATCATGCTGCCGGAGATTGGCCTCGCCGGCCAGGAACGACTGAAAGCGGCCCGCATCCTCTGTCTCGGCGCGGGCGGCCTCGGATCGCCGGCCGCGCTTTACCTGGCCGCGGCCGGGGTCGGCACGATCGGGCTGGTCGATGACGACCAAGTCGCGCTCTCGAATCTTCATCGCCAGTTACTCCACGGCACCGGGGACATCGGCCGCGCCAAAACCGAATCGGCGCGCGAACGTTTGCGCGAGGTCAACCCGCAGATCGAGGTGCGGCTGCACCCCTGCCGTTTCGAGAGCGGGAACGCCGAGGAGATTTTGCGCGACTACGATTTGATCGTGGATGGAACGGATAATTTCGCGACTCGTTATCTTTCGAACGATGTCGCGGTCTTCGCGGGCAAGCCGAACGTTTACGGCTCGATCTTCCGCTTCGACGGGCAAACGACCGTTTTTGCTCCCCACCTCGGCGGGCCCTGCTATCGCTGCCTCTTCCCCGAGCCGCCGCCGCCCGGTGCGGTTCCGAGCTGCGCGGAGGCGGGAGTGCTTGGCGTCCTGCCCGGCATCGTCGGAACGATGCAGGCGACCGAGGCGCTCAAGCTCATCCTCGGCATCGGCGAACCGCTCGTCGGCCGGCTGGTCCATTTCGACGCCCTGAAAATGAAGTTCCGAGAATTCAACCTGAGGCGGGATCCGGAATGTCCGGTTTGCGGGACGCGCCCGACGATCACGGAGCCGATCGATTACGAGGCTTTTTGCCAGGGCGCACCGGACCTGACAAAAGCGGTGTCGCAAATTCAAGTGCGCGAACTGGAAAAACGGATGCGCTCCGGTTTGCCTTTCGTCCTCCTCGATGTGCGGGAGCCGTTTGAATTCGAAATGGCTCAGATCGCGGGGGCAAATTTGATTCCGTTAGGCGAATTGCCCGTTCGCTGGCGCGAGTTGGAGCAGGACAAGGAGATTTTCGTTTTGTGCCACAGCGGAGTACGCAGTGAACGAGCGGCTGAGTTCCTGCGCACAAACGGTTTCGCCCGGGTGGCGAACGTCGCCGGCGGGATCGATGCATGGTCGGAGGAAGTTGATCCTGATGTTCCGCGTTATTAAATCTTCCTGCTCCTAATCCTGCTCCAATGATTCCGAAGAAAAGAGCAGGACAAGCAACTTGCGTCATCCTGCTTTGCCTGGCTCTGCTGACAGCCTGCAATCGCATGATTGTGCCGCGCCAGGTGCAGTTGGGAAAGGACGGAGACGCGAAAGCGACTCAAGGCAGCTATGCGGAGGCGATTAATCTTTACGAAGCGGCTCTCGACGGCACCGCCGGCTCGGCCGATGTCCACTACAAGCTCGCGCTCATTTACGACGACAAGATGAATGATCCGCTCAACGCGCTGCACCATTTCAAGCGCTTCCTCACTCTCGAGCCGACCGGGAAACGGGCCCAGGAGGTGAAGGGATTCATGAAACGCGATGAACTCACTCTCCTGACCAATCTGAGCGGCGACTCGATGGTGCCGCGGGCCGAGTTGGTGCGGTTAAACAACGAAAACCTGACCCTGCGCAAACAGGTCAGCGAACGCTGGGCCCAGGAAAAGGCCGCCAACGCCGCCGACAAAACCGCCCGGTCGAAAGGCCCGCCTAACAAAAAGATAAAGCGAACTGGGAAAGAGCGCAGCTACACCGTGCAGCGGGGCGACACCCTGGCCTCGATCTCGCGCAAGTTTTACAAGAGCTCGGCTCGCTGGCAGCGAATCCTTGACGCCAACCCGGATGTGATTTCGAAGCCAGGCGACTTGAAGCCGGGACAGTCGCTGGTGATCCCTTAACGTGGGAGCGCCCTTGGTGCCCCGATGGGTTGGCGGGAGCCACGACGGATCGGGGCGCAAAGGCCCCTCCCACATTGCAAGAGCCATTCATTTCGTCGTTTCGCGCACGGCATGACTTAGGGCCATTTCCGATTTAGCTTTATGACCTTGTCATTATGAAGGCGATCGAACGAATTGCTCCCGATGTCGGCTGGCAGCCGATCAGTTTCGTGAACGCCTACCTGGTTGGCCGCCCCGGCGAATCCTGGGCCCTGATCGACACCGGATTGCCGGGTCGAGCGGATCAAATTTTTGCGGCGGCCGAAGGACGTTTCGGTGCCGGCTCCAAACCGGAGGCGATTTACCTGACGCACGGGCATTTCGATCACGCAGGGTCGGCGCAACAGTTGGCCGAGCGTTGGGAGGTGCCGATCTTCGCGCACCGGATGGAACTCCCCTACCTCACCGGCCGCTCGGATTATCCACCGCCGGATCCGACGATCGGCGGGGCAATAGCCTTCCTCTCCCGTTTCATGCCGCACCGAACCCGCGACGTCGGCGAGAGGGTGCGGGAATTGCCTAACGACAACCTGCCGGGATTGGCCGGTTGGCGGTGGATCGCGACGCCGGGCCATTCCCCCGGGCATGTTTCTTTTTTCCGCGAATCCGACCGCGTCCTACTGGCGGGCGATGCATTTGCGACCATGAACATGGATTCATGGGTCGGGCTGGTGAGTGGAAAAAAGGAACTGGCCCGGGCGGGCGCGCCCTTTAACATGAATTGGGATGCGACCCGGGCATCGATCAAGAAATTGGCCGAGCTGCGCCCTCACGTAGTCGGGTGCGGGCACGGGATTCCCATGACTGGCAGCGCTTTGCCGGACCGGCTGGAAAGTTTTGCCAATCGTTTTCGACGGCCGCGACATGGCCGTTATGTCGCCGCTGCGGCGGAAGTGAGCGAGGCCGGCGTTCTTGAACTGCCGCGCGCTCCGTTCGATCCCATCCCGCTCGCTACGGCGGGGGCGCTATTCGCCGCCGGGATCGCACTCGGGACTGGTTACGTCGAAGAACGCTTGCGCGACTAGTGCGACTTCCCAAAGTTCCGGCAGCCTGCCCGCACAATCGGAAATGATTTCCGGAAAATACTCCAGCCGAACCAAAGACCAACTGTCGTTAGGGCAAATGCGGCTCCCTAATCGGTGAGGCCGTCCGATTCCGCCCCGCGTCCCGCGCGAGCGATTGGCGATCACGCGGGTTGAAACGAGGCGAGTCCGTGCTGGGACCGAGCGAAGCTGGAACGGTGATTTTCCCGTTGGGACCGGCCGCGGCGCCATCAAGAAGAGCGAGCAATTCCCCGCTGTTTGCGACATTGATTGCGGGACCTCGCTTTCCGCCGCGGCCATTCGCAACAAAGGTGACGCTTCCTCCGCCGGTCGAGCTGCTCTCTGCCGGCGGTACGGTTTCGGGCACGAATGGAGATCCATCAAAGGGCGGAGCGTCACCTATCGGTTGGGGATCGTTCGCGCCGGCCCCCGCGAATGTGCCGGTGGTCGAGCCATTGCCACCGAAGCCGGTGTAATTGGCTTTTGGACTCTCGACATCAAAGCCGGTGTAAACGTCGGCCGGAAGTGCGCCACCGATGGTGACGACAACGCCGTCAAAAATCGTGACCGTTTCCGCGGCAATAATCTTCGCGCTAAAGCCCCCGAGGGTGACGTTCGAAATAAAATTGATCTGCCCGTTACTGCCCGGCGCGTAGAGTTTGAGCGTGGTATCGGCGGTCAGCGTTCCCGAACCAATGGTAAGCACGCCGTTCGTGCCTAACGCCGCCACTTTAAGCACGTCGGCGTTGGCGAACAGGCTATCAGCGCTACCGCCGAGATAGATATCGCCGTTGGCGCCGGTGTGGCGGATATCGATCGTTCCGCGATCCGCCAGCAAAGTTCCTTTCACGTCCGCCTCGCTGCTGGCGCCGGTGGCGAGAATCGTAATACTGCCGCCCGGCCCAGCGGCGGAGGCATCGAGCAGGGAAAGCAATTGCGCGGTGTTGCCAATGTCAATCGCGAGGCCGGTCGCCCGGCTACTCGTTAGGGCGATGTTGCCTCCGGTCGCGCTCCGGCGGATGGGCGACGTTTCGTTATCGGAGGAAGAGACGGTGATGGTGGAGTCGACCGTGATCGTGCCCGCGGTCGTGATATTCACCGTGCCGCCGTTGCCGAGCGTGCCGGGGGTGAAAGTGGGAAAGGCGCCGCTCGTTGCGCTGATGTCGCCGTCGTCCAGGGTCACGTCGCCGGTCGCGACGATATTGACGGTGCCGCCGCTGCCGCCCGCGGTGGAATCGGTCGCGAAGTCGCCACCGCTCGCCTGGATCGAAGCGATATCCCCGCTCGAGCCGATCGTTAGGCCGTCGCCGGTCAGGCTGAGCGTGACGACGCCGCCGTTGCCCGGGTTGTTATTGCCGAGGGTAGGATCAGGCGGTTCACCATTGAAAAGGAGATCGGCCAAGGCCGGGCCGGCGCCGCTGATCGAGACCGCGCTGAGGGTGAAGGGATCCGGGGTGTAACCGATCCCGCCAGATGCAGTGAGGGTGAGGCTGTGAATGATGCCGACGTTGACCAGACTGATCGCGTCGCCCGCGAGGAGTGAGTTGGCGTAAATGGCGTGAGCCGAGCCAGCCGCTTCCCCGACCGTGATGTCGGTCCCGGCGCTGATCGTGACCGCCCCCAGATCGAAAGCCGTGATCGAGCCGCCGGCAATGATCGAAGTGTCGAAGTAGAAGACGTTAATCGCGCCTCCAGCAAAGATGTCGCCGCCGGCGGAGATGAGCCCGATTTGGCCGTCGGCGCTGAGGTTCATGGTGATGTCACCGGTCGTCGTGCTGATGTCGCCGCCAGCGATGAGGGAGCCGCCGGTGAGGATTATGCCATTGATGGCGCTGATATTTCCACCGGCTGTGACGTTGCCGACGACAAGTATTTGATTACCCACCATGATGTCACCGGTCGCACCCACATTGACGTTGTCGAAATCGACCGGCGTCGTCAGGTCGGTGATCCGGGCGACGAGTGAGCCGCCGATGGCAAGCGAGGCGGCGTTGACCGTGACCGAACTGCTGCCGGCGACGGAACCGAGCGTCGGGTCGTTCAGAATGTCAAAGGTCGCGTCGCCGGTCGTGGTGAGCGCACCACCGAGGTTGACGTCGACGATGGCATCGCCGCCGATCGTGCCGCCGAGATTGTTGATCCGGACGAGGAGGGTGGCAGCGGAGAGCGACTGCGCGGCGATGCTGATGCTGGCGTCGCCGCCGATGCTGCCGCCGCCGTTGCCCGCGCCGTTATCGAAGTTCACGATGCGAAAGGTGGCGTCGCCCGCGCTCGCGATCGCCCCGGTCATGGTAAAGGCGAGAATCGCATTGGCGCCGATCTGACTTCCGGCGGTGTTGTTGATTTGGCTGAAGAGCGAGCCGGCGGTGAGGTTGGCCGCGCTGACGGCGAGTGAGGCATCGGAGCCGATGGCGGAACCAGGAAGACCGAAGGAGGAGGTGTTGATGATTTGCCAGAGGGCATCGGTGGTGACCGTGATGTCACCGGAAACGCTGAAACCGATCGTCGCGGTATCCCCGATGCTGCCACCGTTGAGATTAACGATGAGGGCACTGAGGAAATCGCCGCTTGTGAGACTGCCCGCAGTGAGAGAGAGAAGGACATCGGTGTCGATTTTGCCGCCGTTGGTTACGACTTCGTTCGGATTCAGGCCGCCGTTTTGAGTATTGAAATCGATCCCGCCGCTGGCGGTGAGATCGCCCGCGACGTTGATGACGCTGAGAGCGCCACCCAGGCTGCCAGGGCTGCTCATGCCCCGACCCACGGTGAGAAGGCCGCCGATCGAGGCGCTGGCGAGGTCGAGGTTGATCAGGCTATCCGAGCCGATCGTGCCGCCGCCGCCGCCATCGTCGCGCGTCGAGACGATGAGGCTGAAATCGCCGCTTGTCGTTAGGGCGTTGCTGCTGAAAAGGATGTTGCCGCCAATGTCGATGCTGCCGCCATCGCGGTTGTTGATCAGGGCGTTGACCGACCCGGCGGTGAAGTCGCCGCCGATCGTTACGAAAATATTTCCGCCGACGCCGATCTGTCCGCCGCCGTTATTAAGAATGGAGAAATCGAGCGCGCCGCCGATCGTCGTGTCGCCGCCACTGCTCAGGGCAATGTTTCCACCGTTGGCGAGGAGGACTTGATCCGTGTTGTCGACCGAGAGGGTGAGATCGCCGCCGATCTCGATGTTCTGGCCGCTGTAGAGAGAGACGATCCCGTCTTCCGCAAACACGCCGGCCTTGGTCAGGTTGACCACGAGGGAATCAGTTACCTGAATGTCCCCTTCCGCAATCAAGGCGAGAAGGGAGGAGCCTGTGACAGTGGCGTCAAAAAGCAGGTTCGAATCTGCGCCGCGCGCGTAGACGAAGAGCGCTGGGATATCCTGAAAGGCCAGATCGGAAGTGAGCGTGATCGAACCATTCTGCGTGGCGAGAAAGAGGAAGTTCAGGTTGGCGAAAGTCAGCGTGCCACCGGGCGAGCCGGAAGTGAGGTCTCCCACGCTGATCAGCGCCAGATTGGTCGGGCCTCCTTCGCCGATCACGATCGTCGGATCACCGGTTAGCTGGAGAGCATCGAATTTGAACGCGGCGATGGGGGTGAGCTGGCTCGCTTCGTCGGAGTCGAAACCGATCAACTGATCGAAGGCCGAGGTGGAACCGAAGTACCAGAGGGAAGCAGGGCCATCGATCGCCGGACCGCGATAGATTGTCCCGGGGTCAGTTCTGCCGTTGGTCGTAATCGTCGGGTCGGTTTCGATCACCGTTCCGCTCTTGATTTCGTAGGGCGTGGAGGAGGCAATCACCGGCGGCGTGCCGAACTTTTGCGGCGTCGGCGAGACCGTGGGTGTGGGAGTCATGGTGGGTGTTGGCGTGATCGTGGGGGTTACGGTGGGTGTCGGGGTTACGGTAGGAGTCGCGGTCATAGTGGGCGTGGGCGATTCCGTAGGCCGCCGGGTTTCGTTGGCGTTCGCCTGATCGAGCACGTCGCTGTTGGTGGGATCGAGCAGAGAAACCGCGGTGCCGGCGCCGAAGATGACGAGATTGGTTTGCTGCAGGCCGCCGTCGTTTTTCTTCGCATCCTGGAGTGCGATTTCGCGCGCGATCAGGCCCGCGCTCGGGAGCGGGCCGAAGCCCGTAATCAGGAGCGATGTCTGCATGACCCGTTTCACGTCAAAGTCGACCGGGTCCGGCAGCCCGGTGCCGTTGGGGTTGACGATCAACATCTGGCCGGGATGGAGGAGGACGGACTGGCCAGTTTCATTGTTCCGAAAAATGCGCGCCACGCCTTCCAGCATCATGAATTTGCAATAGGCATCCGGGTGATACTCCAGCAGCATGGTGGTGCCGGTGATGGCGGCCGTGATTGCGGCGGTGTTGATTTGGGCGCCGCCAGCGTCTTTCAGAACTTGCAGGAGCATGGCGCCCCCGCCGAGCTCGAGATTGCGCGTGCCTTGGTCGAAACTGAAAATCGTGTTCGCTCCCAGGCGGGCCAGGGTCTGGTCGGTAAAGGTGAGTTCGGCGCGCGATTCCACCCCGGTCCGCACCGCCGTGTTTTCCCGCACCGGATCGCTCACCGCCGCAGGCCGCGGCGCGGCCGCCTTGGGGAGCAGCCTAACGTCTTTGACCACCTGGGTGACGCGGGCTTCCTTCAACCTGGCGGCATTGGAAGCCCAGAACGGAAGAAAACTCAGGGCGAGAAGCAAACAGATCGGCCGGAAAGCGAACGGAAACCTGAACGAGAGCGAGCGTGGCTGGAGGTTAATGTTCATGGTGCGGGTTTAACAGCGGACGCACAAGAGCGTCAAGCCAACTCGCGGGAGCGGAGCGCTCGCCCGCCTGGGGAACATCCAATTGTGTCCCGAGTTTCGTAGTTTGCCTGGATGTTTCCGTTACCGGGCAAGACTTTTCCGGCCAGTGCCGAGGCGTTACGCGCTGCTCTCGAGGAGAGCATTGCCAGCGTCGTTAGGCCAGCCGCACCAATGGTGACAGTGGAGGATGCTGGTTATCCAAAGCTGAAGGCCGTCCACATTTCGCTCGATGGCGCAAATGCGGGTGAGCGTCCTCCTCGGCGGCCGCAGCCTCCGGTGGGCGCGGTCGAGCCCGGCTTGCAGCTGGAGAATTTCACCGTCAGCGGTCATCCGCTCCTGGTGCAGCGCGCACGCGTGGATCTCACCTGCACGGCGCGCGAGGTGCGCCTCGGAGAGGCGCGCGACAAGGATGGAAACCCGCTCTTCGTCCTGCTGGAGGCGGCGGAGGGAAATGTGGAAGTCGCGGTCGCGCTGAGCGACCTCGAGGCACTCGTGCTCGCTGGCGCAAAGGCGGAAGCGGCGAAGCAAGGCGTGAGCGTGGAAAACGTCCGGATCGAACTGCGGTCCCGCTCCGAGCGCGCGCTCGACGCGGTGGTGCATGTGCGCGCGAAGAAACTTTTTCTCAGCGCCGTCCTTCAGATCAGCGGCAGCGTGGCGATTGACGAGCAATTGAACGCCCGCCTTGCCGGATTGAAATGCGCCGGCGAAGGAGCTCTCGGCACGCTGGCCTGCGGCTTCATCGCTCCCCATCTCGCCCGCTTTGACGGGCGCGAATTTTCGCTCATCGCCCTGCCCCTGGGCGAAGTGAAATTGCGCGATGTGCGGATCGCGGCCGGACGCGAACTGCGAGTGACGGCGCAGTTTGGCCGTCCCGCCTAACGAATCGGCACACCGTCCCCGGGTCTCCCCACCCCTGAACGCAAGAAAGGACGGGCTCGCTCGGGAAAGCGAACCCGTCCTTCTGTCGTCCTGCCGCCGGTAGGCGGACAGGAAATTTTAAGTGGCCTGAATTAGACGCCGGTCCAGTAATACGGAGTCACGGCAAAGTGATCGTAGATCTCCTTGTTCCAGGACAGGCTGTTCATGTCGGGCCAGTTCTTTTCGTCAAAGAAGGTGCCGGCCTCGATTTTGACCTTATCGGCGTGGAGGACAAAGCCAGGGGTATCCTTTTCGCTCTGACGAATCAGCGTCCAAGGGACCATGGTCATCATGTCGTCGCCTTTTTTGATGAACTCGTCCTCGAACGAGACCACCGCATAGGCGGCCTTGCCGGATTTGGCGTCGACGATCACGTCCTCGATCTCACCGATGTGGTTACCGCTCTTATCGAAGAGCTTGGCATCATCCACCGTGCTCATGCGCACCAGCTTCTTGTCGGTGCTGCCGGCGAAATCTTTCTTCCAGGTTTCGTCGGTCTTTGTCCAGGTGCTCTTCTCATAGCTCTTCTCTGCGGTGAGTTTCGCCTTATCGAGCGTGGTGGTGACTTTGATCTTGCCGTCAGTCATCGTCTTGACCGTGATCGCGTCCCAGGTCACCGGGGTAAGCTTGTCGCCGATCCCGATAAAGCCGCCGGCCGCGAGGATGGCGTGCATCATGCCACCGGAGTTTTCGTCGAAGACCACGTCATTGACCTGGCCGATGTCGTCGCCGGTGGTGTTATAAAGATCCGCGCCGATCAAATGCGAACTGCGGATGAGCTGGCCATGGAAGCCTTTTTCATCGTGCTGCTGTCCGAGGGCGGGGAGTGCAGTCAGCCCCAGTGCGAGGCAGCAAATCGTTACGGCAGATAATAGTTTTTTCATAGTTTGGTTCCTTTCGTCTTCGAGGCGATCCGACGAGATCGCACTCCCGCAAACTGGTGGGGAAAATGCCAAGCCAAACTGATCAAAGAGTGAAGTCTTCGAAGGCGAAGAAATGCAGCTCGAACCGCTCCCTTAGGTTTCGAGTTTCCTTTGTGGCGCACGGAGAATTCCGTCGCTCTAAAACAACACACCAAAGGAGCCCGTTTTTTCCAGTCGATTGGCCTCATTCTCCCCGATAATCTGGACCGCTCATGACGAACTCTCAGACTGCATCTCCTTCTGCGCTGCCTTCCCCCGCCCTGGGTTGGCTGGTGATCCTGGGTCTCGCCCGCTTGCTCCTGCACTGCGCGACGAACTGGCAGTACGGATTCCATCGGGACGAGCTCGGGCTGCTCGATGACGCGCGTTACCTCGACTGGGGATATGTTTCCTATCCGCCCTTCACGCCTTTCCTTGCCCGGATCGCGCTCATCCTCTTCGGGCCGTCGCTGGTTGGCGTGCGTTTCTTCGCCGCGCTTGCGCAAAGCGTCGCGATGGTTTTCACCGGATTGATGGCGCGCGAGCTAGGCGGGCGGCGCTGGGCGCAGATAGTCGCGGCGTTGGCGGCGGCGGTTTCCCCGATGGCGATTTGCATGGGCACGATGCTGCAATACATCGCGCTGGATTATCTCTGGTGGGTGCTCGCCGCCTACGGCGTGATCCGGTTCCTGCGCTCGGACAATCCGCGCTGGTGGCTGCTGATCGGCGGCGCGCTCGGTCTCGGGATGATGACGAAATACACGATGATCTTTTTTATCGCGGGCATCGTCGCCGGTGTCGTGCTCACCCCGGCGCGACGTTTTCTAAAAAGCCCGTGGCTCTGGGCCGGTGCCGCGCTCTCCGTGGTCATCTTTCTGCCTAACGTCATCTGGCAAATCCAACACGATTTCATCTCCCTCACGTTCCTGAGCCACATCCATGAACGCGACGTCGAGATCGGACGGACGGATGGTTTTTTTGTGCAGCAACTTTTCGTGAGCGCGAATCTTTTCACCCTCCCTCTCTGGTTGGCCGGACTCTGGTTCTATTTCGTATCATCGGCAGTCCCGGTAGGGCGAGACTCTGTCGAGCCGGGGGAAGAACGCCGCCAACGAACGCTGCGCCAACCCCCAGGCTCGACGGAGTCTCGCCCTACCGGCGGAAGCGACCGGCGCTATCGCGCGCTTGGGTGGATGTTTCTCGTGCCGCTCCTTTTGTTTTTTCTGGCGAAAGGGCGCTTTTATTACATGGCCCCGGCTTACCCGATGCTCTTCGCCGCGGGAGCGGTGCTCTGGGAGAGTTGGCTCGCCCGGCGCGGCGAGCGAGCGGCACGCGCCGGACGGGTTGCGACCTGGAGCGCGCTCGCGGCGGGCGCCGCTTTTAGCGCCCTCATCATGCTGCCGATCGCGCCGATCAATTCTGCCGGCTGGCGCCTAACGAGCAAGATTCACGATAATTTCACGGAGCAAATCGGCTGGCCCGAGCTGGCCGCAACCGTGGCCGAAATCTATCACGCGCTGCCGGCAGCAGAACGGCCGCATGCCGCCATCCTCGCCGGTAATTACGGCGAAGCAGGCGGGATAAATCTTTACGGCCGCCCGTTGGGATTGCCTGCGGTCATCTGCGGGACCAATAGCTATTGGGGGCGCGGCTACGGCGCAGAGCCGCCCGAGGTTGTGATCCTGGTCGGTTTTTCGCGCGCTTCCGCGGAGCGCTTCGCCAACGAGGTGGAGTTAGCCGGGCAGATCACGAACCCATACGGAGTGCGCAACGAGGAGACGAAAGATCATCCCGATATTTTCGTCTGCCGCGGTTTCAAGAAATCGTGGCCGGAATTTTGGAAAGGTTTCCAGCGGTTTGGCTGACGAAAATAAATGCGGCATAATCAGAAGATGAGAAGGATAAGAGTGGGCCACTAAACCGGGGAACGACCCTGCCTAACGACAATGCTGATTAAGATAGGTTTCGACATTGAATTTGAACTGCGCGGACCGACTCCGATGGTCCTGATGCTCTTCGTCCATCCTTCGCGGCAGGACGATCTGCGCCAGCCGGAGGAATTAGTGGTGGAACCCGCGGTGCCGGTTTCCTATTACCTCGATCTCTTCGGCAACCGCTGCGCCCGCCTCCTCGCGCCCGCCGGCAACGTGCGCTTCCAACTCGAGACCGTGATCGAAGACAGCGGCGAACCCGATCGGCAAGCGCCGGAAGCGGTCCAGCACCGGATCGAAGACCTGCCCGATGAAACCCTCGCCTTCCTCATGCCGAGCCGGTATTGCGAAGTGGACAAGCTGAGCGACATCGCCTGGCAACTCTTTGGCCAGACGCCGCCGGGCTGGCCGCGGGTGCAGGCGATCTGCACCTGGGTGCACAATCACATCGCCTTCGATTACCAGAAGGCGCACCCCTCGAAATCCGCCTTCGATGTTTACAACGAGAAGCAGGGTGTCTGCCGCGATTTCAGTCATCTCGCCCTCACTTTCTGCCGCTGTATGAACCTTCCGGCGCGCTATGTCACCGGTTACATGGGGGACATCGGCGTGCCGGTCGTCCTGCCGATGGATTTCAGCGGCTGGTTCGAGGTTTACCTGGGCGATCGCTGGTACACCTTCGACGCCCGGCATAATTTCCCGCGCATCGGGCGCATCGTGATGGCAGTCGGACGCGACGCCGCGGATGTCGCCCTAACGACTAATTTCGGCAGCGCCACGCTCAAGAAATTCTTCGTCATTAGCGACGAACTGGTCGACGTCCCGGCCGGCGCGGTCTGACCAGCACTTCCCTACTGCTTGCTCAGCCGGCGAAAGAGCCAGGCGCCAATGACCAGAAAAAGAATATTGGGAAACCAGACCAGGAGTTCGGGATGGATCCGGGCGTTGGCCCGCATCGTGTCGGCGATGATGATGAAGAGAAAATAGAAAATCGCCACCACCAGCCCGGTGGCAAAGCCCACCGAGGTCTCGCGCCGATGAGTGGTGATGCCTAACGGCACGCCGATGAGAGCGAAGGCGATGCAGGAAAACGGAAAGGAAAAACGTTTGTTAATCTCCGTCCGGGTCGCACTGCGATCGCTGCGTTCGCCGGATTTGAGCTGCTCCAGCAGTTGTGAAAGCGAAAGTGCCGAACGCGTCGGGCGCTTCTTTTGCTTCTCATAAAGCTCTTCCAGGCCGATCGGGAGCGTTCCTTCGGCCAGGCTGATCCCGTCCTTGATCTTGCGCAGGTCGTAGGGATCCTTCGCGTCCCGCTCCTGGTAGCGCGCGTCGTAGAGATGGAGGAGGAGGCGTTTGTTAGGCAGATCCGTTTCCAGCACTCCGGTGCGGGCATGCGTCACTCGCACCGGGAGATCGTGTTCGTCCATCTGGAAAACGAGAATGTTTTCCAGCTTGTTCCCCTCTTTTTTCCCGACGTAAATCTTGCGCCCCGGGAACTGATCGATCACCTGGTCGCCCCCGAAGAGCGCGATCGGATTCTGGGTGGCGAGATCGAAAATGCTGCTGCGTAGTTTTTCCTGGGCGGCGGGGGCCACGCTGACATTGAGCCAGAGGCAAATGATGGTGCTGACGACAGCGATAAAGGCGAGCGGTAGGCAAACTCGGGTCACGCTGACGCCGTTGGAACGTAGCGCGATCAATTCGTTATCGGCCGAGAGCCGCCCGAAGACGAGGAGAATGGCGGTGAGCAGGCCCCAGGGAATGGTGAAGATGAGCGAGAAGGGCAGGACGTAAGCGATAAAAGTGAGGAGAAATTCCAGCGGCACGTCGTGATTGACGAGGAGCGGGAGGAGCTTGCGGAAGATGTTGCCCACGACCAGGACAAGGCTCAGGACCGCGATCGCGAAGAGCACATTCACGATCAGCTCACGGCCAACGAAGCGATCGATTAATTTCATGGCGGCAATTTCAGGCGCCGTTCCCATCCGGCGCGCGCCTAAATTTGTCAACGCCTATCCGGCGAGCGGGAGAGGCGCGTGCCTAGTCAAAGCCTATTCGGTAAACGTTTTGTAACGGAATTTATCCGGAAAAGGATTGACCAGAACCACCAAATTTTCATACACCCTTCGGCGATGCCAGCGAAAACCATGATTAAAGACAATAGTCAGACCGTTAATAACGCAGCCGCGCCCCCGAGCCCCACGAACGGCTTTAGTCGTCGTAAATTCCTCAGCCAGGTTAGTGCCGCTCTCGCCACCAGTGCGGTCCTTGGCAAAATCCCGCGGTCGGCCGCCCAGGCCGGAAGCGGCTCGGCCACCCCAGCGGCCACGACCGATCCGCGGGTCCGCCAGGCTTATTCCCTTCGCGTCGCGGCCGCGACCCGACAGGCCCAAATCCCAGTCCCACCGCACACGACCAACGGCGACGAACAACTGTATCCCGATCAGTCGGGCACCTACACCAAGGGCATTTTGCAGGATGGCATTGGTCTCGTGAATCTGGCCGCCTACAAGTCATTTCGCCGTGCCATCAACAGTGGCAAATTTGAGGATTTCGAGAACGTCGTCACCGGTGGCCCGCGGACAATGAACGGCCCGCTCGGCGGCCGCGCTTTCGCGTTGGAAGGGAGCGACGATGTCCAGTTCGGCAACGCCCCCTCGCCTGGCAACCAGGTCAACCAGATCGTCGTCCCGCCGGCCCCGGCCCTCGCGAGCGAAGAATATGCCGCGGAGTTGATCGAACTTTATTGGGCCTCGCTCCTCCGCGATGTCCCGTTCACCGATTATTCGCTCAATTCCGTCGCCGCCCACGCGGCCGCCGAGCTCCGCAGCCTGCCGGCCTACACCGGACCGCGGGATAGCTTCGGCAACGTCACTCCCGACCTCCTCTTCCGCGGGATCTATCCTGGCGACACCGTCGGGCCTTACCTCTCGCAGTTTTACATCCAGCCCACCTACATGGGTGTGCAACCGATGTCGCAGCAGTTAGTCACATTCGCGCAGGACCTCGATTACATGACCGACCCGACGACGTTCCAGCAGGTACAGAACGGGATTGACACCGGCGTGCCGCTGCAATTCGATCCGCAGCCGCGCTACCTTCACGACGGACGCGGCCTCTGTTCCTTCACCCATGTCGATGTGCTCTTTCAGTCTTTCTTCACCGCCTACCTCGTCCTCGGCAGCATGGGCGCTCCGATCAACCCGGGGAATCCCTATGCCGCCTCCACCAAAATGAATGGCTTCGGTACCTTCGGCGGTCCTGATTTCGCCGCCTCCACCGCGGCCGTGGCCCGCCTCGCGCTCAACAGCGTCTGGTACCAAAAATGGTGGATCCATCTCCGCCATCGTCCTGAATCGGGCGGCGCGATTGTCCGCCAGATCCTGACCGGCGCCGGCAACACGCTCGATGGTCACGTGGCCGACACCGTCCTCAACTCGAACGCCGTCCAGGCCAGTTTCAACAAATGGGGAGATTATTTCCTCGCCCAATCCTTCCCCGAAGGCTCGCCCGCCCATCCCGCTTATCCGACTGGCCATGGCGCCGTCGCCGGTGCCTGCATCACTGTCTTGAAATTTTTCTTCGACGGAAATTTTGTCGTCCCAAACCCGATGGTCTCCACTCCCGATGGGCTCAATCTCGTCCCCTACACGGGTGGGGACGCCGGGCAGATGACGGTCAACGGCGAGCTGAACAAGCTGGCGAACAACGTCTCCTTCGGCCACGGGATCATCGCGGGCATTCACTGGCGCTCCGACACCACTTCCTCGATCCAGTTGGGAGAAGCCGTCGCCATCAGCATGTTGCAGGATCGGGCGGCGACCTATTCGGAGAAATTCACGATCAACCTGACCAAGATCGACGGCTCGATCGCGACCATTTCGAACCAGTAATTTGGACCACCATGCAGCGGAGTTGCTCCGGATGCCTGCGTTAGCTCAGATCAGCGTCTGCTGCTCGGCGTCGCTCGCGGCTTTCGCCTTCTTGAAATTCAGGTCCGGCTCGTAATCGGGATGCTCGGCGCGCTGCGTATTGTCGAGCAGCCCTTCGATTGTGAGCAATTGCACGCGGGCGAACTTCTTTCCGGCGGCGCTTTCATAGAATCCGACTGACGCTGCATCTTTCACCATCGCGGGTGTCGGCTTGTCCAACGAAATGAAGAGCGCGATGTCGGCTTTCTCGCGTTCGCGCGCGTGATTGAGCGCGCGCACGTCATCCGGCTTGATCCCGCCGCCCTTCACGCTCACCACGATCTTGCGCGCTTCCTTCCGGTCGAGATCGTGGAAGAATTTCACCCCATCGATCCCGGTGTCCGCGCCTTTCTTCTTTCCCTGGAACGGCTGCGCTTCTACCAGCGAGACCGCCCACCACTGGAATTGATACTTGTCGCGTTGCGCCAGATCGCGCGCACCATCCGCATCCTTCGGAGTGCCGATGACTTCAAACTTCGCGCGGCCTTTGTAGCGATCCTTCAGCCGCTTCTCGATCAGCGAGATCGCCCGATGCGTGATGTCGATCCCGATCCATTTGCGCTTCAACTTCTGCGCCGCATCCACCGCCATCCCGCAACCGCAGAACGGATCGAGCAAACAAGTCGCCTGTTAACCGGACCGGAGTAGGTTGGTTGATGCCTGATGCGCCAGCCCCGTGCGACACCTTCTACATAAACTTTTTCGACGACATCAATCCGGCGACCGCGCGAAATTTAATGGCGGCATGTAGCGAGATTGTGAGTACCCGCCAGCCCCGCAGGCTCTACTTTTTGCTGAGTTCCGGTGGTGGCAATGTTCTGTCGGGAATCATACTACACAATTACCTTCGCTCTCTACCGGTGGTAGTGGCAATGCATAACACGGGCGCAACGGATTCTATTGCTAACGTTATCTTCGTAGCTGCGGAAGAGCGCTATGCTGCTCCGCATTCAAGTTTTTTATTCCACGGCGTCACTCATGGATTTCAAGGGGGGGCGCAAATCGGACTGAGTGCAATGCAAGAGCGCATTAGCTCCATCAAGGCTGATGAAGCAAAAATCACCGGAATTCTTTCCGGCAGAACTAAGTTAGAAGAAGCTGAGCTACGAGCTCTCTTTCTCCAAGGCGAAACAAAAGATCCGACGTTCGCTTTGGAGAAAGGCATCATTCACGAGATCCGGGAAGTTGAGATTCCGAAAGATGCCCCGGTGTTCTCGTGCAACTTCAAAGCATAGCTTCGCTGCGGTGCACCGATGACCGCGAACGATAACGCGAAGCTGCTTTCCGGTAGCTTGCCAGTTCAGTGGAGCAAAATTGGGGTCGCATCTATACATCTGACGTTCTGGAAGGCGACGATGATCGCTGAAAAGCAGCCGGTGGTTGATCCAATGTTAAATGTATAGATGCGACCCTACTCCCACCCCCACGAGCTGAGGGTCAGCCACGAGACGATCTATCGCCACATCTGGCGGGATCTGCGAAGCGGAGGCAACCTGCACGAACATCTGCGTGGGGCGCGCAAGAGCTGTCGAAAACGCTACGGGCGCTACGACA
>JBKJNW010000029.1:0-40255 GCA_046593335.1 Chthoniobacterales bacterium | reverse complement strand
ACCGTGCCCATGCCGGTGAGCCACATGTGATGCGCCCAGACGATGAAAGAGAGAAAACCGAGCACCAGCACCGAGAGGACGAGCGACTTGTAACCCCAGAGCGGCTTGCGCGTGTTGTTTGCGATGATCTCGGCCACGATGCCCATGCCCGGCAGAATCAGCACGTAAACTTCAGGGTGCCCGAGGAACCAGAAGAGATGCTGCCAGAGAAGCGGGCTACCCCCGCCGCTGATCGGCACCGCCGCTCCATTCACTACCAGCCCGGTCGGCAGGAAAAAGCTCGTGCCGGCGATCCGGTCCATCAGCTGCATGACAATGGCCGACTCGAGCGGCGGGAACGCAAGCAGGAGCAGGAACGCCGTGACGAACTGCGCCCAGACGAAGAAGGGCAGGCGCATCCAGGTCATCCCCTTGGCCCGGAGCTGGATAATCGTGGCAATAAAATTCACCGCCCCGAGAAGCGAGGAGGTAATCAGCATGATGAACGCAATCAGCCAGAGCGTCTGGCCGTTAAAAATGACGTGGTAGGTCGGCCCCTTGTCCGCGATATCGGCCAGCGGTGTATAGGAAGTCCAGCCGCCTTTGGCCGCACCGCCCGGGACGAAAAAGCTCACCAACATGATGATGCCGCCGACGAAGAACGCCTGGTAGCTCGCCATGTTGATCTTGGGGAACGTCATGTCCGGTGCACCGATCTGGAGTGGCACGACGAAATTGCCAAAGGCGGCGAAGGCGATCGGCACGATGCCGAGGAAGATCATGATCGTGCCGTGCATCGCGCCCAGCGAGTTATAGAATTCCGGCGTCATGACGCCATTTGTCATGCTCCCGGGGCCGAGCATGCGCTCAATGATATTGCCGACGACGGGCAGCGCTTTACCCGGGTAGGCAAGCTGCCAGCGCATCAGCATCATCAAACAAAAGCCGAGGAAGAGAAAAATCAGCCCGGTGATGAGGTATTGCAGGCCGATCACCTTGTGATCGGTCGAGAAAACATACTTCTTCCAGAAGCCTAGTTCATGGTGCCCGTGCTCGTCGTGGTGCTGGTGTAGATCGTGATCAGCGTGCGAGACAGAAGAAGTAGCGTCCATAATTGCGAAACTGACAGTCAGTATCGGGCGGAAGTTTTCAAGAGGAAAGGGACAAAATTATCGGAGCGCAGCGTGCTGGCATCTGCCGCGCCCGCATTCTCATTCCGCATGCCGGCAGTGATCAGATGCTCGTTAGGCAAAAAAACTCCCGCGCCCGGTGAACCGGACGGGGAAGCGACCAGCGCATCCGTGCCGGAACAAGGCGGTCTCTAGGGGAATTCCCGACTCAGTGCGCGGGCAGGCCCGCTTCAAGCGTCTGCGACTGCCTCACCGCGCGAGCATGCGCGCCACAATCGGTGGTCCGGGATGGGTGTTGCGGATGGACTGGAGCGTTTGCTCATTCCATGTCGTGACGACGGAGGTCGCAAACCCTCGTGCGGGGAGTTGCAGGAGGAGGACAGCCAAGGCCAGGAAGGCCAATTGTCGGTACTGTTCTGGGCGATGATTTTCGGTGAAACGCCGGCGGGCCGGCGTCCGTTCGATCGGGTCCTCGATAGGAGGAGGTTGGGTTGAGGTGAGTTGGCTCTTTCAAGTTGGTTGGTTGGCTTCCCTTCACTCGAGTAAAGCGGAGACCGCGACGCCAACCCGCCATTCGCACGACAGATTTTCGCGACGTGCCCGAGCGGAAGGGAAGGATCAGGCGCTAAGGCTGGACCAACTTTTGGAAGCGTGGATCGCTCCGGAGCGGATCCCACTTCCAGCGAAACTTGAGATCGTTTGGCGTGATGCGCGTATCGGTGACCAGCGCCGTTTCATCCAGCGTCACGCGCAAGGCGCCCCCGCCGCGCTTGAGCGAGAGCCGTTCGCGCGCGTGGTCGACCATGATCCGCCGCATCAATTGCGCGGCCGCCGCGACGAAGTGATTCCGATTCTGGTAGGGCCGCTCGGAATTATCCGCCAAGCGCAGGTAGGCCTCGTTGATCAACGCAGTCGTCTGGAGGGTGTGAGCGGCGCGTTCCCGGCTCATGTAATGGTGCGCCAGCCGATGCAATGCCGGCTGCACGAGCGGGATCAAGCGCGCGAGCGCGCCCGCGTCACCGCCGCTCCAGTCGCCGAGTAGTAGGGTGACCTCTTGTCGAGAAGAAGAGGATGCAGTCATACAGCCAGTTGACGCTGCTGACTTTATCACGCTCGATAAATTTTTACAGGAAAGCCGGTCGCTTCAGAAAGTCACGATTCCGTGGCGGGTTTCCCGCCGATTTGACGCTCTATGAGATGAGGACAGATCTCGGCCGCGGCAAACAAATCCGCGCCGCGGCGCCGTCGCTCATTTTGGAAGGAAAAATCATGCACACCAACGCCGCCATATCCGATTCGACGACCAGGACGATTCCACCAGCCGCCGCAGTGCTCCTCATCCTGGCTGCGCTGCTCTTCCTCTTCGCGTGGAGACTGCTCCAGGTCAGCCCGGACCCCGATCGCAGCGCAACCAGCGACCGCACCACCTATCAGGCACACCGGCACCAGAGTATCTCTGTCGACGCCGCCTACCTCGCCGGCGCGCCCGAGCCTCCGCGGAATTTGCTTCCGCAACCCACCACCGCGCAAAGCCGGGAGGAGGCGTGGAATTGAACAACAATTTCGCCGCTGCAATGGAAGTGGGAGCCATGAGCGAGAAGATCACGATCGATCCGCCCGAGCAGGAGACGTATTTGCAAAAGCCCGGGGCCGGGCCCGACGATTTGATTGGGCAGCGGGTCGCAATCTCCGGCGACGCCGGCCGCCCCGCCGAGGTTGATCGAGAGCAAGCGAGCGCCGCAGGTTCCGGAACGGTCTACGTCTTCGTGCGCAATCAAGGGGTCTGGAGCCAGCAAGCCCGCCTCGAAGTTCCGAATAACGAACCGGGCGACATCTTCGGCTTCTCCCTCGCGTTCTCGCGCAACACGCTCGTCTTCTCGACCTATGGCAAGGCCGACGACGCCCTCGCCTAACGAGCCCGGCGGGAACGCCGACGCGGTTCCGGCACCAGCTCCGGCACCGTTTTTTCTTTTTCCAACTGCACCTCGCGGAAACGCCGCAGCGAATGATTCGCGATGCTTTCCTCAAACAAATCGCGATTGATCGCCTGCGCCGCAGCTGCACCCTGCCCGGCCGCGATGATCATCTGGCAGTTGGCCGGGGTCACGCAGCCGGCCGAGTAGAGGCGCGGCACATTTGTGCGCGTGCATTGGTCGACCTCGATCTGCCCTTCGCGATCGAGCTTGGCCCCTAACGACTCAGCCAGCTTGGTATGAAAGATATCGCCCCGGGTGGTGAAGATGTTGTCGATCTTCACTTCCACCGCCCCTTTAAAGCGGAGCATCTTGACCTGACAGCCGCGGTGCACCACTCCAGTGATCTTCTCGAGATAAACTGGGATTTCATATTCCCGGAGCAAGGCGGCATGCTTCCGACTCCAGCGTAGCCGCTCCGCGTTCGTCGCCACCACCACGCAGGGCGAGTAATGCAGCATGCCGAGCGCGTACTCGACGGCCTCGTTATTCGCCCCGCAGATCGCGACCCGTTTCCCGCGCACCCGGTAGCCGTCGCAGTCCTTGCAAAAAAACATGCTTTGACCGAGGCACTCCTTGACCCCGGGGATCTCTGGCGGGAGATGGAAAATCCCGGTCGCGAGGAGGAGACGGTTTGTCCGATAAGTCGTGCGCCGACCGCGCAGAAAGAAACCCTCCTTGCGCTGGGCCACGCTTTTGATTTCGTCATTCGCGAACTCGACTTTGTGGAACTTGGCCTGGCGACGTCCGTATTTGAGTAGCTCTTCGCCGCCGACGCCTTCCGGAAAGCCAAGATAATTTCGCACCTCCGGTTCCCATTTCGCCATCGAGTGCCCGGAATCGATCACGAGCGTGTCGCGCTCGGCGCGTCCGAGATAAATCGCGGCGGAGAGGCCTGCGATCCCGCCGCCGATCACGATCACTTCCCGCCGGCCCGGCGCGTCGAGATCCTTGTGTTTGATCATATTTGCGACGGTAACCGCAGAGAACGCAGAGAGCGCAGAGAAAATGTGCGGGAAACCAAGCCGCTGCGAAACCGCCTCCGGTCTCCAACGCCCGACGCTCTCTGCGGCCGACCACTTTTTGCCTTCGCCCGACGTGTCCCCTAGCGTCGCGCGCTTATGACAAAAAATATCAGTCGACTGCTTCTGACCGCGCTTGTCCTTGGCGCCGGCTTCATCCCCGCCAACCTTCCTGCCCGTGGCGCCTCCAACGCGCCCGGAAAATACGAGGATTGGAACGACCTCGACCACATCCAGATCATGCAGCCGTTCGCGATCGCCAATTATAAGTCGATCGTCGTCGCGCCGGTCACGAGCAAAGGCGCAGAGCTGCCCGAGGCAAGCGACAACTCCTACAAGCCAATCATGGACGCGCTCGGCAAGATGACAGCGACCTTCGCCAACGGCTTCGCCGAGGAAGCGCCTCGCGGCATGAGCGTGACCCAGGGCACAGCTGCCGGCGCCGGAGCGTTGTTGATCAAGACGCGAGTCACGGTGGTGCATCCGGGATCGGAAGCGGCGCGGCATTTCGGCGGCATCGCGGGGATGGCGGGCGGCGCGGCCAGCGTCGGCATGGCTGGCGAAGTGATCGATGGCCAGACCAAGAAAGTGTTTTTCACCTTCCAGCAGGAACGGCGTAGCGGCGCGAATAGCGGCGGCGTATTTGGCCTGGGTAACCGCGGCGACAACAACCCCTACGCTCGTCTCGTCAATCGCAGCGCCCAGCAGATCGGGAACGACATCGCCGAAGCGCTCAAAGCCTTCAAATAACCGGCGATTGTGCGCGGCAGTGACGATACGACCGGCAACGCTCTCGTCGAAGTGCCCTAACGATTCCGTGGACGCAAAACCCGACAGGGGTTTCCGGCCGCGATCACATCCTCCGGCACGTCTTTGGTCACGACCGAACAGGCCCCGATGATGGCGCGGGCCCCGATCGTGATGCCGGGCATGACAAAGGCGCGTGCCCCGATGAAAGCGTCGTCGCCAATCGTGATTTTGGCTACCACCAGTGGCAGCGAAGGATGGGCAAAGTCGTGGCTCCCCGTGCTCAGGTAAACTTCCTGCGCCACCACCGCACGCGCGCCGATTTCGATTTCGCCGAGGCTGTTGGCGTTCGCCCGATCGCCCAGGCAGGCTCGGTCGTGAAGGGTTAGTTTCCAGGGAACGGAGATCCGCGCCCGCGGATGGACGAAGGGCGTGCCCTCTATCTTGGCCTCGAAAACGCCGAGCCAAAAAAGGCGCCATGCGTTTGCCGGTTTCGGCGTCCAGGCACAGAAGACGAGCCAGCAAAATTCCCAGAGCTGGCGGAGCAATCGCTCCTGCATCGGCCAAGGCGAATCGAATTGCGAGCTTTGCCCGGGATCGACGCTTTGCAGCGGCTCAGTCATCGTTTCGGAGATGGTTCATCGGGATGAAAGTAAATCGCGATCCTCGTTTCCGCGCATTTCGTTTTGCAGCACTTCGAGAAACGAATCGACCGCGCGGTGAATTTCAAAGCGCTGGCCAAAACTGCGCTCTGCCTTGATCGACATCTCCGCCCGCTGGCCCGGCGGCAGCGCCTGCCAGCGCTCGAGCAACCGGCCGATGCCTTCGATGTTGTCGGTGTCGGCCAACCCGGCGCCATCCTGCACGATCTCGCGCCAGATGTTCACCTGGTCGGAAATGAGGACGGGCGTGCTGCAGGCGAGCGCTTCCACCACCGCGATCCCGAAATTTTCCTGGTGCGAGGGAAGAATGAAAGCTTCGGCGGCGGCGAAGGCGCCCCACTTCAGTTTCCCCTGCAGCATGCCGCTAAAAGTGACACGCTCTTCGGACTTCAGTTCAGTCGTTAGGCGCCGAAGACGCTGGAGATATTCGTCATCCGCACAGGGCCCGGCAAGCACGAGATGGAGGGGATATTTTTCCCGCGCGGCAAAGGCTCGAATCAACTCCTCGCAACCTTTCTTCACATGCAAGCGGCCGAGGAAGAGGAGGATTCCTTTTCCCCGCAGCGTCGGGTAGGCCTTGAGAAACTCCTCCCGCGCATCGGCCAGGTCGACCGCCGGCGCGGCCGTTCCATAATTCACCACCACCTCGCGGGCGCGATAAAGGGCGAAGGATTTCCGGGCCAGCCGACGCTCTTCTTCGGAGGTGAAAAGCACCGCCCGGGCATCGCGCAGGACGCGATATTCCGCCCACGGCCAGTAGAGCAATTTCTTGAGATGCTTGAGCGGGTAGGTGCGGTTGAACCACGGATCGAGCATTCCGTGCGGGAAAACAAAATAAGGCGTGTCGGTTTTATGCAGGGCGCGCCAAACGCCGAAGCTGTTGTATTGCCAGATCCCGTGCACCACGACCGCATCGTAACCGGCGTGTCGCTCTTTCAGCCAGGGCAGAAAGCGCGGTGCGTAACCGTAGTTTTCCCGGCCCGGCCCGAGAGCGTGGACGGTCGCGGGAAATTCCCCTAACCAGGGCGCCGCGGGATCGTCGAGCGAGGCCACCTCCACCTCATGCCCGCGCTCGGCCAGGACGCGCGACGATTGCCGGACCGATTCGAGCGGCCCGCCGATCGCCGGGTTAAGCGAGTGAATGCAGCGCAATATTTTCATCGGGACGGCGGATCGCTTCCGTTCGCCTAACGAAATGGCCCAGCACCACAATGCTCCAAAGGCGGGTCCAATGCAGCCGGCCATCACGGAAACGTTCCTGGGCATCGTGCACGAAATCTTCCGGGAGCAGGCGGCGAACGGCGATTTCGCGCAGACCGTTTTCGACAAAAGGCACGAGCGGGCCCTGCATCCATTTCTCCATCGGCAGGACGAAGCCGGCCTTGGGCCGTTGATAGACGGCCGGCGGGAGCAAATCGCGGCAGGCCTCGACCAGCAGGCCCTTCGTTCCGCGATAGCGTTTCTTTTCCGCGGCGGGCAGGCCGAGCATGTACTCGACCAGTTCGTGATCGAGGAACGGGACGCGCAGCTCGAGCGAAACCGCCATGCTCATCTGGTCGGAATCGCGCAGAAGCATCCGCCGCATATAGCCGGTCAGCTCGGCCCAGCTGATCCGGGCGAAGTCGTCCGGCAGCTCGACCGGACACGGGAGCAGCGTCGGCTCGTTAGGCAAGCCGGCCGCGCGCAGCATGGCGTCGGTGAAGAAGCGGCGGCGCCATTGCGCCAGTTCGATTACCCCGGCGTCGTTAGGCAGATCGGCCAGGCGCGCCCCGAAGGCTTTGCGCAAGGCGCGCGGGAGAAGCCCCAGTCGCTGCAGCCGGGGCACATCCCGGAAGCTGGGGTAGCCGCCGAAAAGCTCATCCCCGCCCAGGCCGGAAAGGGCGACCTTCACCCCGCGTTGCGCGACCGCGCGCGAGACAATGTAGGTGTTGATCGCGTCGACCGAAGGCAGGTCGAGATGTGCGACTGCTTCCGTGACCGACTCGATCACTTCCGTTTCGCTCAGTTGAATCCGTTCGTGTCTGGTCTGGAACCGATCCGCGACTTCTCGCGCAATTGCGCTTTCGTCGAATTCCGCGATCTCGAACCCGACCGAGAATGTTTCCAGTTTCCGCCCCAGCTTTTGCGCCGCTAGCGCGGTAATGATGGAGGAATCGATCCCGCCGCTGAGGAAACTCGCCACCGGCACATCGGACAGGAGATGCTCCTCGACCGCGGTCTCGAGTAACGCTCGGATTTTTTTCGGGGCATTTTCCGCTGGCGAAATGAACTTTTCGCGTCCCGGCCAGTAGCGCCAAATATTGGGCTCGCCCGTGCCGCCGATCGTCATGGCGTGGCCGGCGGGGAGGACGTGGACGTTAGGATAAATAATTTTGTCCTCCGGACAGGCGCCCCATTGCAAATAGGCGCCGATCGTGGCCGGCGTGATGCTGGAGGCGGTGTCGGTCAGGACTTTGACCTCCGAGGCGAGACGCAGGCCGCCGGCGTCGCGGGTGTAGTAGAGCGGTTTGATGCCTAACCGATCCCGCGCCACGAAAAGCTCTTCGCGCGCTCGATCGTAGATGGCGAAGGCGAACATTCCCTTGAGTCGCTCGAGCATCTGATGACCCCAGCGCGCGTAACCGAGGAGAAGCGTTTCGGTGTCGCTCGTGCCGCGCCAATCGGCGTCGCCCAGTTCCTTCCGGAGGGCGAGGTGATTATAAATCTCGCAGTTAGCTACGATGACGTTGCCGGTGGCGGCATCTGTCATCGGCTGTTCGCCCGTCGGGGAGAGGTCGAGGATGGCGAGGCGCCGGTTGCCTAACCAGAGCCGCCGATCGGGCGAGGTCCATTCGCCTGCGGCATCTGGCCCGCGGTGCGCGATCCGTTGCAGATCGAGCGGCTTGGCCGGCTCCGCGAAATTGAAATGAGCTGCAATCCCGCACATGGCAGCAGCCTATACCTGCGCGCCGAGCGCACGGTAGAGTTCGACGTAGTGGCCGATCATTATTTCCGCGCGGAAGCGCTCCGCATTGCGCAAACCTTTTTCGCTCCAGCGCGCGCGTTCCGCGGGATCGGTCAGTTGCAAAAGCGCGCGCGCCATGGCGGGCTCGTCGTCGACTTCCGCGGTCAGGGCGGCCTCCCCGCCGACTTCCGACATTGGTTCGCGGTTGGCGCAGATGACCGGGCAACCGCAGGCCTGGGCTTCGATGATCGGCCAGCCGAACCCTTCAAAACGCGAAGGATAAAGCAGCACCATGGCGGTGCTGTAAAGCGCCTCCAGTAATTCGTTAGGCGGACCTTCCACCTCGACCACCCGCTCGAGCACACCAAGTTCTTTGCCTAACGAACGCAATTCCGGAGTCAGTTTTTGTCCGGCAAAAACCAGCTGTCCGTCCCACTCGCTTTTCGTCCGGGCAAAAATTTGCAGGACGCCCTCGCGATTTTTCATTCGCAGGTTGGAGCCGACGTGGAGCGCGAACGGCCGTGCCAGGTCGAGGCCGGCGATCTGCCCGAGGAACGCCCGCGCCCGCTCCGGGGTTTGCTGCCGGTAAGGGTAATTGATCCCGTGATGGATGAGAAGGAGCTGCGGCCGCCCCTTTTCTTGCCTAACGATTCGCTCTGCGTCGCGCAACGTGGCGGGCGAGGCGCAAGCGACCGCGTCGGCCTGGCGGAGCCCGGAGACGACCCAGCGCTGAAGGTATTTCCCCGTCGCCGATGCCGGGCAATCGGTCTCTTCCCCGAGCGCGCCCCGCACTGCGAGCAGATCGTGGCAGGTGACCACGGTCGGGTGTTGCCGAACGTGCGCGGCATACATCGCGTTGGAATGATCGCAAATGTGCACGAGGTCGATCCCGGTCCGCAGTTTGCGCCTTAGTTGGCGCGGAAAAAAAAGAAATTTGTCGAGGTAAGCGAGCCATTTCGCGGCGAACCGCCCCGCCAAAGTGAAGCGGCCGAGAAACGGTTGCGGCTGGATGAGCTCGGCCGGCACGCCCGCGGCGGTTAAACCTTGCAGCATCATATTGGCGAAACGCTGCATGCTTTCCTGCTGATCGGCCGGGTAGTTACCGATCAGAAGAACCATGGGCAGGATGAGAACGGCTGTGCGAGCCGTGGAGTCGCTCCGCATATTCGGAACGGCGCATGCGCCTTGGCGCCAGCTCCTCCGGCGGCTCGGGCGCGTTTTCGATTTTCGGCTCGAACGGTCGCGCGGCCAGGCACAAGGCGGCAAAAATCACCGCGAATCCCAGGCTGGTCGGCTGCCCGAAGGGACCTTGCAGGACGACAAAGATTCCCGCGCTGAAAAGCAGGATCGGCAAAGTGTTTCCCGCCCGGATCTGGCGAACGGCAAAATACCCAAGCTTCCAGGCCAGGGCGGTGCGCCAGATAAGGAATGCCAGGCCAAGAATCGGCCCGCTCTCGAGCAGGATGCGCGACCATTCGTTTTCGGCCAGAAGGAATGAGGCCTGCCCGGTGAGGAAATTTGCGCCGCCACTGGTCCCGACGCCGAGCCCGTAGCCGCCTAACGGAACCCGATTAATCACGAGCAGGCCCTCGGTAAAGCCGCCGACCGTCCGCCCGACCAGACCGCCCACGATCGAAGATTCTTCGGCCGATTCGGTGAAACGATTTGAAAGCACCTCGATTCCCTCCTGGAAAATCGGCAGGTAACTGACCGACCAAAGCACGACCGCAGCGAGAAGCAGATGTCGGCCAAATTTGTTCACCAAACTCGGGCGCACGAGCAGGACCACTCCGAGCGATGCGACCACGACCAACACTGCGAGGACCGCCGACCGGCTGCCCGAGACGCCGAGTGAGACAATTAAGCCCGTGCCCGAGGCATAGAGCAGCCAGGTCCGGTAAGGCAACCGGGCGAGCACGCTGTGGAGAATAAATGCCGCCGCGGCGCTCGAATAATAAACCGCTCCCGAGACGAAGGAGAAGACTGCCGGCGGGCGAATCTTTCCGCCACCGGCAGCAATTTGTGTCCCTTCGCCCAGGCCGGCGGCGCGGTTGATGAAGGCGTCGGGGCTGGCGGCGAATTGCGCGACCATCAGCGCCGCCATCGGGATCATCCCGACGATGGTCCAGCGACCGATTCGTTTCACATCCTCGAGATCAAAGACCAGCGGAACAATAAAGATGAGCGGGAGATGGAGGAAATCGGAGCGCAGGCCATAACCGGTCACGAGAATAATGGTCGAGATCGGAAAGTAGGGCAGAAGAACAATAATCCCGGTCGCCCAGGAAAGGACGGCGATGATTTCCAGGGTAATGACCCAGACGTTGTGCGGGAAAATCCGGGCGCGAAACGCCAGAAGATAAATCAGCAGGACAACCGGATCGCGCACGAGCAAAAGCGGTGCGGAGAGCTGCGGCACAATCCATTTCCGAAACGCCCCTTCGAAAACGAGGAGCAAGAGATAGAGAAAAATGAGTTGCCGGATGTGTTGGATCGTCCGCGACGTATCCAGGATCTTGGGCGGGTCCTTGGGCGCGGAATCGGTCCGCCGTGCGGCAATGGCATTCATGAGTCGACGGGCATATCCACCACTTCTCGTGCCAGATGAACGAGGCGCTGGCGATAATTTTCCCAGGTCCACCGCCGCACTTTCTCCCGGGCGGCTTCCTGCATCGTGCGAAGGCGGTCGGGTTCGCGCAAGAGCAGGGCGAGCTTTTCTTCGATCGCCGCGGCGGAACGAATCGGGACGATGAATCCGTCGACGCCATCCGTGATCAAATCCGGTCCGGCGGTGTGGGGTGTGGTGATAACGACCAGGCCCTGGGACATCGCTTCGGTCATGACCAAGCCGAAGCCTTCATGGAGGGAGGGGAAAACCAGAACATCGTGTCGGCTCATTTCTCGCAGGAGTTCGTCGTGCGGCAGGGAGGGAAGCCAGCGGTATTTGGCTATCACCGATGGCGCCGGAACCGTCGGGCTCACTCGCCGGCCGACGAGGGTGAATTCGACTTGGTTAGCCATTTTGGAGACCGCATCCAATACATAAGCGAGACCTTTGGCCTGGCTCAGCGCACCGACAAAGAGAACCCGCAGTTTCGCGTTCTCCGGTCCCTTTGCCACCGCCCCGCCCGCGACACGAGTTCCATACGGGACGACCACGACGGGCGCCTTCAGCCCTGGAGCGAGGAGAACGCTTTCGCGCGCAAAAGAACTGGCCGTCACGACCAGATCGGCCAGTGCCAGTTCTTCGTCTTTGCGAGCGAGCTTTTCCTCGCTGTCGCGCAAGGCCCCGAGTGTCGGCGCCCATTCCGGCCGCAAGTCCGCTTCCTCCTGTTGTAATTGGCGCACCACTTGCCAGGAGATGACCGGATGCTCATAGATGCACTTGATCCCCCGCTCACGCGCCGCGCGGAAGGTTGCGAGCGCGCCATCGTCGTAGGCATAGACTGCATTAACGGCTAGGCCGGAGGCGACGCGTTTTGCGACCCGTTGATCGAGCGCATGGTAAACCGCATCGATGCTGAACGGCGCGTGCTCGTACCGGGTCAGAGCTTTCCAACCCAGCTGTTCGGCAGCGAGGCGAAACCATTCCCGCGTCGCTTGAGTGCGGACGAAGGGCGCCAACTCCGGCAGGAAAGAACGGCGCCGAAGCTCATTCTGAACGCTGGGCAAGATGCCAGCCAAACGATCAAGGAAGCTGTCCCGCTCCCAGTTCACTCCTGTCCAAAATTCCCGCAAGAAATGGGCCTCGACGAAGGCGAGCGCGGTCTGGCGCACGTTCTGGTTGGCGGTGGGATGAGAAAGCAAGATCACGCGAGCTGGGCGCGAAAAAGCGCGAGATAGGATTCCGCAATCGTTGCGGGATGAAACTTGGCCAGATGCGGCGGGGCCTGGTCCAGCAGCCGCTTGCGTTCGTTAGGCGAGTTCAGGAGCAGCGCGAGCGTGTCGGCCAGGGCCTTGGCATCGCCGTTCGGAAAAGTCAGGCCGGCCGGGCCGATCGCTTCTGGCAGCCCGCCACCGGCGGAACCGACCACGACGCAGCCACAGGCCATCCCCTCCAAAGCCACGACTCCAAAGGGCTCTTCGTAGCGCGACGGCACGACCAGAATCTGGTGCGCCCGCAAAAGAGCCCGCAACGCTTCGCCGCGAAGCGGGCCGTGGAAGGTGACCTGGTCGTCTAAATTCAGGCGCGCGGCCAGTTGTTGCATCGGAGAAAGCTCCGGGCCTCCGCCCACGATCGTTAGGTGCGGGAAGAGATCACGCTTTTGCAGAAGAGAAAGTGCTTCCAACAGAAGATCGATTCCTTTCTCCGTCACCAGGCGGCCGAGAAAGATCAGATCGCCTGTCCGCGCGGCGTCCGAAGTTGCGAGGGGAAAATTTCGCGCGTCGTAAGGGTTATGAATGATGGTCGAGTTGGTGTCGAAACAGCGCGCAACGGCCTGGCTGATCGCAACACTTTTCGTCCGACCGACGATGACATGCTTAAGGCGTTGCACGAGATCGATTCCGTTTGGCGCGCGACAGTAGGATCCCTGGTGGGTAATCACAACCGGCTTCGAGAGGAGAAGGGCTGGCCAGAGCGTGCGTAAACTCAGGTTGTTTTGCCAATAGATGTCTGACCACTGAATCGCCTGGCTGAGTTGCCGAAGCGAAGGTTGCCGCAAAACCCGGTAAGTAAGTTCCGCCGTGTCTTCGGTCGGAGTCTGGGTCACGAGCGTGACTGGATGGCCCGACCGGACGAACTCATCCGCGAGGAGAGCGCTGACCGTTTCAATCCCACCGATGCTGGGAGCAAAGGCGTGCGAGGAGATCAGGATCTTCACGGGAAAGATGGGCGACCGGTGCAGCCTTGGAAGTAATCGCGCACCGCTCGCCAGCGGGCTCGGGCGGAAAAGGCAAAGCCGTCTTCGCGCCGGGAGACGAGGAGGCGAAGCGTGTTGGCCAGGATGAGGAACGCGCGCAGCGCCGCCGCGGTGCGACCAAAATAGGCGCGAACGAGATAGAGCGAGTTACGCGCGAAGAGGTAACTCCGCCACGAACTCTCGGTCCAGGTCGCAGGGTTAGTAACAATGGATCCCCAGATGAGCACGACTTTCCACCCATGCCGAACTGCGCGCGCGCCGAGATCATGTTCGTCGCCGTAAGCGAAGTAGCGCTGGTCGAAGAGACCGATTTCGTTCAAACACTCCCGCCGCGCCAGCATGAGGGTCCCATGCGGGACATCGACCTGCTGAGCCGTGCCCTTGGCCTGCGCTTCCGCCGGCTCGGGAAAAACGCCGCGCCAGCGCGTGAGACGAGCGACAAAGGGATCGGGATACTGCGGGCAGGCAATTCCAACCCGCGGATCGGCCTCCGCGGCGGCCACGAGGAGGCGGAGGCAATCCGGTTCCGGTGTCGCATCGTGTGCGCTGATGAGGCAGTAGGAGTTTCCGTCACTCCGGAGCCATTGACGCAAAATGACATTGAGCGCGCCACCCCAGCCTTTGTTATCATCCAGCCTAACGATAGAAACAGAAGGATCCAGTGCCGCCTGCAAACGCTCATAAGCCTCGGCGTCGGAATCGTTGTCCAGCACCGTCACGCGGAGCGGGACGCCCTGGGCGCAGAGCGCTTTCACCGTGGCGGCGCAGGCCTCCGGTTGATTCCAGTGAACGACAAAAAGATCGACTTCCGTCATGACTCGTGAAGTTACCGGATAAAGAGCGCAGCGACCATGTTGGCCAGGTGCCCGGACGAGGAATGGCGTCGATACCACTCGTGTAGCGAATAGCCGATTCCCGGGCGCTCGTCGTCAGCAGGAAGATTTTGTTCTGACGCTGTGACGAAAAACGGACCCGGCAAACTGTCCCCGCCGAGGGAAATTGGCGCGCCGTCGTGGGGAAAGACCGGGATTACGCCGTGGGCGCAGATCGCCGCGAAGACGGTGGATTTTAGGATGGTCGTTAGCGCGACGCCCGGTTGATGGAAGTAATCAAGCCAGGCAAACGCACAGCTGGAAACAAGCTTTGCAGCGAAGTCGTTCTCGACGCGCGGATAGTAGCTACTCTGGACATTGTTTAAGCGGTCGAGCAAGAGCCGAATTTGCGGGTTCTTTTTTCCGCCGACAACGAGTAACTCGCGTGGAGCCTGAGCTGCCGGAATGCGAGAGAGGTTTGTGGTGAAGGAACGGAGGGAACGTTCGAGTAACTCGTTGCCGCCGCAGATCAGCCAGCGATGGGGATCGCGCTCCTTCAAATCGGCTAGAGTGAGTGTAGGCTCACCGAAGTTCGACATTACCGGTTGCACCGCAATCTGAGCCCCGGGTGCGAGTTCCTCCAACTGGGCGCGCTGGGTCTCGTTGCTGACGATCGAGGTGAGGGAAAGGTTCGCAAGCGAGCGCGCGATCCGCTTCTGCAGCGGACGCAGCCAGAAGGCGCTTTGTCGCCATGTGCCGGCGGCATAGACCTCATGAAAGATCGTCACGAGCCTGGCGTCGCTCGCCTTTTTCATCTGCCGAATCAGTGCGGGGAGCCAAGTGGGAACGCCGCGGGTGTGATAACCGTAATTGACGTAGTGCAGGAGTATCGCCTCGGGCGGGGACAGATCTTTTGCGACCGAACGGAGGGGAGATAGGACCGCAAAACCGTCCACGGTCCTCGCGGGGTCAGCAGGGGCCGCCGAGAGGAAAATAGTTTTAATCCGATGCGATTCCAGAAGACGCTGTGCCAGCAATCGGGCGTAATCGCCGACGCCACCGCAGTCGTTCGGAGCGCGCGGGATGATCTGGAGCAGGCTGCAACAATCCTTCACGAGTCGTTCCGATCGGTGGTGGATCGGCCTAACGAGGAAAGCGCTGTCCGGTAATGCGTAATCGTGTTCTGTGCAATTTCTTGCCAGCCATAGCGCCGCGCGATCTCCATGCATTCAGTCGAGAGCGCCTCATATTTCTCCAAGGGCAGGGCCAGAAGCTCGGCCGCTCGAGCCGCGACGGCCGCCACATTGCCGAGTGGCGCGAGGAGATTCTTTTGGCTCTGCAGAATCTGGCGGGGGCCAGGCACGTCATAGGCGATGGTAGGCAGGCCGGCGGCAAGTTGTTCGATTACGGCCAGCCCGAAACCTTCGATATGACTCGGAAAAATCCCAAGTGCGCAGTCGGCCAGGAGTGCGGGCAGTTCGCCTTCGGAAAAAGTGGGATGACAGGTAATTCGTTTGTCGTCCGCGAATCCCAAATCCGCCCGGACGACGACTTCTTCAAACATCGTCCCGAGAAAGAGAAACTCGGTCGCAGGATGTTCCGTCCAGATGGCGGAGATAATCTGGGGCCATTCGCGCGAACCCTTGCGCGGACCCCACATGCCGATGAAGCAAATCTTCTGGCCCTGCAGCCGTTGCGCCGCGGGCGCGGCCGCGGCGGCCAGCGCCTCGAAGAATTCATCGTTCAACCCGTAGGGTTCAACGACGGCGGGGGCGGCTACGGCGGAATCGGCGGCAAGCTCGCGCTCTTCGTCTTCGTTAGGCAAATTCAGCAGGTCCGCGGTGCGGAGGGATTTCTCCGATTGGGCGCACGCCCGCCAATCGATCAGGCGGTGGAATAGATGACCGGACCAGCGCCCTTTCTGCTCACCCGGCCCGGCTTTGGCTGACTCGCGCAGGAATCGATTGTAGATGCGAAAAAGTCCGACCGAACGAGCGACGAGCAGGCCCTGGAAACCAAGCGACTCTTTGCGGAAAGGAAGAACTCCAATCAGACAATCAATCACATCGAAGCGTTCGCCATGGGCTCGAACGAAGGCGGCGGCGGTATGCGGAAACAGGATCTGGCGCAAAGCGGAGCCGGCGCGTGAAGCCGGCGGATCGGGGAAGGCGTCGGTCAGGCAATATTTTTCCACGATGTGACCAGCACGCGTCCATTCCTTCGTGAGTTCAATCCAGACGCGAGAGGCACCGAGCCGGGAGTCCCAGGGCAAGTTTACGATCGCCAGAATGCGAAGCGGCTCAGCTGGTGCTTGCATCACAATTAAAGCGTCGTCCAAAATTTGTGGCGAACTGGATTCACGTAATGACGCAGAACCAGCTGCGGCCCGGCATATCGGTCAGGATAGGTAAACTGATCGTCCAGTTGCAGAACATAACGGGCCGGGTCAAGGGGCAGCGCGCCATTTGCGTGCATCACAAGATGGACCAGCGTTTGGTTCGTAAAAAAATTCGGCTCGCCCTCGAGCTCCAGGAGGCGGCGAATGGCGAGCGACCAGTCGAGCGGCCGCAGCAGCAAGACGAGACCCGAATTCACCGGCTGTTCGGACTCGTTAGGCTGGCGCAGCACGCGCGGATCGGCCGAGCAATCCTGACAGTCGGGAAGATAAAGAGCTGGCGCAATCGTCGCGGCAACGTCTTCCCCCAACTGCGCCGCGCCCCGAAAGAAAAGGACATCAGAATCCACATAAAAGGCCGGAAAGCGGCGCGGGAGCGACATGATCAGACCGAGCTGTTTCCCCATCGGATAGGTGGTGACGTAATGGCGAAACTTCTCCGGCAAATCCGGCGGCAAATGTTCGCCGGTGGGGCGGACGGAAACAACGGGGTCGATTTCTTGCAAAAGCTCGACACTGCGCGCGGAATGGGAACCGTCGCTGACCACGGTGAAACTCTTGGGACGGCCGACATGGCGGAGAAAAGAGCGGATCGATCGGACTTGCTCGGGCAGCATGTTTTCGCCGGAATAGGAGTAGACATCCAGCGGAAAGTCGCGCTCCTGCTGGACCTTCCGGCGCACGATGGCGGGAAGCAGGGCGCGGTAAACTTTGCGCCGCAGACTACCCTCCCAGCGAGCAAAGTGATAGCCGAAGTTTGGCAGCTTCATGCTGTGACTGGCTGACGAAATCCTCGGTAACTCAGGCCGAGGTTAAGCAGCAAGCTCGGCAAGGCCGAGAAGAGGTTGAAAGTGAGGACGCCGGTCACGGTGGAAAAATCAATGAAGGGGATGAGAAGTAACTGTGTCCCGAGGGTGAGCGGAATATAAAGCCAGGAACCGGCAATCCAGGCGCGAGAAGCATTCAAGGTCCAGAGGGTGCTGGCAATCATGTTCAGGATCGCGCCGCCCACCATCAGGAGCAGCTCATACTGGAGGTGAGAGTATTTATTACCGAGGACGAATAGAAATTCGTTAGGTAACAATGCCGCACCCGTCAGGACAAGGAGGCTGAAACCGATCACGCTCCCGGCGATCCCGGCATAAAGCCAACCCAGCTTGCGCCGTTCCTGGCAGCGGGCGAAGGCAGGGGCAAAGATGTTGGTGATCAGGTTGCCGAGGACGGCGAAGATCATGGCCAGGCGGCCAAGCGCGCCGACTTCGGCGACTGCCGCTGCGCGATGGCCGAAAATGGTGATAAGCAGAATGGTGATCTGGCCTTGGAGACAGAAGAAGATCGCATTGGGTGCCTGGTTGCGAATGAACCCGATCATCGCTTTTCGGTCATCGGCATTTTCCTGCGCCTGCAAATCCACCACGCCGCGGGCATAACGCCGGAGCAGGAGATATTGTAAAAGAAGGGCGCTCGAACCGACCAGGGCTGCGACACCGGCATTGAGAAAAATGAAGGCGAGAGCGACCAGCACGGTCAGCCTCGTAATCGCGCCCGTGAAATCGATTTTTTGGATCTGACGAATGTCGGAGCGCAACCGCGGGACAACATCGAGCACCCCGAGCGATAGCTGCACGTACAAGCCGCCGAGAACAGCGGTGATCAGGATCACGGTATAAAAAACCGAGGCTCCGTTTTTCACCAGCATGTAGTAGAGCAACGGCGTCACACTCAGGACTGCCGCTACCCCGAGCTTGCGCCGCAGCTTGAGCCCGGTGCTGATCAGTTGGCCAAAGCGATGACCATCCTGCCAGACGCGCCCGCCGATCGAGACCAGGCCAATACTGATGCCGATGTCGGCCAGGACGTTGATCGTGCCTTGCATCGTGTTCGCGATCGTGAAAAGGGCATACTCATGCTGGTCCAATCGCCTAACGAGTAAAATGCCGGCGGCAAAGCCGATCAGCTGGACCAGCGCCTGGATGGAGGCGAACTGGCCGACCCGGCGGGCGAAGAACCAGAGGCGGCCGCCGCCGGGAGGTGGGGGCTGAGCGACCGGCGGCACGGGCGATGAGGAGATCATGGCGCGAAACGCTTGGCAACGACGCGCCGGAAGACCAACCCGCCGGCTCGCGCGAGTCGGCTGCTAAACGCTTTGACCGTGCTTCTCCGCCGCGGGCTGGAGGGCTTTCTCCGGCGCGGCCGGGGCCGGGGTGTTGTAATACTCCGCGTATTGGTAGTAATAGTACTCCGGCAGTGAAGTGTCGACGTAGTTCAAGATGACGCCCGGAACGTTAACCTGCCGGTTGTAGAGAAGCTCCAGGGCTTTCCGGGTGAGGCGCGCCGAAGTGTAAGAAAGGCGAACGACAAACAACGTGGCGTCGATTTTCGGCGCCAGGCTGGTGGTATCATCGGCGGCCAAGACCGGCGAGCTATCGATGATGATGTAGTCGTAATGGTTGTAGATGTCTTTGAGGAAGGCGTCGGTCGATTCGCGCAAGAGGTGTTCGCTCGGCTGCGAGAGCGTATTGCCGCGAGGGAGAACAAATAGACTGGGCAAGGTCGTAGGCACGACGACTTCCCGCCAGTTGACTTCCTGCTTCAAAACTTCGGAGAAGCCGATCTTGGAATGGATATCGAAAGCCTCGCGCAAAGCGCCCCGCCGGAGATCGCCGTCGATCAGAAGGGTCTTGGCTCCAGAAAGGGCGAACGTGATGGCGAGGTTGGAGGAGACGGTGGATTTGCCTTCGTTAGGCACGGCGCTGGTGATGAGCAAGGTCTTGGGCCGCGGGCCTTCATAAGGCATGAAGAAGATGGAGGAGCGGACGTTGCGATAGGATTCCGCAAAAATGTGGCGCGCATCGTCCGGCTGCAGGAGGGTAACCGCACCCTTCGTTTTCTCCTTGGGAATCTGACCAAGGATATTTTCGTTGAAGTAGTGTTGAAACTCGGTGAAGGAGGCCATGCGGTCGTCGATCCGATCGAGCAGGATGAGGATGACAAGTCCGGCAAAAGCGCCGAAGCCAAGCCCGACGAGCAGGCTCCTGATCAAGCCGGGACGGACTGAGACCGGGGTGGTGGCGTTTTCCATAATGCCAACCTGATCCCCGCCGTCGACCACTTGCGAGACGTCGACGTCTTTCAGGTTATTGGTGAGGCGATCGTAGAGGGTTTTCTGGCGGTCGACTTTGCCTTTGAGGCGATTGAATTGCGCGAGCTGCTGGCTCAGATCCAGTGCCTTCTTTTCCCATTCCTTGACGTTGGATTTGAGGTTCTCCATCTGCTTGCCGATGGATTTGCGGCGGGTTTCGAGTTTTTCCACCGCGTCATTGCGGTAAAGGCCGATTAATTTTTCCTGCTTATCGATCTCGTCATTGATCTTGATGATCTTGGGATGCCTCGGGCGCAGGTCCCTTGAGAGCGTATCGCGCTCCGCCTTGAGTAATTGGACCATTTGTTTGGCCTTGAGGTATTCGCCTTCCGGGCCGACATCGGCAAAAGGCATTCCTTCATCCGACTGCGAGGCAGTGGCGGTTTCGGAAGGTTTGGTCCCGACCTGTTGGCGGTCGAGGTTCTGATCGAGATCGAGCAGACTCAGGAGATCGTATTCGGTTTTAAGCCGGGCGTACTCTTGATTGAGTTTCACCAGGTAGGCGGCCGCGCTATTACCTTCTTCCTGGATAAAACCGATATTGTGTTCCTTCTGGAACTCGAGCATCTCGTCCTCGCCGTTGCGCAGATCTTTCTCGACCTGAATCAGCTGCTCGGTGATCGCGGTCGTGACATGGCTGCCCTGGTCGACGCGCATGGTCTTCTTCACATCGAGATACTTTTGCATCGCAGAGTTGAGATAGGCCTGGGTATAATCCGGAGCCGTCCCGATGGCTTCGAGCTCGAAGATCGAAGTGCGTGGCCGTTGAGTAATCGAGAGGGTGACTTTGACCGGCGCCATCTCCGGATGGGTGGCGCGAACCAGCGCTTCGGCTCCGCTACGGACCTCGTCGCTTTGCATGAGCTGGATCTGGGTGCCGTAGAAGTTATTGCTGTCTTCGCTATAGACCGCGTTCTGGGCGAGATTCAGCTTCCCTGCCACCATCATCTTGCTGGTGGAGAGAAAGGCGTTCGGGGCTTGGTAAATCATCCAAGCTCCGACAAAGAGTCCGAGGCAGATGGTCAGAAGGGGGATCCACCAGCGGCGCAGGAAGAGTGCCTTGTAACGGTGGAGCCGGGTCACGATCGAGGTCGTGATCGAGGCGGGCGAGGAGCGTTCGAAAGCCTTGTTCTGCATATAACTAGAAATTGACCAGCCGTTGCGGGACGTAGATTTGGTCGTCGGGCCGGAGGACGACGTCATCCTCCGAATGGCCTTGTTCGATGACTCGTTTGAGGTCGACCACCATATCCTGGCCATTTTTTCGGGTAACCTTCACCTTGCGTTTATCGGCGAAGTCGCCGAAGCCGCCGGCGCGAATGACCGCTTTGCTGACCGTATAAGTCTCATCGGTCGGGATTTCCTGCGGACCTTGTCCTTTGACCGCGCCGTATACGTAAATCTTACCGCGGGATTTTTCGCTCACCCGATCGACCGCGAGAATCACGGTGGCGTGATAGTAGTATTCCTTCTCGAGGGCTGACTTAATGTTATAAGCCAGTTCCCGGCAGGTTCTGCCAGCGGCGGGGATGAGGCCAATGTAAGGCACCTCAAGCTCCCCATTGTCATTGACCCGGAGTCGCTGCGATTCGTTGTCGCGATCCTCGACCACGCGGAAACTGACGAAGTCGTCGCTCCCGAGGCGCTTTTTGTCATCCAGCACCGCCATCGAATTGGTCCGCATGACCGTATTACTGGCCGTGCCGGGACCGACGGGTTCGACCGCTGTAGCGCGAGGGGCGTAGGGAAGCGGGCTGCTATCTTGCGCAAAAGCCCTTAGCCCGGGAAAGAGAGCAAAGGCGGAAAGGCTGCATAAGAAAAGGAGACGCTTCATAGACTCATACGATGAACTTTAGAAACTGTAGGTGCCGTCGAACGAGACGCGGTTTTGCTTATAGTCCCGGAGCGGCTGATCCGATTGTTTCTGGGTGTATTGGTAGCGAAGACCGAGCGTTACGTGCGGCGTCAGCTGGTAACCCAGAGCAACCGCACCGCCGTAACGCTGAATGTGTTCCGAAAAGATGCCCCCGGAGTCATCGCCATCCTCATAGAAAAGCTCCGTTCCGAGCAGGACACCGTTGATGATGTTCCAGGTCGCAGTGTGCCGGACGTAATTTAGGGCGACATAGTTGGAGTTAACCCCAAGCTGTGATTCGTGACCGGCTGAGATGGTCTGGGAGATGGCGGCATTGATGCGATGCGAGAGAAGGATATTCGCGTAGAAATCGTTGGAATTGCTCGAATCGTTGACCGCGCCACCGCCATCGAAGTTGATGAATTGATAGCCGGCGGCGGCCCGCAATTTGAGATAGTTCGTGATTTGTGTCTCCACGAAGGGGCCCACGCTGTAGGTGATCGAATTGTTCAGGAAACCCTGGTCATAGTAATTGTAGACCGCCGAAGTCTCGAGCCCGCCGCCAGTTGTCGAAGTGAAAGCGAAATAAGCGCTAAAGCTCAGCTCTTCGGCGTTGCGGTCCAGGTAAGAGAAAGTGTTGGTGGTGGAAACGTAGGTGTAGTGATCGTAACCAAAGGTCAGGACCGCCTTGTTCAAATCCCAGAGCACGGAGATGCCGGCGGTGTTTTCAAAACGGCCGTAGTCGACCACATTGCTCAACTGCAATTGCGCAACCGGATCCTGTTGCAGAGAGAAGCGGTCATGCAGGTTGATGCGGAAATCCTGAATGAAAATGTCGAAAGCCAATTGCGAGCCGGGTTGAATGAGAACGCCATTGGTATTGGCGTTGGAATGGTCGAGGTAGAAGCTGTAACCGAGGCCAAGATCGAGCTTGAGGGTGTTCAACTGCGTCACCGGCCAGATGGCGGCGATGTTGAACTGCGGCCGGATGATGATGTCCGACTGCTGGTTGTTCTCCGAGAGATTAATGTTGTCGTTATACTCGACACCGGTCGTAATGCTGAAACGGAAGCGGACGGGACCGAGGAGGAGATTGTAGGGTATCTGGTCGATCGACTGGCGGCGCGCTTCGGCGGCAGCTTCGCCGGCCAGCGAAGGACGGACCGCTTCCTGTGCCTGAAGGGCCGGTGCCAGCAGCAGCAGCGAAAGAAAAAGGGAGAATGCTTTGCGGGCAGCCGCCGTGGAGTTTGTTTTGGAATCCATGCTCATATTTGAGTCAAGCGCGATCTAGATTAGCAGGTGTAGTACCAACCAAGGCGTGACATTTCACGCGACCACCGTGTGGCAGAAGCGCAAGAAATCCGGCTCTGGGGACAACTGGTCCGTGAGCGTCCCTCGGAAGGTGCTGTGTTCATTAATGGCTTACGCCGTTTAGTCCGGCCTGTTTTACCTTTCATAGGTGGTGTCAGCAAGATAAATCGCAATTCCGCCGCCTAGGGATTCGGCTGGGCGGAGCGTAGGCGAAACGGCGCTTTCCGGCCTCCAGGTTTGGCCCGGTTCCAGCTTGCTTGAGCATCATGCGCCCGCTTCTTACGACCCTCGCTCTCTTCATCCTGACCGGGACCGCTTTCGCCTGGGGCGAATCGCCTGTTGGCCGCCGCGTCTCGAGCGTGTCCGCATCGACAACCAGTTATGCTCTGCCTGGCGGCGCGACCACGTTTGTCATTCCGCTGAAGAACAGCACCCGAGCCGGCAGTCTTGTTTTCGTGAATGAAAACGCCGCGGCTCAAGGCGAACTAGCCATCGCGGTGTCGGACCGGTCGCTTGCCGCCGATAGCCCGCACTGGACCTCGGTCGAGGGTAAAATCCGCTTTCGCCACAAACGGCTTTTCACCGTCTCGCTCGTCGGGGTGGAGGCAAATTACGTGCGTCTGTCCTTTCGCGTCGATCGGCCGGCAAATGCCGCCGGAAAAGCCGCGGAGAAGCGCCCCCAGCTCTATAAACTGGCCCGGATCGCGTCGAGCTGATTGGCCGAGCCGAGCTTCTCGTTTTTGTGCGCGATGAAGTTCGCGTACTCCTCGACGAAGATCTTGCCCGGCGGCCGGAAATCGAATTGCTCGGGGTGATCGCGGAAAAATTCGCGGTGCACCCGGGTCCAAACCAAGCGCCCATCGGTGTCGATGTTGACCTTGGTTACGCCGAGTTTGGCGGCAGGCAGGTACTCGTTTTCGTTCACACCGCGGGCGGAGGGGTCGACTTTTCCGCCGGCGGCATTGATGCGCTCGACTTCTTCGATCGGCACGCTCGAGCTGCCGTGCATGACGATGGGCGTGCCGGGAATGCGCTTCTGGATTTCTTCAATGACGTTGAAATGAAGGCCCTGCGTGCCCTTGAACTTGTAGGCGCCGTGGCTCGTCCCGATGGCGGCAGCAAGGGAATCGCAGCCGGAGCGGCTAACGAAATCCACCGCTTCTTCCGGATTCGTTAGGCTGGCGTGCCCCTCGTCCACCGTGATGTCTTCCTCAACTCCGCCGAGCTGGCCCAGTTCCGCCTCGACGCTGATTCCATTTTTGTGGGCGCGCTCCACCACCCGTTTCGTGATCGCGATGTTTTCTTCAAAGTTCTCATGGCTGGCATCGATCATGACCGAGCTATAAAAGCCGGAATCGATGCAGTCGTAGCAGGTCTCTTCGTCACCATGATCGAGGTGCACGGCGAAGATCGCGTCCGAGAACATTTTTTCGGCCGTTCGGATCAAAGCCTCCAGCATCCGTTTGTCGGCATACTTACGCGCGCCTTTTGAGAGCTGGATGATGAAGGGCGCCTTGCTTTGCACGTTGCCCCGGAACAATCCGAGGATCTGTTCCATGTTGTTGACGTTGTAGGCACCGACGGCGAATTTTCCGTAAGCGACCTGGTAGAGTTGTTTGGTGGTAACGATCATAGGTCTCCGAAGTTTGAGTCCGCACTCTGGACTGGCGCGCGCCAACTCTCAACCCCGAGTGCGCGGCTGCTCAAAGGCCGTTTTCGACCACCGGGAGAAGAACGCTGACCGAAGTGCCCTGGGGATTGGAATCGACATCGACCCGTCCGTTGTGGTCGAAGACGGTGCGTTTTACGATCGGCAGGCCGAGTCCCATGCCCCGGGCTTTGGTCGTGCAGAAGGGAGAAAAGATTTTGTCGCGCAACTCGGCCGCGATGCCGCGGCCATTGTCGTGCACCGTCACCACCACGCCGCTGGTGTGACCGCCGTCGCGGATCGGTTTGGCCGAAAGAATGATCCTGGCCTTGGGCCGGCCGTGGGTCGCCTCGGCCGCGTTGGCCACGAGATGAGCGAACGCTTCCGCGAGCGCGGTTTCGTCCCCGACGACACGAGGGAGGTCGTCCGGCAGGGTGGTTTCAATCGAGAAACCATTGTGGACGGAACGCGCACGCACTAGCTCGATCGCTTTCTTCATCGGCGCGCGCAGATCGAGCGGCTTGAAGTGGAGCTCAGGCGGATGCGCAAAATTATTGATCTGTGTGATGATGAGGTCGAGGCGGTCGATCTCCTGGACCACGATCTGGTTGAAGTCGCGACGAAAATCGGGGTCGTCGAAACGTTCCGGCAGGAGCTGCGCAAAAGTCTTGATCGCAACCAACGGATTGCGCACCTCGTGCGACATGCTGGCCGCGAGATCGGTCCAGAAAGCCGCCCGCTCCATCAGCTCCTGCTTTTGCCGGAGCGATTCTTCCGGAGTCAGGTCCTGGATGACGGCGACCGCGCCTAACGACTGCTCTTCGTGATTGAGGCGGCGGGTTTGGACCGAGAGGGAACGGCGAGAATGGCTGTCGACCCACTGCTGGGCTGACATCTGCCCTTGGTTGTCGAGCGTCTCGCGCAGGAGCGACGCCACCCGGCTCCCGGCGTTTTCGATCGGTCGATGCAGAACCTCGGCCGCGGCGATGCCGAGGAAGGATTCCGCGGTCGGGTTGCACCAGAGGATGAGCCCGTCGTTGTCGCAGGCGATAATCCCAGGCGGAATGGCACTGAGGAGGGTTTCGGCGAGCGTTTTTTGTAGGATGAGCTCGTGGTTGAGTCGCTCGTTTTCGAGCACGTTCGAGACCTCCTCACCGAGCCGCATGAGAGTTTCCAGGCTCTGCTCATCGAAAGGCTGTCCCGTCCGGCGATGGCCGAAAAAGAGCCAGCCGCTGATCTGTTCGCGCGCGTGCAGCGGGACGATCACTTCGGCGCCGACGGTATCGAGCGCGCGCCGGAGGAGTTCGCGCTCGGCGTAATCCTTTTGCTCGAGATGGGGGCGGTAAACCAGGTGCGCGTGCAACTCAAACCAGCGCAGCAGCGGATCGCACTCGTCATACTCCATCTCGGAGGTCTCGGGCAGACAACGCAAGCCCGCGCGCAACCGAAAAGCGTCTCCCGCGCGTTCGCGGCCGAAGAGGCCGACTCGTGCTACACGCACGGTTTCGGCCAGGTCTTCGACCACTCGACTAACGAGAAGCTCGGATTTTTCAAAGCGCCGGATACCGTGCGGCGAGTGCGCGAGTGTGGCCGGAACGCGGCGCGACTCGTGACTCACTTCCAGCGCCGACCGCGCCGGAACCGGCGCTGCTACCTGCGCAGAAACGCTGCGCAGGGCGCGATTTTCCTCCAGCACCCGCGAATGCTCGAGAGCCCGGCCGACGAGCGATTGGAAATGGCGGTGCTCTAGATTCACATCCTCGGTCGCGTAGATACCGGACTGGGCGGCTTCCCGCAATGGTTCAGAACGCAAAGTGCCAAAACCGACGATTAGAATGTCGGGCCACTGCGCCTGAATTTGTGCGATTCGGTCCCCACTGTCCTTCCCTCGCAGATCGAGCAAAAGGATAGCGGGCCGGTTCTGCTGGAGCACGGTATCGAGCCGCTCGCTTTGCGACACGTGCTGGATCCGGGTCGTGCTCCGGAGATAAGCGCGCACCCGCCTCACGAAGTCGGGATCCTGTGTATATAGAATACACGCCGCCGGGAGGATCATGCGGCGGCGACTTCTTCCTGGAAACGGACCAAGGGAAGCAGAATGTGAAAGCTGGTCCCGCGGGCCAACTCGCTCTCAACCTCGATCTGGCCACCGTGTTCCTGCACGATGCCGTGCACGACGGATAATCCCAGCCCTGTGCCGTAGTCTTTGGTCGTAAAGAAGGGATCGAAGACGTGCGCCACGTCCTCCGGTTTGATGCCGCTGCCGTCATCTTCCACGCTCACCCGCAGGATTTCGCGCACCTCGCCGGTATCTTCCGGCAAGGCCGTCGGCCAGGTTTCCGTCGTCCCGATTTCTGTCGCCACCGTGAGTGAGCCGCCCGGTTTCATCGCGTCCAGAGCATTGATGAAGAAGTTAAGAAAGACTTGTTCGATCTGATCCGCATCGGCGTGAATAGTATCCACTTCGGCGTGCCAGGAACGAGTTAATTTAATATCTTTTTGATAAAGCCGGTGACCGACCAGGAGGAGAGCTTTCTCCAGCACTTCGTGCACGTGCATCGGCTTGAGCAGCGGTTTGGCCGGCCGGGCAAAGCGGAGGAGCTGGTTGACTAACGAATCGATCCGATCCACTTCGTGCCCGATGAGGGAGAAGAAGGTCTCGCGGAAATCGGAATCCTGGTAACGCTCCGGCAGAAGCTGGGCAAAGGTTTTAATCGAGACGAGCGGGTTCTTGATCTCGTGCGCCATGCCGGCGGAAAGAGTGCCGAGGCTGGCCAGTCGATCGCTTCGCCGGATCTGCATCTCGAGGCGCTTCAAAGTGGTGATGTCGGTCAAAACCATGAGCGCGCCGAGCGGCTCGCCATCCTGTCCGTGGAAAATCGAACTACTGGCGCGCAGAATAGTGTTCTTGTCGCCCGCGCGGAGGGAGATTTCGCGATCTTCCTGGCGCTCGCCCGCGGTCAGCGTCTCGTTCAAAATATCGCGCAACGCTTCGGGCAGATTGCTGATCTTGCGTGCGAGCAATTCGGAGGCGGGAAGGCTGGTGATTTCCTCGACCTCGCGATTGAAAACAGTGATCAAACCATTGCGATCGGCCGCGACCACGCCGGTGGTCAGGTTTTGCAGCAGGGTTTCATTATAGATCTTGGCGTTCTGGACCTCAGTGAAAAGTTGCGCATTCTCGATCGCGACCGCGAGCTGACCGCAAAGCACGAGCAGCGCGCTTTGCTCGACCGTTCCATAAATGCTGCCGGAGCGGCGCGGGCCCAGCAGCATCACGCCCGCGAGTTGTTCGCGGGAAAAAATTCCCATCGCCACCGCGACGTGGAGCGATTTCATCTGCCGCCGCACCCGCTCCAGTTCCGGGGTGGAGCGAATCCGGTGCAATTCATCGAGGATGATCGGTTCCTTCGTGCGCTCGAGATGGGCGATGATCGCCTGGTCGCGATGCAACTCCATCCGCGTCGTGCGCGAGCCGGCTTGGACGGTCGGGAAACGCTGCGCGTAAAATTCCTCCTCCGGCAGGAGCAGGAAAACGCGTTCGGTATCGACCGCCTGCCCGATCGTTAGGCCGAAACGCTCGAGCAGATCGGCCAGGGTCGTGACCGAGCGCAGAATCGCCGCCGCCTGGTTCATCGTCGCCTGAAAATCGAGCCGGCGGGTGCCGACAAAAAGACGGTCGGACAGCGTTTGCGAGACCCCGCGTGCCGGAGCCATCGCGAACGCGACGACCAAGGCGGCGAGAAGATGGGCTACGGAACGGCCGTCGGGTCCCATCATCGGTACGAAGACGGAATAGCTGAGCCACCAAATCAGGGCGTAAAGACCCGCTAGATAGACCGCGAGGACTCCGTAGGAGATGACCCGCCGCATGAAAAACCCGACTTCCAGGATTTTTCGGGTCGCGATGCCGTAGGCAATGACGAGGCTCAGGATGATGAAACGGAAAGGCGCAAACCAAAGCGCCCGCGCCGCACCGAGGAAGTAGTCGAGGACGAAAGCGAGGAGGAGCGCAAAGGCGACGGCCGCGATCGCGCCCATGAAAATGAAGGAAAGCTCGGCATGCTCGCCGCCCTTCGTGTTGCGAATGTCGCGGCCATAACTAACGATCAGCGCGCCGAAGGCGAGGATGATGTAGGCGACGTAAACGTAAAGCGCCGGTCCGTAGTCCGGACTGGGTGCGGTGTGCACGTGCTGCGACATCAGCGCCCCTTTGAGGAAAAGCTTCGTCTGGCAGAGACCGATGACGCCCAGGGTGACGAGCAACCAGGTCTTGGAATGGGCGAAAATCCCTTTCCACCCGAGCTGACGCTGCCGCACCGAGATGCGGAGAAGATTCAGGACCGCGAGATAAACCGCGCCGGCCGCGGAGGCCTGCCGGATGGCGAACTCGGCGGAAGACGCGGTCGTCGCCGTAAAGGCGAGGAAGAGACTCCCCAGCCAGGCATCAATCGTTAGGGAAAGAAGCAGAAAGCATTGGTTCGCCAGGCGGTGGCGATTCGCCTGGAAGACGGCGAGCCCCAGCGAGAGCTGGAGGATCATGGCCACAAGGGTGGAGATGGTGGCGGCTGTCATAACTGCGCTAGATCAGGTGATAATGGGCCGTCGCATCGGACTGCGGTTAGCAAAGACCTAGTCCAAGTGCACTCGTTCCACCACCATGCTGCTATTTCCGCCTCCGAGGCCACGTACATTGATAAGAACACAGTTCAATAGCGCTTTTCGCGCCTTTCGAGCGACAAAATCCAACTCGCAGCCCGGAAGCGGTGTTTCATGATTGGCCGTGGGCGGGATCAGGCCCGCTTGAAAGGCGAGAGCGCAGGAAATCAATTGCATCGGACCGGAGGCGGAGAGCGGGTTGCCAGTGACGCCTTTGATCGAGCTTACCGGTACCTGTGAGGCGGGCGGCGAAAAAACCCGCCGGATCATTCGTACCTCTGCCGCATCCAGCACCGGGTGTCCCGGGCCGTAAGAGCAGATGTAATCGATCTCCCGCGCGTCGCGCCCGGCATTCGCCATCGCCAAGCGCATCGTTGCTTCCAATCCATCAAACGGATCGTCCGGCTCGCTATCCATCTGCGCCGCGTAGCCGGTAATCTCGAGATACAATTTCGCTCCGCGCGCCAGGGCGTGATCGAGATTTTCCAGGATGAGCACGCCCGCGCCTTCCGAGATCACTCCCGAGTCGCTGCTCGCGTCGTACGGCCTGCTCGCCTTGCCCGGGTTACTGTTGGCAAACGAACTCAAACCGGCCGAAGCCAGGCTCGCCATCGCCAGCGGCGTGACCGGCGCATCCGCGCCCCCGGCAATCGCGATTTCCACGTCCGCGGTGCGGATCATGGTCGCAGCCGAGGCGACGGCATCGATCCCGGAATTACAGGCCGACGAAATGGTGGAGGCCTGGGTTTGTACGCCGAGCTTTTGGGCGATGAGCAGAGCCGCAGCCTGCGGCTGACAATTGCGCACCATGCCCGAGTTGATTCGGTGTGCGCCGCGCCCCTGTAACTCTCTCGCGCCATTTTCAATCACATCAAAGGCGCTGGAACTCACCCCGATACAAACGGGCAGGACGGAATTGATGCGGTCAACTCGCGGATCGAAGTGCGCGTCGCGCAAGGCCATCTGCGTCGCGGCATAGGCAAACTGCGTGTGCCGTCCCATCCGCTTCGGCTTCCATTCCGCGGGCATGTAGTCGAGTGGATCGAAGCCTTTAACCTCCCCCGCGATTCGGCTTCGAAAACCTTCCGGATCGAAAAGCGTGATCGGGCCGATCCCGCTTTCCCCGGCGGCAAGCGTGCGCCAAAATTCGCGCAGGCCGGTGCCATTTGGGGCGATTACGCCCATCCCAGTTACCACTACTCGATTATTTTTCGCCATCACGTCTCCGGTCCACTCGCGCAAACTCTTACCTTACTCTCGCAATCTTGATTCCCCGCATTTTTGCAATTTGTCGACAAAGTTCAAGTTATTCACAATTTAGCCCTTGCGTTTGTCCTCGAATTACAGAAGCATCGCCGCTGGAAGTGAATACATTTGCACCATTTCGCAGATTTTTCCCCCACAAGGCACGTCCCTAGCTTCTAGCGATGGGAGCAATGATTGCCAACGCCGATCTCCCGCAAGTCCTCGTCATTGATGACGAAATGGGTCCGCGTGAAAGTCTGCGCATGCTCCTGAAGCCGAGCTATCAAGTGCATACGGCGGACTCGGTCGAGAAGGGATTAAAGCTCCTGTCCGAAAAAAAACCGGACGCGATCGTGATGGACATCCGGATGCCGGGCATGACGGGCATCGAAGGTCTGCGTTTGATCCGGCAGATCGATCCTCATCTTTCCGTGATCATGCTGACTGGCTTCGGCGCGCTTGAGACGGCGAAGGAAGCGCTCCGCCTTGGGGCGAACGATTACATCAGCAAGCCTTTTGATGCGCGCGAAATGCGCGAGGTGATTGGGCGCAACGTCGAGCGCACCCGCCTCCATCGCACGAGCGAAAACGCGGCTGGCGAAATCAAGGAATTGAACAACCGCCTCCTCCAGGAGCTCGCGCAGAAGGAACGGCTCGCCTCTCTCGGTCAGGCCTCGGCTGAGTTTGTGCACGACATCGGCAATCCCCTAACGATCGTCTGGGGCTACGTTCAACTTTTGGCCAAGAAGCTCGAAGATTCGGATCGGACCGACGATCCCAACGCCGTCAGCTCGAACAAGGAACTCGAGATCATCGAACAAAACGTGCGCCTTTGCCGCGACCTCCTCACCATGTGGCAGAGCTATGGCAGCGTCGAAGCCGCTCCCCACAAGGTCATCTCGATCGCGGAGATCGTGCGTGAAGTGGTGGCGAGCGTTGGCGCAATGGCGAGGGAAACGCCGGTCGAGTTGAAAATCGACGTGACCAACGATCCCTGCTCACTCACCGGCGATGCCGTCCAGATCACGCGTGCGATTCAGAACGTCATCATCAACGCCATCCAGGCTTCCGGCGAAAGCAAGGGCACGGTCGAGGTCAGCTGTATCCGGAAGGATTTCTATGTCGATGTGCGCGTCGCCGATAACGGCCACGGCATCAAACCGGAGCAAGTCGCAAAAATTTTCGATCCCTACTTCACCACCAAGCAGGGCAAAAGCGGCACCGGGCTCGGCCTCTATATCACGAAAAAAGTGGTCGAAGATCACAACGGTTCGATCAAGGTCGACAGCTCGCCTGAGGCGGGGACCACGATCACGATCCGGCTGCCGCTCGTCAGCAGCTAGGCGCCACTTCGGTGGCTCGTTAGGCAGATTTACTCTTCTGCGGAGGCTTTTGGAGAGCTCTGGGTCGGGCGCATCATTCTCTGCGGCATTAATCATTGCCACCCGCCGCTCTTCTGTTTTCTTCAGGCGTGGCCGACCCCGGTTATCGTATCGCACCCATTTTTTTGATCCGAATGGCTGGGGTTCCGTTCGAAACTCTGGAACGACTGGCAACGCGGGCGGCGGCCCAGGCCGCCCGCCGCGCCCTCGCCACGGAGGGAGAATTCTCGCGCGCGAAAACGCGCGTCGAAGCGCTCCTCGATTCGCGCCAGCACAACCTTTCTCGCGAACAATTCCGTGCCTGGCGCAAGGCGGTACGCCTCGGAATCATACCCCCGGCGGCGGATCCGCCGGCTTCTCCTTTTCTCGAGTTCTGGCAGGGCGCGGTCGACTTTGAGCAAGCTCAAGGTTCGTTAGGCGAAGCGCTCGAGCGCGAACTGGAGGTCGCGCGCGCGGCCTTGATGGAAGCGGCGCGCCGTTATCTGCCGCGCTATCTCGTTTTCGCCGCCTCTGGCGTCCGCGAGCTGCTCGTCGAAGACGCGCCCGGACCGCTTCCGCCGCGCAACAAAAGTTTGCGCGCGCGCGAGCGTCATCTCCTCCTCTACCTGCAACGAGTCTGCGGAAAGAATGACACCCTGAGCGAATTCGGTCCGCATGGCTGGGGCCGGGCCGAGCCCGGGGAGAAGTCGCTCCAGCTGCGGCCGGTGGATGGGATCGCGCGCCGCGAAGTTTTTCTCGAACGCTGGACCGCGCACGGCGTCGCCGCCGCGATCAACGCCGATCCTCTCACACGCGACGAGATCGCGCCCCGCCTGCATCCGTCCGGCCGGCTCGAGCGTGACGGATTTCTCAACACCGCCACCGGCGAGACCATCGCGCTCAGTTCTGCAGAGCACGCCCTGCTCGCTCGTTGCGATGGGAGGACGCCGGCCCACTCGTTAGGCGCGAGCCCATCGCTCCTCGCTCGTTTGGCCGCGCAGGATATGGTCCTTTGGGAAATAGAAGTTCCCGCGGTCGATCCGCACGCCTTCGAAATCCTCCTCGGCGAGGTCGTCGGCTGGCGTGAAGGCCCGGTGCGCGAACGCTGGCTCAGCGCGCTCCAGCTCTTCGTCGGGGCCGCCGCGCAATTTGCTGAAACGCGGGACCCGCTGGCTCGCTTCGCCTTGATCGAGAAAACAGCGGATGGCCTGGAAACGCTCGGCGCGCACAAGAGCGCCAGCCGTTTTCTTTACGCCGCGACCAACCCCATCGGCGAAGAATGTTTTCGCGAGACCGGATTTTCGATCAGCGAAGACTTGCTTAACGAAGTGGCGGAACAAGCCGCGCCCTGGATCGATCTTTGGCGGGACAACTACGCCTACGTGGCGAGCCGGGTCGCGGCGGGGTTGCGTGGTTTGCTCGCGCAGGCGCCGCTCCAGGATGGCGCCATCGCGCTGCCGGCTTTCCTCCGCCATTGCGCGCAGCTCCAGATGCCGATTACCGGGCCGGGCATGATCACTTTTGCGCACCTCGCCTTTGGGGAAGTCAAAGCGGCCTTGGCCGAGCGGCTCCAGCCCCATCTCGACCAGGCGGAATACCAATTAACGGCCGAAGATTGTCATTTCGTTAGGCGGGAGTTTGAATATGAGCACTTCGATGAATACACCTACCCCTCGGCCGATCTCCAGCTCGGCGCCGCTTCCATCGCAGCGGTCGAGCGCGGTGAATACCAATGGGTCTTGGCCGAGCTGCACCCCTCGGTCGCCTTGTTGCATCACGGCTTCTACTGGTCCTGCCCGGACAAGGAGGCATTGAGCGACGCCCTCCGCCGCTCGGTCTGCGGCCAACCCAATTTCCATTTCGGTTATTTTGCGGTCGACTTCACTGCCACCACCGCAGTGCGCTTTTTCGATGCCTTGCCCGACCTGACCTATTTCACCGCGCCGCAACGCGGCCATCCCGGTTGGAAGACGGTCGCGCCGGCGGAGTGCGAGGTTTTCATTCAGCCGCAGAACGGCGATGTCGCTCTGCGCCGGCGCGGCTCGCGCGAATATCTCGGCTCCTTCGCCCGCGCCTGGACGATTCCGCTCGGGTTTCATCCCTTCAGCTTTTCGTTAGGCCGGCATAGCCCCCGCCTGCTCTGCGGGAAGGTGGTGGTGCAGCGGCGCTCCTGGACGATCACACAGGAGGAACTGGGGGCGGGGGATTTCACCGGTGTCTCGCGCGATCTGGTTCGGGCGGTCGAGCATCTCCGGGCCGCGCGTGAGCTGCCACGCCATGTTTATATTCGCCCGACCGAGCAGGCGCTCCGCCGCAGCGGCGTGGAAGGTCGCGACAAAGACACCAAACCGGTCTATCTCGACCTTGAGAGCTATTTGTTCCTCGAGATTCTTCATCGCTGGCTCGGCAAAGCCGGCGAGCTGGAAGTCACTGAAATGCTACCCAGCCCCGATCAACTTCTCTGGCAGGAACCGGACGGACGCCGAACTTTCGAACTGCGCACACAGATCATTCCGCGATGAAAGTCATCGCCATCGCGAACCAGAAAGGCGGCGTCGGGAAAACGACGACCGCGGTCAATCTCGCGGCCGCTTTGGCGGAAAAAAAAGTCCGCGTGCTCCTGATCGATCTCGACCCGCAGGGCAACGCCACCAGTTCCTTCGGCCTCCAGGTCTTGGAAGGGCAAAGCCTTTACGGGGCATTGTTAGGCGACGATCCGGTCACAGAAAAAATTCTGCCCACCCGGTTGGAACAGCTCTTTATTATCCCTGCCGATATCGATCTGGCCGGCGCGGAAATCGAGATCGCGCGGATGGATGATCACCTCACCCGGCTGGCCCAGGCGCTAAAAATTCTGCGCGAGGACGACACCTTCGATTATGTCCTGCTTGATTGTCCGCCGTCGTTAGGCATCCTCATGACCAACGCGCTCGCCGCCGCGGACGAACTCCTGACCCCGATTCAGTGCGAATATTTCGCCCTCGAGGGTCTGGTAAAAATCGTCCGGCTGATCGAGCAGGTACGCGCTTCCGGGGCGAACGAGACGCTCGAACTGGGCGGCATCCTGATGACGATGTTCGATGGCCGGACGAACCTGAGCGCGCAGGTGGTGGCGGATGTGCGCGAACATTTTGGCCCGCGGGTTTACGAGGTGGTCGTGCCCCGGACGGTGCGGCTGAGCGAGGCGCCCAGCTTCGGCAAATGCATCCTCGAGTACGATCCGAACGGCAGCGGCGCGAAAGCCTACCGCGCCCTCGCGCTCGAGTTTATCCGCCGTCACGAATCGCCCCGGGCGCAGGAAAAAACCTGAGCGGGGAAGCCGCGGAAGACGGTGGTCTTTTCCAGTGTCATCCCGTTTTTTTCCGTAACTCGGCGGGAGGCGTGGTTGTCGGGATGGATGAGCGAGATTACCCGCTCCAGCCGCAACACATCGAAGGCGTAAGCGCGCACAGCCCGGGCCGCTTCTGTGGCCAGGCCGCGATTCCAATAATCCGGGTGCAGCCGATAACCGATCTCGATCTCGTTCACCTCATCGACCAGTTGGCGGAAAAATCCGCAATAACCGATCAGCCGATTTTCCTCGCGGAAAATAACCGCGAGCTGGCTCGGCATTCCCGCCTGGGCGACCGCGATCACGCGGTCGAAAAGAAAAGTGGTCGTTTGTTCGCGCGTAAACACTCCGCTGGAGAAGCGCATGAAGTCCGGGTTCGCCATCAGTTCGGCGAGAACGTCAAGATCTGCGGCCGTGAAGTAGCGCAGGAACAGGCGAGGCGTTGCGATAACCGCATCCATATCTAGGAAGAAAACGGATTTAGCAGAAACCATCCGGCGCGCGAGTGGCGATTTTGCCATTCCTGCGGAAGATTGGTTTTCCCGCATGGAAATCGACCGCAAACTCGCCATTCTCGCCGACGCCGCGAAATATGATGCTTCCTGCGCCAGCAGTGGGACGACGAAAAGAAATTCGCGCGGCTCCAAGGGGATCGGATCCACCACCGGCACGGGCATTTGTCACAGCTACACTCCCGACGGCCGGTGCGTCTCGCTGCTCAAGATCCTGCTCACGAACTTCTGCATTTACGATTGCCTCTACTGCATCAACCGCGTTTCGAGCAACGTGCAGCGTGCGCGATTTACGCCGGAGGAAGTGGTCCGGCTGACCCTCGATTTTTATCGCCGCAACTATATCGAAGGCCTCTTCCTCAGCTCCGGTATTATCCGCAATCCCGATTACACGATGGAGCAGGTGATCCAGGTCGCGCGGACCCTGCGACTGGAGCATGAATTTCGCGGTTATATTCATCTCAAGACGATCCCGGAGGCTTCCCCTGCTTTGATCGAGGAAGCCGGGCGCTGGGCGGACCGGATCAGCATCAACATCGAGCTGCCGACACCGGCCGCCTTGCAGTCGCTCGCGCCGGAAAAAAATTTCGAGAACACGCAGCGCGCCATGACCGGAATCAGGAACCGGATCACCGAGGCAAAAGCCGAGCGCGCGCAACATCGGAAAGCGCCGGCCTTCGCTCCGGCCGGACAAAGCACGCAGATGATCGTGGGCGCGACCGATTCCTCCGACGCCACCATCCTGCACCAGGCAACCTCGCTTTATGCGCGGCAGAAATTGCGGCGCGTTTATTATTCCGCTTTTAGTCCGATCCCGGACGCGTCGAGCAAGCTGCCCTTGCAGGCGCCTCCGCTGGTGAGAGAGCACCGCCTTTACCAGGCCGATTGGCTGGTTCGCTTTTATGGTTTTGCCGCCCACGAGCTGACCACGAAAGAAACGCCAAATCTCGACCTGACGATTGATCCGAAACTGGCCTGGGCCTTGCGCCACCGGGCCTTGTTCCCAGTCGATTTGAACAAGGCGCCGCGCCATTTACTCCTTCGCGTGCCCGGGCTCGGAACCAAGAGCGTCGAGCGCATCCTGCGCGTCCGGCGCTGGCACAAACTGCGGCTCGAGGATTTGCTCCGCCTGCATCTCCCGATGAAGAAAGTGCTGCCCTTCGTCACGACCGCGGACGAAAATCCGCATGCTCGCACTTTGGACCGAGACGATCTGGCGGCAAGCCTCGTCGTTAGGCCAAAACAACTCGACTTGTTCACGATCGAGCCTTCGGTTCTCGACGGGCAACTCTAGGCGTGGAGCAGATCTCCTTTTTGCCGACGTTTGCGCGCTGGCAAGTGGTCGCGCGCCGCGCTTTGCAAAGCGGTCTGGCGCCAGAACAGATCGCCTGGGAAGAAATCGGCGAAGACCAGCCCGCGCTCCAACTTTTCGATGAAGCCGAAGCGTCCGAGGCGCCGCCGACCGCAGCGGAGATTCGCGTCCCGAAACGCTTCCTCTCGCTCGCTCGCCTCGTCTCGCTTCATCGCGATCCGGCGCGCTGGGCATTGCTCTACCGGTTGCTCTGGCGGCTGACCCGTGGCGAACAGCACCTGCTCGAGATCGCAGTCGACCCCGCTTTCGCGCAGGCGGCCGATTTTGAGAAATCCGTCAGGCACGACATTCACAAAATGCGCGCCTTCGTCCGTTTCCGCGAAGTGGCGCATGGCGAGGGGAAATGGTTCGTCGCCTGGTTTGAGCCGCAGCATCACATCGTCGAGCACAACGCGCCTTTTTTTGCCGATCGCTTCGCTTCCATGCGCTGGTCCATTCTGACCCCGGAACGCTGCGCGCACTGGGATAGGGAGAGTCTTTCCTTCACTGCCGGCGTGGCCCGCTCCGCCGCTCCGGCCGGGGACGAGATGGAAAATCTTTGGCGCACCTATTACGCGAATATTTTCAACCCGGCGCGAGTGAAAGTGCACGCGATGCAGGCCGAGATGCCGAAGAAATATTGGCGCAACCTGCCGGAGGCAACGCTCATCCCGGAGCTCCTGCGCGAGGCGCCGCAGCGGGTGGAAACGATGATGAAAAAGAGCGCGGCGAAGAATTCCAAGGCGGACGAATGGCGGCCCGCGCCCGTCCCGGGAACGTCCAGCCTAACGACTCTGCGGGAAGCGGCCGCCGGCTGCACCGCCTGCCCGCTCTACAAGAATGCGACCCAGACCGTTTTCGGCGAAGGACCAAAAAAGGCGACAATGATGTTGCTCGGCGAACAACCGGGCGACCAGGAGGACCTGAGCGGCAAGCCATTCATCGGCCCGGCCGGCCAACTCCTCGATCGCGCGCTGGAAGAAGCGGGGATCGATCGCAACGCGGTTTACGTCACAAACACGGTCAAGCATTTCAAATGGGAACCGCGCGGCAAACGCCGGATCCATCAAAAACCCAACTCACGCGACATTGCCGCCTGCCGGCCCTGGATGGAGGCGGAGCTTCGCGTCGTTAGGCCAGGCGTGCTGGTCTGCCTCGGCTCGACCGCGGCCCAGGCGCTCTTCGGTTCGTCGTTTCGGGTCACGCGCGAGCGCGGGAAGGTGCTGGAATCGGAGTTCGCGCCGCGCGTCGTCGCGACAGTGCATCCCTCCTCGCTTCTACGGCAGCCCGATGAAGAGATCCGCCGGCGCGAGTACGCGCTTTTCGTTGAGGACCTGCGGGTCGCGCTCCGCGCCTCGACTGCGAAATGATCCGGCCGTCGGCCTAACGAACTATTTTTTCGGCTCGGCGCTCGGGCTTGCTTCCGCAGCCTCTGTTTTCGCTGCGCTTTTGGGTTTCCCTGCGGTCTTGACGCCGAGCTTCACGCTCTTGGCGTCGAGCGAGCCGTCTTCCTTTTTCCAATAGGAACCGCGCACCTGTTCGTCGGCCACGATGTCGGCCATGGTCGCGGCGGCGTCGTTCTTCGTGATCTTCGTCTCGTCGGTCACCTTGATCGTGTGTTTGCCGACGGTGAAGGTCTTGGCGCTGGCGTCGACTGACGCAATTTTGCCGCGGTAGGCGGTTGGGCGTGGTGGTTTGGCTTTCTCCCCAGGCGAAGCGCTGGCGGTGGCTGTTTCTGTGGTTTTCTTTTCCTTGGCCGGCGCGGTCGACGGAGTGAGGAGGATGAAGGCGGCGAGACAGAGCGCCGCGGTGATTGGGAGTTTCATTTTCATTTGGGTTATGGTGTTGAGTTTCGTCGGCCGGTTTATCCGCCCGCAGTTCGTTATGCAATCTAAAATTCTTGCCCCGCCGGCCCCTCGCGTCCTAGCCTGCCGGCAATGTTCGGCCCCGAACGCTACGGCCAGCTCCGCGCGACGGCGAAAATCCGCGAGCGTCCGCTTTTTTCGCAGGCGCGCACTTTCAGCGAGCTCGAGCTGCAGGCGCGCTGGTTCGCGGGCGACTTTGGGAAAACGTTTACCGGCACGGCGGGGGTGACGTTTGAGATCGTGCAATTCGGAACCTGGAATCGCGAAGCCGGTCCGGACTTTTCCGATGCCGCCATTCGTCTCGCGGGCGGCGAGATTGTGCGCGGCAGCATCGAGTTTGAGCTGACCGATCAGAACTGGGAAACGCACGGGCACTCTACCAACCCGGCCTTTGACGACACCATTCTGCATGCCTTCGTCGAGTCGAGCGGGCGCGCTTTTTTTACTCGCACCAGCCAACATCGTGAGGTGCCGCAGGTGCGGGTCGATCCCGCGACGTTGCCCGCCGCGTTTTCGCTCAATCTCCCGCTTGCGCGTCCGGGGCGTTGTCACGCGCCATTGCGTGGTCAGCCGGAGGAAAAGATCTGCAGCATCCTGGAGGCGGCGGCGCAGTTTCGACTCCACCGCAAGGCGCAGCGCCTGCAACGGCTGAGCGAACTGCACGGCGCCGAGGAAGCGCTTTACCAGGAGCTGGCCGCGGCCCTCGGCTACAAGCAAAACAAACTCCCCTTCACTCTGCTCGCGCAGCGGATGCCGGAGAAAAATTTGCGCGAGCGACCGTATGAAATCGAAGCGGTTCTCTTCGGCCTGGGCGGATTTCTGACCGCGCCGGACCTGGCAAAATTCACGCGCGGGACACGGCAGTATTTGCGTGTTCTCTGGGACCAATGGTGGCCGCGGCGGGTCGAGTTGGAGCGGCTCGTCCTGCCACCGCGGACCTGGCGCCTGAGCGGGACGCGTCCGCTTAATCATCCGCAACGACGCCTGGCCGCGCTCGCTGGAATCGCGGCCGGTTGGCCGAAGCTGCGTCGGTCGTTAGGCATGGAAGAGCTCGGCCCGGCGCGGGAGTTTTTTCTCGAGCTCAGGCATCCTTATTGGAACTTCCATTACACCCTCACCTCCGAGCCATCGGCGAAGGAAATGGCGCTCGTGGGCGAGACGCGGATCACGGAAATCCTGGCCAACGTCATCCTGCCCTGGCGGCAATTGCAGGAACGCGCGGTTTGGCCGGATTTCGCCCGTCTGCCGTCCCGCCTAACGAACCGGCGAATCGAGACCGGCGCGGCCCGGCTCTTCGGGGACGACCCGCGCCGGCGGCGTTTTCTGCGGACGGTGGCGCAGCAGCAGGGTTTGCTACAAATCTACGAAGACTTTTGCTTGCAAGACGAGTCCGACTGCGCGCAATGTCCCTTCCCCGAGCAAATGCAAAAATGGACCTAACGAAAAAGC